>JAWKQM010000009.1 GCA_041390145.1 Gemmatimonadales bacterium | reverse complement strand
ACTGGTGAGCGTCTCCTCGGGCGATGGCGTGGCACTGGTGCCCACGCGCTGCCAGGAGCTGCACGCCATCATTGGCAGAAGGAGGAGAAGCAGACTGTCGCGGAACCGGAGCACGAGGCCCCCTTCGATGACGGGCGGGAATTCAGGGCGTGCGGCGCACGCGAAGGGTATCCTCTGCGCCGAAGCATGGTCAAGCGCGGGCCGGTCTGCTGCTTGCCGGTCCCGCCGGCGGCGAGTACCTTCCCTCCATCTCATGACGCCAGACGAACTCATTGGCCGCACGGTAGCCGGCCACCGCCTCATAAAGCATGTCGGCGAAGGTGGCACGGCTTTGGTGTACAAGGCCGAGCACCCCGAGCGTGGCCCGACGGCCATCAAGGTGCTTCGCCCCCGGCTTGGGCAGGACCCCATCGCGGTCAAGCGCTTCCTGCGTGAGGCCGAATTCGGTGTGCGCGTGGTCCATCCGAACGTGGTCCGCACCTGGGAATACGGCGAGGAGAACGGCGCCTACTTCCTCGCGCTGGAATGGGCGGAAGGGGAGGCCCTCGAGCTCTTTGCCGCCCGGTCCGGCCCGCTGGCGCCGATGGTGGTGGCCCAGATCGTTGAGCAGGTTGGCGCGGCGCTGACCGCCGCCCACACCGCCGGGATCATCCACCGCGACCTGAAGCCCGCCAATATCATGTACGATCCCGCCACCCAGACCGCCAAGCTGCTGGACTTCGGGATTGCCCGCGACGCGGAACTCCCCCAGGAGGAGCGGCTCACCCGCGCCGGCTTCTTCGTTGGGACCCTGCAGTATGTCGCCCCGGAGGCGTTGTCCGGCGAGCTGGTGGGCGAGCAGGCCGACGTCTACAGCCTGGCCACGATTGCCTACTACCTCCTGACCGGCGAACTCCCCTTCCCGGGCAAGTCGCCGCGGGAGCTCTTCCAGCAGCTGCTGACCCAGACGCCCCGCCCGCTCAGCGAGGTGGCCAAGAACGCCAAGTTCGGTCCCGACCTCGAGGCCGCGCTGATGGCGGGACTGGAGCGGGACCTCAAAAAGCGTCCGGCCACGGTCAAGCAGTTCGCCACGCGATTCTGCGCGGCGGCCCGCGCCGAGCCGGAAAAGAAGAAGGGCTTCCTCTCCGGGTTGTTCGGCAAGGATTGACCGTGGACGAGCACGCCGCTCTCCTGCAGCTCCTCCACCACCGCTCGATCCGCCACGGCGACTTCACGCTCGCCTCGGGCGCCCATTCCACCTACTACATCGACGCCCGCCCGACCACGATGTCCGCCGAGGGGCTGTACCTCATCGGCCGGCTCGGCGTCGCGGCCCTGCGCGCGCGGGGATGGTCGCCCGCAGCGGTGGGGGGGCTCACCATGGGTGCCGATCCCGTCGCGTATGCCGTGGCGCTCGCCAGCCGGGAGGCGCCGCCGGTCGTCGACGCCTTCAGCGTCCGCAAGGAGGCGAAGGGGCATGGCACGAAGCGCCGGGTCGAGGGGAACTTCCGCGCCGGCGACCGGGTGGTGGTCGTGGAGGACGTCATCACCTCGGGGGGCTCCGCGATCCAGGCCATCGCCGCGGTGGAAGAGGCGGGCGGCATCGTGCTTGGCGTGCTGGCCGTCGTCGACCGCGAACAGGGCGGCGCCGCCGCGCTCACGGAGCGGGGCCACGCGGTGGCGGTGCTGACGACCGCGACAGAACTGGGGCTGCGGTAGGGGAAGCGACGGCGGCGTCGGCTCCCTCGGAGCGTCGTCGCCATGACCGACCGAAACAGCACGACCCTCCGGGATGCGCCTGGAGGGTCGTCGTTGTTTGGGGACAGGGGTGCGTCAGGGCGCGGCGGCCAGGTGCCGGTTGATGATCGGCACGAAATTGTTGGCGGGGTGCGCGCCCTCGAGCGACACGCCGTTGATCACGAACGCCGGAGTGCCGGTGAACCCGAAGGCCTGCCCTTCGGCGATGTCGGCGGCCACCCGCGCGCGCACCGCGTCACTCTGCTGGTCGCGCAGTGCACGTGGAACGTCCGCGCCGACTCGCCCCGCCGCCTCCACCACGAACTGCTGTCCCCGCTTCTCGAGCTGTTCCTGCTCGGCGTACATCAGCTCATAGAACTTGAAGGCCGGCGCGGCTCCCTGCAGCGCCAGCGCCTCGAACATCAGCGCGGCCGGCATCGCGTTCGGATGCATTTCGAGCGGGGTCTGCTTGACGACCAGGCGAACCTTGCCCTGATACTGCTCGAGCAGCTGATGCATCACCGCCACCGACTCGCGGCAGTAGGGACACTCGAAGTCGGTGTACTCGACGATGGTGACTGGCGCCGACGGACTGCCGAGCGATACGCGGTCGCTCAAATCGGGCTGTTTCGGGTTCTGGAATTCCGCATCGATCCTGGCGGCCGCGGCCTGCTGCTGCGCGGCCTGCGACGCCTGGAAGGCGGCGTTGAGGGCCTGCATGAACTCGGTGGGGTGCGCCCGGATGGCCCCGACGAGCACTTCGGGATGCGCGCTCAGCGTGCGCTGCAGCGCCTCGGGGGAGGGGTCCCGCGAGCAGGCGGTCGTGCCCAGCAGGGCCAGCACGGCGGTCAGGCGACGAAGCAACACGGGCACACTCGCGGTTAGGGAAGCCGCCCCAAGCTAGAGCCGAGCTGCCGTTCACCGCAACGGGCCGGTCACGCAGGAGGAGGGGCCTGACCCGCCAAACAGTGTCCGCTGTCCCAGCTCCCTGTTTCCAGGGGATGGAAGACGGGCCAGACGCCTCCGTAGGGCACGACCATGAGGTCGAGAAACCGTGCAAGCGCAGTGGGAAAGGGGAACCGGCGCCGGAATTCGAGGCTCGTGATGCCGAGCATGGCCCGGATGTGCCTGCCGAAGCTCTGCGGCGAGGAGTACTCCATCCGGTAGGCCACGTCGGCAATCGATCGCCCCGGCGCCTCGAGGAGGTGCGCGGCGTGGAGGAGCCGCACGCTGGCGAGATACCCCTTGGGTGAAGGCAGCCCCGCCCTGGCAAAGCGGGACATGAGGGTGCTGGGGCGTACTTCGCAGGCGCGGCAGAGGGCGCGGACGGTGGTGAGGTCCGGGGCCAGACGGACCAGCATCTCAAAGAAGAAGCGCAGGTCCGCCGGTGCATCGCCCAATGCGTGGATCAGCGGCCCCTGGATCCGGGCGGCAGCCCGGGTCACCGGCGCGGCCATGAGCTGCCGAAGGCGCTGCCAGCCCGAGGGGCCCGTAATGTCGACCACCTGCCGCAGGCCGGTGGCTCCGAGCTGAAGGAGCGTTTCGCTGGCGGAGGCGTCGTGTGTCGAGACGAGCGCCACGGTGGGGATGCCGGGGAAGTCGTGGACCAGGCGGCGGACGTCTCGGACCTCCGTGCTGGGACAGCGGTGGACCGAGAGGAGGATGCCATCCACCGGCCGCTCCCGGACGGCGCGGACGGCCTCCGGCACCGAGTCACGGTGCAGGAGGGTGAAACACCCCTGGCCGGCGGCCTCCACCTTGGCCCGTTCGGCGGGGAGGAGGACGGCGGCGATGGTCGGCGGCCCCTCCGGCATCTGGACAAGTGAATCAGGCACGGGCTGGCTCCGTAGTGGTGTGGTGGGGGGCACGCTAGGCGTCTCCCCTCAACAGCAGTCCAACCGGAATAGGGGCGGCGGGGCCGGCCGGGCAACCATTCTCGTGCGGCAGGCATCCCACCCAATACATCTCCCTGTCTGGAAGGGGGCCGGTGTGTATTTTGAAGAGCCCATCGGCGGTGCGGCCCCACCGCCAGTCACGGACGATTCCCCTCACACGTGGAGCCCGCGGGTGACCAAACCCCAGGCAGGCCCCGGACTCGCTGAGCGCCTGCAGGCCGCGCTCGGATCCCAGTACGTCCTGGGTCCGGAGCTTGGTCGCGGCGGCATGGGCGTCGTCTTCCTTGCCCGCGACGTGACGCTGGCTCGCGACGTGGCGGTCAAGGCGGTCCACCCCGAACTGGCCATCCACTCGTCCATCGCCGAGCGGTTCCTCGCCGAGGCGCGCATGATTGCGCGGCTCCGGCACCCGAACATCGTCACCGTCTACACCGCCGGCGAAGCCGACGACATCCTCTATTTCGTGATGGACCGCGTCCCGGGCGAATCGCTGCGGGAGCGGCTGAACCGCGAGGGGAAGCTGCCCCCCGAAGAGGCACGCCGCATCACGATGGACATCGCCGCCGCCATCGACGCGGCCGCCAGCGCCGGGCTGGTGCACCGCGACGTGAAGCCGGAGAACATTCTCCTGGAGGCGGGGAGCGGTCGGGCGCTGCTGGCGGACTTCGGCATCGCGCGCGCGCTGGCGGCCGAGCCGGCGGGAGCGGACGGACCGGTCACGGGGCAGGGGATGGTGGTCGGCACCCCGAACTACATGAGCCCGGAGCAGGCGGCCGGCGAAGAGGTCGACTCCCGGAGCGACCTCTACTCACTCGGCGTCGTGGCGTACGAGATGGTGGCGGGGCATCCCCCCTTTGTCGGACCGAACCGGGTCGTGGTCTCGAAGCACATCTCCGAGCAGCCGACGACGCTCACCCGGATCCGCCCCGACTGCCCTGCCGACCTCGGCGCCGGCATCATGCGGGCGCTGGCCAAGGCGCCGGGGGAGCGGTTCCAGTCGGGGTCGGAGTTCCGCGCGGCCCTCGGCGGTACGCCGACGCCGGTCCCCCTCTTCGGGCGACGGCGCCGCCGGCGGGCGCTCGTGGCCGGCGCCCTCCTGGCCGCGGTGGCAATCGTCGCGACGGTGGTGGCCCGCCGCCCCGCTGGCCCGCCGGACGGGGTCAATCCGCGGCTCTCGGTGCTGGTGCTGCCGTTCGACAACCTGCGCGACGATCAGAGCATCGAATGGCTGCGCAACGGCAGCGTCAACATGCTGGCGCTCAACATGTCGCAGTGGAAGGACATGACGGTGGTGGATCACGAGCGGGTCCACGACCTGCTCGCACGGCACGGCCTCAACACGGATAGCGACATCGGGCTCGACATGGCCCGCAAGCTCGCTCGCGAGGCAGGGGTCTGGACGGTGGTGCTGGGCGACTACCAGGACGTCGGCGACTCGCTTCACCTCACCGCCCGGGTGTACGACGTGGCCACCGGGACGCGCGAGGATGTCGCGGAAGTCAGCGCGCCAGCCTCCGACGATCCACGTCCGGAATTCGACCGGCTCGCGCTGCGCCTTCTGGACATCTCCGGCGCGCCCGGGGAGACGTGGACCGACCTCGCCTCGGTCACCACGCCGTCCATCGAGGCGTACCGCTCCTACCTCAGCGGGCTGGAACGCCTGACGCGGTGGGAACTCGCCGCCGCACAGCGGAATTTCGAACGGGCGGTCCAGGTCGACACCACCTTTGGGCTGGCCTACTACAAGCTGGCGCTGACCCGTGGCTGGCTGGTCGGCACGGCCGACTCGACGGGCCAGGTGGCCATCGACCGTGCGGTGCTCTATTCGCAGAAGCTCCCGGCCCACGACCGTGCGGTCATCGCCGCGTACCGGTTCTTCGTGCTCGGCCAGAACGCCGCGTCACGCAACATCTACCAGCAACTGCTCGCCAAGAATCCGCGCGACGCCGACGCCTGGTACGGGCTGGGCGACGCCTGGTTCCACGACGAGAAGTCCCGGCTGGCGACCCGTTTCACCGAGTCCCTCCGCGCCTTTCGACGGACGCTGGCGCTGGCGCCCGACTACGCCCTGGCCTACGAACACATCCAGTTCGCGCTGAACCTGGCGAGCGGACCGGGGACGCCTGTCCTGCTGGTGACCCCCGATTCGTTCGTGCCGGCCCCGGGCGCCGACAGCGGCACCCGCGTGGCGGCGTTGACACGGGCGCGCCTGGCGGGACTGGAGTCCGCGCGGGCGTGGAGCACCGCGCAGCCGGGCACCGGGCGTGCACACCTGGCAATGGTGGACGCGTTCCTGGCGAACCAGCAGTACCCCGACGCCCTGGCCGAGGTCGCGCGGTTCCGCTCGGCGGATCCGACCAACCCGGAGATGCCGTTTCTCCAGGCGCGGGTCCGCTTCGTCGGCGGGGATGGTCCGCGCGCGGCGGCGGAGCTGAAGTCGGCGCTGGCCACCATTACACCGGGCGATTTCGCCGGCGCCGAGGACGCACCGACCCTCATGACCGACGTCCTGGGGGGCGCCAATATCTTCGCGTATTACGGCGACCTCTCGAGCGCAGCCCGGGTCATCGAACTGGTCGACGAGATTCGCACCGACGTCTTGCCCGCTTCGATGCCGCAGTCGATGAAGGGAAGCGACTGGAACCGGATGATGCTCTCCAGCCTGTACGGATCGGTGACGGTGCCCGAGGCGAAGCTCCTCCGGCTCTGGGATGCGGCCGCGGAGGAGGCGCGCAGCGTGCCGGCCGAGAAGCGGAAGGACGCCCTGTACAGCGGTCAAAACGCGGCGCTGGGGTTGCTCGTCGGTCCGGCGGGAAATCCGCGCCCCGTCGAAGAGTACGATGCGATCAGCGGACACGCGCCGCCCCCCGAGGTCGCGGCGATCCTGGCCCTCATGAAGGGCGACACCGTGGCCGCCCGCGCCGCCCTGGCGACGCCGGACAGTGCCCGCGACATGTATCCGGGGTGGCTGCCGGTCTACGCGCAGGCCCAGTTCCAGCTCGGCGACTACGCCGGCACCGTGAAGACGCTGCAGCATTTCGAACCCGAGTACTTCAACACCCGCGGATTTGACTCCCGCTGGGCGTCGGTCGGGCGGATGCGACTGCTGCGGGGAGCGGCATACGAGAAGTTGGGCCGCCAGGCGGAGGCGGCCGAGCAGTATCAACTGGTGCTGGATCAGTGGAAGTCGGCGGACCCGGCGCTGGAGGAGTTCGTCCAGGCCGCGGCGGCTGGGCTGGCCCGGGTCCAGGGGCGCGGATGAGCCCCGCGGGGGCCGGCCCCCACGGCTATATTCCGGGCGGGGCAGGCTCGATGGTCGCGGGTGCTTCGGCATCCGAGGAAAGTCCGAGCTCCACAGGGCAGACTGCCAGGTAACGCCTGGGCGCCGCAAGGCGACGGACAGGGCAACAGAAAGCAAACCGCCCGAGGACGCGCAAGCGTCGGAGGGTAAGGGTGAAAGGGTGGGGTAAGAGCCCACCGCGTCGCTGGCAACAGCGATGGCACGGCAACCCCCAGTCGGAGCAAGGCCAAATAAGCGGCGAGGTGCGGCCCGCACCGACCCCACCGGCAACGGTGAGCCGCGGGTAGGCTGCTCGAGGCGGTCGGCGACGACCGTCCCAGACAGATGACCATCCCCTGGCGACAGGGTACAGAACTCGGCTTATGGCCCGCCCCGCGCCGCCCCGGCCCCCGCCGGGGCGGCGTTCGTTATAGATTCTTCCCAGCGAGAGTCGGCCCGCGCCCAGCGGTCCGGGGCTCACGCGTTCGCCCCTACTCCGAGGATCCCATGTTCGTACGACTGTTGTCCACCGCGGCCCTGGCCGGCGGATTGATCGGTACCCCGGTGCAGTCGGACCCCACCGCCGCGGTGACGACACTGCACTACAAGATCGGCATCGTCGCCCAGTCAACCCTCGACCTGTCGGCGATGGGCGCCGGCGAGCAGAAGAACACCGCCGGCTTCTCCGGCTACTTCACGATGACGCTCAAGGACACCACCGGCGGCAAGGCGCTGACCATGGTGCTCGACAGCATGGCTGTCGACAGCGCCACGCAGGGGCAGGCCATTCTGCAGGCGGCCGCCGATTCTTCGAAGGGCTCGACGTGGAAGGGTCTGCTCACCGAGAAGGGGAAGATCGACAACCTCGTCTTCGTGCAGGGCGGCCCCGGCGCGCAGCAGTTTGAGGCGGTGCTGGCCGGCTTCTTCCCGCGCGGCGCGGCGCACACCAAGAAGAAGGGCGACGTCTGGACCGACACCCTGTCGTACACCTCGACCTCCGACGCCGGCTCCACCAGCATCAAGATGGAGACGACCTTCACGGCGGCGGGCGAGGGGATGTACAACAACACCAAGGCGCTGACCATCAACACCACCAGCGTCACCTCGTCGGTCGGGAGCCAGAGCGGCCCCGGCGGCGACATGCAGTTGGAAGGCGCTGGCACGGGCGTGGGAACGTACTACGTGACGAAAGAAGGCACATACCTGGGCGGGACGAACACCCTCGACTCCGATATCGTGATCACCACGAGCCAGGCGCCGATGCCGATTCCGCTCAAGGCGCACACCGTCATCACGATCGGCTCCTTCTAAGTCGCGCGCGTTGCGCTAGCCCGCGCATGTGGCGCACCGCCGTGCGCTGGACCGCCATCGCCGGGGGAGTGTTCCTCCTCTGGTTGATGGCGGTTTGGCCGCCCCCGCTCTGGTACCGGACGCATTGGCCGGCGCAGACGGCATTCATGTCGATGCGTGGCGACGCAGTCGCCGGCGGGCCAGCGGGGCAGGGGGGCAGCGGGGCCGGGAAAGCGCGGAGTCGCGGCTTCCCCGAGCAGCCCACCTACCGGCCGGTTCCACTGGATTCCATTTCCGTCTGGCTGCCGCGGGCCGCGATGATCGGGGAGGACAACCGCTTCCTCGAGCACCACGGCATTGACTACCTCGCCATCCTCGAGGCACTGGGCTACCGTCGCGCAGATTTCGCCTGGAGCGACCCGAAGGACCGGGCCGAGCTCTGGTATACCCTGGGCTCCCTTTGGAGCCGACGGGCCAAGCTGCGCGGCGCCAGCACCATCACGCAGCAGCTCGCCAAGAACCTCTACCTGTCGCCGGACCGAAACCCCCTGCGGAAGCTGAAGGAGGGGGTGACGGCCTACAGACTGGAGGCGGCGCTCAGCAAGCGGCGCCTCATGGAGTTGTATCTCAACGTGGCGGAATTCGGGCCCAACATCTGGGGCGCCGAGGCCGCCAGCCAGTTCTATTTCGACCGGCCTGCCAGCCGGATGACACCGGCCCAGGCGGCCTCGCTGGCAGGATCGCTGCCCTTTCCCCTCTCCTCGAATCCGGCCTATCGGACGGGGCGGATGCGCTGGCGGCGGGACCTGATTCTGCGGCGGATGCGGGGCGAGGTGGTGGCGATTCCACAGGAAGCGGACGAGGAGACGGTCCCGCCACCGCCGGTAATCGAGGAGATGGTGGTGCCGGATAGCATTTAGGCGGGGCTGGAAAATCGAATGGCGAGCAGAAATGGCAAGGGGCAACCTCACAGAGGGTGCCCCTTGTGCTGTTACCGCCCAGCGGCCCTGCCGCCCCGCCTAATCAACCAGCCGCAGCGGCATCACCAGGGTCATGTAGCTGGCCGGGTCGTCCCAGCCCACCGGCTCGCAGGTGGCGGCGCGCTCGGGGGCCTTGAAGGTCATCCGCACCTCGTCGGTCGGGATGAACTTCAGGATCTCGAGGAGGTACGTGGCGTTGAAGCCGATTTCGAGCGGTTCTCCCTCGTAGGTGACCGTCAGCTCGTCCTGGGCCTCGCCGAGGTCGGGGGTCTGGACCGAGAGCTTGCAGCCGCCGCTCGAGAACGCCATCCGGATGCGGTGGGTCTGGTCGCTGGCCACGGTGCTCATCCGCCGCAGGGCTGCGGCCAGGGCCGCCTTGTCGGCGGTGGCCACCTTGTCGTTTTCCTTCGGGATGACCTGCTCGTAGTTCGGGTACGGGCCCTCGATGAGGCGGGTGTAGACCTGCGTCGTGGCCGACCGGAAGCCGAGGTGGTTGTCGCTGCGGGCCATTTCGACGCTGTCGTCGGCGCCGAAGAGGCGACGGATCTGGTCGAGGGCCTTGGGCGGCACGATCAGGTCTGCCTGAGTCTTGCCTCCCGAAACCGGGACATCCATGCGCGCCAGCCGATGGCCGTTGGTGGCCACCATGCGCATCTTGTCCGGACGGAGCTCCCAGAGCACGCCGTTCAGGATCGGGCGGCTCTCCTCGGTGCTGGCCGCAAACGCCACGTGGCCAATGAGCTTATGCAGCTCCTTGGCCGCCACCGTCCATCCGCCGTCGAAGCTGACGGTCGGGAAGGCGGGGAACTCTTCACGTGGCAATCCCAGCAGCTTGAACTTCGACTTGCCGCACTCCAGGCTGACTCGCTGCTCTCCGGAGGCGGTAAACCGGATGCTGGCGCTGGGGAGTTCCCGGACAATCTCCACCAGCTTCCGGGCTGGCAGGGTGATGGCGCCTTCCTGGTCGACACTGGCCGCCACGGTCGTGCTGACAGCAATGTCGAGATCGGTCCCCGAAATTCGGAGGCCGTCCTTGGTGGCTTCGAGCAGGATATTGGCCAGCACCGGGAGGGTGGTCTTGGCGGGAACGCTGGCCGCCACGGCCACGAGACCTTCCTGGAACTGTTCGCGTGTAATCGTGAACTTCATACCGTCCCCACCGTGCAAGTAGTACTAGTACTTCTATAGATATATATGACTAGTAGTAGTAGTAGAGGGTGTGGAGATGTGGGTGACCGCCCCAACTCACCGTCGAACAACACCCTGGACCACTTTGGCTCTGTCGGAAGCGTGTGGAGCAACTGGAAAGCTCCGCCGATTTCGAGTGCGAATGTCGATTCCACACTTAACCACATTCGCCGAGCCGACTATTGTGCGAACAACTCCTGCCGGGCGAGGTCAACTCGCTCTCGGAACGCACGATCCCGCGCCATCTGACGTTCAACCTTGTCCACACTGTGAATCACGGTGCTGTGGTCGCGGCCACCGAACGCCTGGCCAATTTCGACCAGCTGCATCTGGAGAACTTCGCGCGCCAGGTACATCGCGATCTGCCGCGGCACCGTCAGTGTCTGGATGCGCGCCTTGGAGCGCAGTCCCTCAGGAGTGACGCCCCACCGTCGCGACACAATTTCCTGCACCCGGTCCACGGAGGGGAGCGGCCGGGGTGTCACACTGGCAGCCTCTTCGCTGGCCTTGATCTTGTCGGCCAGGGACTCGCGCGCCAGCTCGATGGTGATTTCCCGGTGCTTCAGCGAGGCGAAGAGCAGCAGCTTGATGATACACCCTTCGAGCTCCCGGACGTTGGACCGGACGTGCTCGGCGATGAACCGGAGCACATCGTCCGGGATGGTCATCTCGAGATGGTCCTGCTCCTGCTTCTTCTGCAGGATGGCAATCCGGTGCTCGAGGTCGGGAAGACCGCTGTCAGCCACCATGCCCCACTCGAACCGGCTCACCAGCCGTGCTTCGAGGCCGGGGAGCTCCTTGGGGGGCCGGTCGGAGGTCACGACGATCTGCTTGCCGGCCTCGTAGAGGGCGTTGAAGGTATGGAAGAACTCCTCCTGGGTGCGCTCCTTGCCCTCCAGGAAGTGCACGTCGTCCACCAGCAGGAGGTCCACGTCGCTCCGGTACCGGCGCTTCAGCTCCGGCGTGGTGCGGCTGTGGATGCTCTCGATGACCTCGTTGATGAACTGCTCGGCGCCCACGAAGAGGACCCGGGTCTCGGGGGCCCGCTGCACGACGGCGTGGGCAATGGCCTGCATCAGGTGGGTCTTGCCCAGCCCGGTGGCGCCATAGATGAAGAGCGGATTGTAGGTCTTGCCCGGCGCCTCGGCCACGGCATGTGCGGCGGCGGCCGCCAGCTCGTTCGACTTCCCGATGACGAAGGTATCGAAGGTGTAGCGCTCGTTGAGCGGCTGGGTGTTCCGGATGGCAGCCGCTGCGGCCGGCTCGCTGGCAGGCGGCGCCACGAAGAAGTCCATCTGGGGCCGCTGCTGCCGCTCCTCCTGGACACGGAAGACGATCCTGGTGGCCTGCCCGAGGAGCGGCTCCGCCAGCTTCGAAAGCACACCGGCATGCTTGGTCTCGTTCCACTCGACGGCAAACTGGTCCGGCGCACCGATCACGAGCTCCGATCCGTCCAGGGCTATTGCCGAGGTCGGCTCCAGCCAGGTGCGGATTGCGTGTTCGGGAAGCTCACGGCGCGCATCTTCGAGAATGCGTTTCCAGGCTTCTTTGGCGGACAGCGGCATCGAGACTCGTGAACCCGGTGGGAGAAATGGCTTGGGGGGACGATTCTACGAGCCCAGTGTGGAAAAGTCAACGTAGCGGAAAATGTGGGTTGCGTTACACGCACTTGACAGCGCTGGAATCCATGTTCATGAACTTCGGAACCAGAGGGAAGCGAGCGAGTTGCGTGTGCGTGTCCACATGGGCGGGGACGCGGGAACGCGGGAATGCGGGAAGGATGAATCGATATTGCCGATGCCGCCCGACGCATCGAATCGGCGCCAGGGTCGCATCAAAGTGGGCTGATGACGACGCCTGAAAAGGCATCCCCCGGCTCGGTTGGACGGACCGGGGCGGGCATGTGCCCCGATGCCCATGGCGATCCCGTGCGTCGGCGGACCCACCGGGGTGGGCTCACGTCTGGGTGGGCTCACGCCGGGGTGGGCTCACGCCCACCCCTGGCACATGAACCCACCACTTCGTGCCGGATGCTTGGATCTCTCCAGACGGTCAATTCCACGAGAATCGTGGTTGACGGATCCTGGTGTACCACACAGCTTCGGCCCCGCTGCCCCGCTGCCCCGCTGCCCCGCTGCCCCGCTGCCCCGCTGCCCCGCTGCCCCGCTGCCCCGCTGCCTCCCCCTCCTTGACCTTTCCACACCCAGAGATTACGTTTTCGGGCTCATTAAGTCTCACTATAGGATAGAGTTATGAAGCCTACGTACAGGCCGAGAAACAAGCGGCGTATCAGCAAGCACGGCTTTCGCGCGCGCATGGCGACCCGTTGGGGTCGTGCGATTCTTTCGCGGCGTCGGAAAAAGGGTCGGAAGTCGCTGGTTGTCAGCCTTCCGTCGAAGCACGGGGGCTCCTGACGTCTAGTGAGCGATTTTCGCGGGCCAGTCGGCTCGCGAAATCGTCGGACATCCGCCGTCTGCTCAACACAGGCCGCCGGATGCGCACGGGACATTTGGAGTTTCTCTGGTCGGATAATGTGGCGGGCCTTCCCCGGATGGGACTCATCGTCCCGAAGTACCAGTCCACGGGGGTGGCCCGCAATCGTTTGCGCCGGCGCCTGAAGGAGCTGTGGCGTCGGGAGGTGCAGGGGTCCACGCCTCCGGTGGATTTGCTGGTGCGAGCCCGGCGCGAGGCCTACGCGGCCACGTTCGCGGCGTTGCGCTCCGAAGTCCACGCCTGGCGCGAGACCGTCGCCGGGAGTCCCGATGCGGCTCCGTGATGTTCCCCGCCGGATCGTCATGCTGCCGATCCGCGGCTACCAGAAGTTCATCAGCCCCGCCCTCCCGCCGAGCTGCCGGTTCTCGCCAAGCTGCTCGCAGTACACGCTGGAGGCGGTGTCCAAATACGGCGCCCTCAAGGGCATCTGGCTCGGTCTTCGGCGCCTCATTCGCTGTCACCCGTTCAATCCCGGCGGGTACGACCCGGTACCCTGACAGGGTGACCTGACCATGGATCGTCGATTTATCTGGGCGATGGCACTCATGACCCTCATCGTCATGGCCCCCGCTCTCCTCAACAAGAAGCCCCCGGTTCCGGTGACGGACGGCCCCGACTCGGTCGCCACGGCTCTGTCCGCTCCCGAGACGACCACCGCCGTCCCGATGGCACCGGCTCCAGTGCCGTCGTCCTCGCCGTCGATGGTGCCCAGCGCCACCGACGCGGCTCCCGAAGACACCATCCTGATTCACACCCCGCTTGCCAACTACGGGATTTCCACCCGTGGCGGCCGGCTGGTGCGAGCGGAGCTCGAGCGCTACGCCGACCAGGCGCCTGGAATGAAGGGTACGCGTGCCAATCTGATCCCCGCGGGCTCGGAAGTGATGGGGCTGCGGCTGGTCGTGGGCTCGGACACGCTGCGGCTGGACGACTGGAACTTCGCGACGTCGGCGACCAGCATGTCCACCGATGCCCCCCACACGATCGAACTCACGTCGACGCAGGGCGATGTCACGGTCACCCTGGCCTACACCTTCCTTCCCGACGAGTACCAGGTCGGCGTGGTGGGCTCGATCACCGGTGTGGGGCCGAACGGCGGGTTGCTCCTGGTGGGGATGGGCCCGGGGCTCGCCAACACCGAGGCCAACCTGTCCGAGAACGAACGGGCCATGGGATTCGTGACGAAGGCCCAGAGCACCAAGTTCAAGGCGTTCCAGTCGCTCGACACCGCCGAGGTCGCGACGGTGAGCGGCCCGTTCGAATGGGTGGCGGTGAAGTCGAAGTATTTCGTGACGGCCCTGCTCGCCTTTGAGCCGGGTGCCGCGCCGATTGGCGGGATGACGGTCCGCCCGCTGCCGCTGCCGGGACAGAAGAAGGCGTACCAGGCGGCTACCTGGGCCAGCATGCCGGTGACGTCCAACGGTGAATTCCGGTACCAGCTCTATGCCGGCCCGATGGAGTACAGCCGACTGGCCAAGGTCGGGCACGATTTCGACGACGTGAACCCCTACGGCTGGCCCGGCTTCCGGACCGTCATCCGGCCGGTGGCGGTGGGGGTCCGTTGGATGCTGGTGTGGATGCACGAGAACCTGCACCTGGCGTACGGCATGGTGCTGGTGCTGTTCGGCATCCTGGTGCGGCTCATCCTCTGGCCGCTCAACCAGAAGGCGATGCGGTCGACGATGGCCATGCAGGCCATCCAGCCCGAGCTGAAGGCCATCCAGGACAAGTACAAGGAAGATCCCGCCAAGCTGCAGCAGGAGATGTTCAAGCTCTACAAAGAGCATGGCGTCAACCCGCTGGGCGGTTGCTGGCCGATGCTGTTGCCGATGCCGGTGCTGCTGGCGCTCTTCTTCGTTTTCCAGAACACGATCGAACTGCGGGGGCAATCGTTCCTCTGGCTGCCCGACCTCTCGCGGCCGGACCCGCTGTACATCATCCCCCTGATCATGGGGCTCTCGATGTTCGGGCTGACCAAGATGGGCCAGCGCGGCGTCCCGCCGAATCCGCAGATGAAGATGATGATGTACGTAATGCCGGTGATGATGACGGTGCTCTTCCTGAATTTTGCGTCGGGGCTGAACCTGTACTACGCGGTCAGCAACATCGCGAGCATCCCGCAGCAGTGGCTGATCAGCGAGGAGCGGATGAAGCTGAACGCGCTGCGGAACGGCGGGGGAGAGAAGAAGCAGGACGCGCCAAAACAGCCGGCTTCGAAGAAGAAATAGCGTGGGGAGTCGGCGCCCCTCGCCCGGGACCGGCTCCTCCGGCACTGGAGTTCACGCCTGAGGGCTGGATCGCGCAGCGAGGCCACCGGTGAACTGACGTGCCTCCGGAGCCGGCCCGGGTTCGGAGGCTTGCACCTCCCCGCTTCCCCGCTTCCCCGCCTGAAGTACCTTCCTGACATGCTTTCCGACCCCATCGCCGCGCTTGCGACGCCGCCCGGCCGTTCCGCCCTGGCGGTGATACGACTATCGGGGCGGGGTGCGCTCGACATCGCGGCCAAGGTGGTGCCAACCTTCACCGCCGAGCCACCGAGGACGGCCCATCTGGCCAATTTTGTCGATGGTGACGGGATGCTGATCGATCGGGGTCTCTACACTGTCTTTCCGGGACCCCACAGCTATACCGGCGAGGATCTCGTCGAGTTCTCCTGTCACGGCGGGTTCGTGGTTCCGGTCCGGCTGGTCGCTGCTCTCCTCGCGGCCGGCGCCCGCCCGGCACTGCCCGGCGAGTTCACCAGGCGCGCGGTGCTCCACGGCCGGATGGATCTGCTACAGGCGGAGGCGGTCGGCGACCTGATCGATGCCACCGCCACGGCGCAGGCGCGCGCCGCGTTGCATCAGATCGATGGCGGCCTCTCACGCCGGCTCGCCGCACTCCGTACCGCGCTTCTCGACGTCGAGGCACTCCTCGGCTACGACATCGACTTCCCCGAGGAGGACGATGGGCCCGTTGCGCCGGCCCGAATCGCCGAGCGGATGACGGAACTGCAGGCGCAGGTGGCGCGGCTCCTCGCAACCGCCCCTGCCGGGGAACGGCTCCGTGCCGGCGCGCTGGTCGTGCTGGCCGGCCCGCCGAACGTCGGCAAATCCTCGCTCTTCAACGCGCTGCTGGGCGCCGACCGCGCGATCGTCACCGCCACCCCGGGCACCACGCGCGATGCCATTGAGGCCGCCACCGAGTTCCTCGGCTGGCCCATTCGATTGGTCGATACCGCCGGCCTCCGGGAGTCGGAGGACGAGGCGGAGCAGTTGGGCGTCGGCTTCAGTCGCCGGTATGTGGAGGGGGCGGAGGTCGTCGTCCTCTGCGAGGACGGGCAGGGCCGGGGGGCAGCGGGGCCGGACAACAGCGGGGCCGCCGGGCAGCGGGGCGGTTTGGCCGGACCGCCCGTGACGAGTGGACGAACGTTGTGTGTCTGGACGAAGGCTGATCTCGCTACGGCCCCGCTGCCCCGCTGCCCCGCTGCCCCGCCCATCCTCACCTCCGCCGTCACCGGCGAGGGCCTCGATGCGCTCAAGGCCGCCGTTGTACGCACCGCATTTGGCGAGCACGCGACCCTGACCGACCTGGAGCCTGGGCTGACCAGGGAACGCCACCGGATTGCCCTCACGCGGGCCCAGGGTGCGCTGCAGGAGGCGATGCCGCATCTCCTGGCCCGCGGGGACGCTGTGCTGGCCGCCCATCACCTGCGCGAGGCGGCGCGGGCGCTCGAGGAGTTGATCGGCGTGGTGGATGTAGATGAGGTGCTGGATCGGGTGTTTCGGAGTTTCTGCGTCGGGAAATGACTCACGCGACGACGCATCGGTCAGTAGACATCCGCTGCGGTCCACCAGCGGCTCTCAGGAAATCGCGTCCGTAGCTCCTCCCAGTACTCCCTGAGGAAATCCAGGTCCTTCCGATCCCGCTGATAGGCCGCGACTCCAGCCCAGTAGACGGCTTCGGGGGTGACGGGAGCGGGTGGCTCAAGATCGGCCACCGAGCGAAACGCCTCGAACGCTCCCGCCGGATCGCGGTGGAGCAACCGCACCTTGCCGAGCGCCACCGTCAGTTCTGCCAGGAACTCCCTCGGCGCCTGGTATCCCAGGAAGCGCCGCAATTCGTCGCCGCGCTGGTCGAACACCACGAAGCCGGGAGCCCAGAGGTGCCGGTAGCCGCGCACGGCGGCGCGCGCCTCCGGGCTCTTGTCGGCCACGCTTACCTTGACGCACTCGAAGTGGCTGGAGAGAAAGGACTCGGTCTGGTCGGATGGATACGTCACGGCATCCATTTTCTTGCAGCCCAGTCACCCAGGCGACCAGGTGCAGAGCAGAATCGGGCGACCGGACGATTGCGCCACCGCTTTGGCGGTGTCGAGGTCAGCGTGCCAGGCAGGCATCGTGGCTCCTGTGGATGGGTCAGCTGGCCGGTGTGGCCTGCTTGTGCTCGTTGTGGGTCCCGTCGCAAAACGGCGGTGTCTTGGAGTGGCCGCATCCGCAGAGCTTCAGGATGCCCGGATGCTTCTCGGCCGGGCGCGGTATGGCGTTGCCGTCGCGATCCTGCAGGACGACGTCTCCCTCGATGGAGATACTGCCCGAGGGCTTGATGGTGACGGTGACGGGCTTGGGTGTGGGAGTCATGAACAAAAGGAATCATGGTGGAGAGCGGAATGAAAGGCGGAGGCTGACCCTTCGACCGATCGACTCCCCCGGCACTGGAGTTCATACTCGCCGAAGAGACCCAGCAGAGAGGCAGCCCGTGAACTGACGTGCCTCCGGAGCCGCCCGGTCTCTGGCACTTCAGGCCGTGTCTGGTACCTTCGCGCCTCCTGCCTCCTGCCTCCTGCCTCCTGCCCGGCTGCTACGCTACCCCTCTTGCCGCCTCATCGGCCGCCTGCACGTCCTCCGCGGGCGCCCGCAGCGCGGCGGCGATGCCATGCTGGCGCACCAGAGCCTCCGTCATCCGGTGGCCGAGGTAGTACCCGCTCCGTTCAGGGATGACCTTGCCCTGGACCAGGCGGGCGGCGGGACTCATGCCGCCGGAGAGATACCGGAGCCGGAGCCCCAGCGCGGCGCGGTCGAGATCGGGCTCGGCGGCGCGGGTCAGGAAGGCCTCGAGCTCACGAAGCCGGCTGTACTGGCGCCGGGTGTATCCGAAATAGTCACTCAACCGAAAGCCGGGAGCGACGGCTTCGGCGGCACGCACCGCCAGGCCTTCGTTGACGAGGAGCTCACGCAAGGTGGCCCGCCGCCCCGTCTCCCAGTAGTCGTAGTACCCGCCTGAATCCGAGACCAGGCGCTTGAGATCGCTCCGGCTCGCGGGCGACGTGTAGCGCACCGTGTGCGCCATTTCGTGCCCGACCCAGAGGGGAATCAGGTCCGGGGTGAGGCCGAGGCCATACGTTTCGGGATTGGCGCGCCCGGTAAAATGCTCGAGGCAGATGAAGGCCACGCCGCGCCCGCCGACCACCAGTTCGCCGGCGTTGGCGCCGCCCATCCCGACCATCAGGTAGCAATCGGTCGGCCGGTCGATCTGCAATACCTCTTCGGCACGGGCGAGCGTCTCTTCGACGACGCGCACAACATCGACACCTGCGAGGAGGGCGTGCAAATCACTGCGGTCGGCGGCGAGGGCGTTGCGGACGACGATGTCGGCGGCGGGGGAGCCTGGTTCCAGTACGTAATTGCGCCAATAGGCGTTCAGGACGGCACTGTGGGATTCAAAATAGCGTTGCCAGGCGGCTTCGCGATCGTCGTCGGCAAGGACGGCGAGAAAATCGGGGACGAGATTAATCAGCACGCGCCAGAATAGGAAAATTTGGCGCGCGATGCAAGTGCCAACGACGGCGGAGAATTTTGAAGTGCGAAAGCGGGGAAGGAGTTTCGAACGAATGTCAAGCGGTCGCGCGCTAGTGCCGCTTCTTCTTCGAGACCTCGTCGAGGAACTTTCGCTCCGCTGGTGTGAGGCTCGCGATGCCCTGGCCGCTGATCTTGTCGAGGAGCCGGTCGGTTTCGACCGCGATTTCGTCGCGCTCCGGCTGTGCGCGGCGGCGGGGCCGCGGCACCGGGGTGTCGGAGCGCTCCGCCTCATGGGAACCCGACTGGACCATGACCGTCCGCTCGACTACCTGGGGCCGCGGGATGCGCGCGGGACCGGCGAGTCCCTGGATGCGGAAGAAGAGATACCCGAAGGCGGCGCCGCCGAGGTGGGCGATGTGGGCGACGCCGTCGCCGGGGTTCAGGAGCCCAAGCACGAGGTCGAGCACCAACAACGCGATGACGAGTGTGCGGGCGCGGATCGGCCAGGGGAGCGGGAAGACCATCAGCTCCGCATCCGGCCAGAACATGGCGTAGGCCACCGCGACGCCGAGCACCGCGGCGGACGCCCCGGCGATCGCCCCGGGCTGCAGCGCCGCCAAGCCGAGGGAAAAGAGGGCGCCGCCGAGACCGCAGTAGAGGTAGAAGAGGATGAAGGAGCGGCCGCCCATCCGTTCTTCGACCCGGGTGCCGAGGGAGTAGAGAATGAGCATGTTGAACGCGAGGTGCATCAGCCCCGCGTGCACAAACATGTAGCTGGCGAAGGTCCAGGGATGGGTCAGGGCGTAGGACAGTTCGGGGACGAACAGGAGCGACGGCTCGAGCGCGGGGAGGAGCGCCGTGAGGAGCAGCAACACGACCGCGTTGGCGATGATGAGTCGCCAGACCCAGGGTGTGGGACGCGGAAGGCCATACATGCTCATGTCACTCCGACGGGGTGGACCCCAGGATCCGCGCCGACCGACAGATCCGGTCGCAGAGTTCAGGAAATTCGATCCCCACCGCCCGGGCCGACTGCGGGAGCAGGCTCGTGGCGGTCATGCCGGGGAGGGTGTTCACCTCTAAACAGGAGAGCGAACCCTCCGGTGTCAAGCGGAAGTCCACCCGGCTGTACCCGCCGAGCTTGAGGGCCCGGTGGGCGGCCAGCGCCTGCTGCTGACAGTCCGCGGTCAGGGCCGGGGAGAGGTCGGCCGGGAAGATTTCCTCCGACATGCCCGGCGTGTACTTGCACTCATAGTCGAAAATCTCGTGCTGCGGGATGATCTCGCCCACCGCGAGGGCCTGGTCGTCCAGGACGCCGACGGTGAGTTCCCGGCCGGGCACGAAGGCCTCGATCATGACTTCGTCGTCGTACTTGGCGGCCAGCGCCACGGCGGGTTCCAGCTCCGAGGCCTTCCGCACCACGCTGAGCCCGACGGTCGAGCCCTGTTTCGAGGGCTTGACCACCACCGGCCAGCCGAACCGGCGCTGGACTTCGGTCAGCGAAATCGGTGCCATGGCCCAGTCGGCCGTGGCCACCCCCGCCGCCCTGAAGAGTCGCTTGGAAATGTCCTTGTCCATGGCGATGCCGCTCGCCATCGGTCCGCTGCCGGTGTAGGGCACGCCGATGATCTCGAGCAGCGCCTGAAGGGTGCCGTCTTCGCCGGTGCCGCCGTGGAGTGCGAGGAAGATGACCTCCGCGTGGCGGACCACGTGCAGGTCGCCGAGCCCCGACACGAGGAGCCCGCGCTCCAGGGAGCGCAGCTTTTCGATGGAGGGGGGCGCGACGCCGACCGTGCCGGCGAGTTCGCGCGCTTCGTCGGACTCGGGGATGTAGCCGCGCGCGGTGTCCACCACCGCCACCTCGTGCCCGCACTTGCGCAGCGCGGCCACGACCTGTACGGCCGACGCCAGCGCGACGTCGCGCTCGCTGCTTGTTCCACCAGTAAGGACGGTGACTTTCACGGACGGATCATCTCCCATTCGAGCGCGCGGCTCAAGCCGCGCCTCGGCTGATGTCGCTGAAGCGACGCGCAGTGCCTCCCGGCCCCGCGGCCCCGCTACTCCACTGCCCCACCGCCCCACCGCCCCACCGCCACCCCGACCCACCTCACCCCCTGTCCCCCTCTCCACAATGTGGAGAGGGGGGACGCCTATCTGGCTCCGATCATTTCGCGCAACACATCGTAGCGACTGACGATCCCGATCAGGGTCCCGTCCTGCTCCACCAGCGCGGCGGGGAGGTCACGGGTGAGCATCGGCGCCAGGCGGTCGGAGGCGAAGCTGGCGTCGACCACGGGAAGCGAGGCCTCCATCACTTCACGCACCGGCCGGTCGAGCAGCGCCGGCTGGCTCAGGGCGCGCGTCATGAGGGTGGCTTCGGTGAGGGTGCCGATGGAGCGCCCCTCCTCCAGCACGGGAATCTGGCTGACGCCCCAGGTGCTCATGAGCCCCAGCGCCTGCCGGACCTGCGCGGAGGGGGCCAGGCTTACCAGCGCGGGGTGGGATCCCTGCCGGCGCGCGAGCAGGTCGGCCACGGTGCTGTGCGACGCGTCGAGAAGCTGGTTCTCCTGCATCCACTCGTCGTTGAAGAGCTTGCTCAGGTACCGCTCGCCGGTGTCGCAGAGGATGGTGACGACGCAGGCCTCCGGGTCGTTCACCTCCCGCGCCACCTGGAGGGCCAGCGCCACGTTGAGCCCGGCGGAGCCGCCGACCAGCATCCCTTCCTCGCGCGCGAGGCGGCGTGCCATGGCCATCGCGTCGCGATCGCCCAGCTGGCGGAACTCGTCGATGAACTCGAAGAGAATGGTGGTCGGGATCTTGTCGCCGCCGATTCCCTCCACCTTGTACGGCGCGCCCTCGCCCATGGTCCGGTCGCGCGCCCAGTTGCTGTACTGCGAGCCGACGGGATCGCCGGCGATGACGCGAATCTTCGGGTTCTTCTCCTTGAGGAACTTGCCGGCGCCGCTCACCGTGCCGCCGGTCCCGGCACCCGCGATGAAGTGCGTCACCTTGCCCTTGGTCTGTTCCCAGATTTCAGGGCCGGTGGTGCGGTAGTGCGCCTCGGGATTGACGGGGTTGTAGAACTGGTTGGCGAGCACCGCGCCTGGCGTGTCCTTGACGATCTGCTTGGCCTTCATGACGTAGTTGTCGGGATGATCGGGCGGGACGGCGGTCGGGGTGATGACCACCTCCGCGCCATACGCCTTGAGCAGCCGGACCTTTTCCTGCGACATCTTGTCGGGCATCGTGAAGATGCAGCGATACCCCTTGAGGGCGGCAGCGACGGCGATGCCCACGCCGGTGTTGCCGCTGGTGCCCTCGACGATGGTCCCACCGGGCTTGAGTTCGCCGCGCTGTTCGGCGTCCTCGATGATGGCGAGGCCGATGCGGTCCTTGACCGATCCACCCGGGTTGGCGTACTCGGCCTTGCCGTACACGGGGGTGCGGACGCCGGCGCCGACCCGGCCGAGCCGGATGAGCGGAGTCCAGCCGATGGTGTCGAGGACGTTGTCGTAGGGAGTCTGATGGGGATGCGTCACGGCGTGGTTCCTCCAACACCGGGATGGCGGAAATAGATCGGTTGCAGGAACGAGGCGGCGACCGCTCGGCCGTCGTGCCGTGCGGGGGCAAACCGGAGGTTGGGCGCGGCGGCCACGGCGGCGGAATCGAGCGCCGGGAACCCGCTGGATTCCTGCACGCGCGTGGAGTCGTTCACCAGCACCCCGGCGGTGTCGGCATAGAGCCGGAGGATCACGGTGCCCTCGATGCCCTGGTCGAAGAGCGCCGGGGGGTACTCCACCGGCGTCTGGGCGTTCAGCGCCACCGGCGGGAGGTCGCGCGATTGATCGACAGGCGGGGGCGTGCCGTCGGGCAGCTTCATGATGCCGGTCTCGCCCTTGTCACAGGCGAGGGCGAGCAGCGCAACGGCCAGCACGGTGAGTCGATGCATCAACGCTCCAGGACTGAATCCACGAATACACAAGAACGCACGAAGAGAAAGACGCCACGAAGGTGGTCACCCCGGCGAAAGCCGGGGTCCAATTCTCGGCCGGCTCGGGTCGGTCCTCCGGGGAGGACAGTTCGCGAGCGGCTGGCAGGTTGGTAACATCGCGCAACCGCTCACTGACTCCCCTCCGGACCGAACCCTTCGCCAGCCTCTGGACAAGCGCTTGTTACCGGACGTCCCCGCTGCCGCCCCGCCCAGCCTTGCCCTGCAACTCCGCCAGCCGGTTCAACGCTTCCAGCGGCGTCATGTTCGACACGTCCATCGCCCTGAGCGCTTCAAGGGCGGGATGGGGCGCGGCCTCGACAAACAGCGGCAACTGAGTCGGGTCCGGCTCGGGCGGCGGTGGTCCCTTCACGACGCGGTGGGTTCCCTCCAGCGTGGTGAGCACCGCGCGAGCCCGGGCCACGACCGCGTCGGGGAGACCCGCGAGCTGGGCCACGTGCACGCCATACGACCGGTCGGTGCCGCCGGCTTCCAGGCGATGGAGGAATACTACCGTGTCTCCTGTCTCGCGCACGGCCACGTTGAGGTTGCGGGCGTGGGCCAGCCGCTCCGGCAGCTGCATCAGTTCATGATAGTGGGTCGCGAACATCGTCTTGCACCCGACCTGGTCGTGCAGGTGCTCGCTGACCGCCCAGGCAATGGCCACCCCGTCGTAGGTGCTGGTGCCGCGGCCGATCTCGTCGAGGAGGACCAGAGAGGCGCTCGTGGCGTTGTGGAGGATGGCGCTGGTCTCCGCCATCTCCACCATGAAGGTGCTTTGCCCCTGCGCCAGGTTGTCGCTGGCGCCCACCCGCGTGAAGAGCCGGTCCACGATCCCGATCTCGGCGGCGTCGGCGGGGACAAAGGCGCCCATCTGTGCCAGCACCACGCAGAGCCCGATCTGCCGGAGAATGGTGCTCTTGCCAGCCATGTTGGGGCCCGTGACCAGCAGCACCCGCTCCGATTCGGTGAAGCGCACGTCGTTGGGCATGAACGCCTCGCGCGGCATCATCCGTTCGATGACGGCGTGCCGGCTGGCGGTCAGCGACAGCCCGAAGCCGGAGGTCATGACCGGCCGAACGTAGCGTCCGTGCACCGCGCGCTCCGCGAGTCCCGACCAGACGTCGAGGCGGGCCAGGAGCTGTGCGGTGCGCTGGATCCGGGCGACGTCGCCCCCGACACGGTCGCGCAGCGCCGCCACGAGCTCCGCCTCGCGCGAACTCATCCGCTCTTCCGCGCTGAGCACCTTGCTCTCGTATTCCTTCAGCTCCGGAATGACGTACCGCTCGGCACCGGTGAGGGTCTGCCGCCGTTCGTAGTCGGCCGGGACCCGGCTGGTATGCGCGTGGGTGACTTCGAGGTAATAGCCGAAGACCTTGTTGTATCCGACCTTGAGAGACGGAATGCCGGTACGCTCCCGTTCCCGCTGCTGCAGTCCGGCAATGTACTGCTTCCCGCCGTCGCGCAGGTCGCGGCTCTCGTCGAGTTCCGCGTCGTATCCCCGCCGGATGGCGCCCCCTTCGGCGAGGGTGGCCGGCGGCCGCTCCTCGAGCGCGGCGGCAAGGAGCTGCCCGAGGTCGGCAAGGAGGTCGAACGCCGACTCGGCGGCAGCCAGGGCGGCGCTGTTGTCCCGGTGCGCGAGGCTCCGGAGGCTTTCGAGCACGTCGGGGAGGCGCAGGAAGGAATCGCGGAGGGCGCCGAGTTCGCGCGGCGTCGCCCGTCCGGCGGCGGCGCGTCCGGCCAGCCGCTCGATGTCGCGCACCCCCTCGAGCGCCTCGCGGAGCCGGGAGCGGCCACGGGTGTCGTCCACCAGCACCGTGACGGCGTCGAGCCGCTCCTCGATGCGGTCCAGGTCGGAGAGCGGGTTGAGCAGCCAGGCGCGGAGGAGGCGGGCCCCCATCGGGGTGACCGTCGCGTCGATGGTCTCGAGGAGGGTGACGCCACGCGCTCCGGCGCGGAGCGGCTCCACCAGTTCGAGATTGCGGCGGGTCATCTCGTCGATCCAGAGGTGCCCCTCGGAACGGCGCACGGTCGGGCGGGCAAGATGTTTGAGGCCGCCGGGCTGAAGCTCGGAGAGGTAGCGGAGCAACGCTCCTGCGGCGCCGATGGCGGGATCGTCGGCGGGGCCGAGGCCGAGCCCGTCGAGCGAGGCGAGGTTGAAGCGTCGGGCAATTTCCTCGCGGGCCAGCGCGGGATCAAACTCCCACCGCTCCCGCGCCGTGCGCATCACGCTGTCGTCGAGCTCCAGTTCGGCATCGGCCGGACTGGCCACCTCGGCCGGCGCCAGGCGGCTCAACGCTTCACTCAACCCATCGGCAGGCATCGTCTCGAGAATGAATTCTCCCGTGGACAGATCCACTGCCGCGAGCCCGACAATGTCCGCGGCTGACGCCGCGGCTCGGCCCGCGACCCCGCCGACGGCGACGAGATAGTTGTTCCTCGCGCCTGCGAGCCATCCTTCCTCCAGCAGCGCGCCGGGGGTGATCGTCTCGATCACCTCTCGCTTGACGATGCCTTTGGCCTGCTTGGGGTCTTCCACCTGTTCGCAGATGGCCACGCGGAGTCCGGCACCCACGAGTTGCCGCAGGTATTCCGCGGCCGCCTTCACCGGCACGCCGGCGAGGGGGATCCCGTCGCCGCGGCTGGTCAGGGTGATGCTGAGCAGCTTCGCGGCGCGCTCGGCATCGTCAAAGAACATCTCGTAGAAGTCGCCCATGCGAAAGAACAGGATCGCGTCCTGGTGCCGCGATTTGATTTCGCGGTACTGCAGCATGAGCGGAGAGTTCAGCGGATCGGCGGCCACGGGCGGTCCTAGGGCACCAGCACGAAGGGGCTGCCGCCGAGCCTGGCCTTGATGGCGGCGGCGGCGGCATCGGCGGCCTCGCGGGATGCGAGCCCCAGGACGCGCACCTTGTAGAGATTGCCCTTCTCCTTGACGGCCGTGCCGGTCATGCCCATCGCCTTGAGATCGGCGATGACGCTGTTGGCCGAGGCCTGTGACGACACGGCGGCGACCTGCACACCCCAGGCGCCGGAGGGGGGCTGGGCTGCGGGGCTGGGAGCAGGGGGGCCGGAGCTGGTGTCGGCCTGGCCGCTGCATCGGCCCTGGAGGAACTCGAGGCGGTTCTTCGCTTCGACATCGGCGCTGGGGCTGGTCAGGCCGCGGGTAATCCACGCACAGGCGTCGGCGGGCTTGTCGAGCTCGAAGCTGGCGCGGGCGGCCCAGTAGGAAGCCGACGGAAGGAGCGTGCTCGAGGGATCGTTGGCGCGGATCTGCTCGGCGCCGCGGACGGTGCCGGCAAAGTTACGGGCAGCAAAATCCATCTGCGCGAGGCGGAGGAGCGCGTCGTCGGCCCACGGGCTGGTGGGATATTCCACCGCGACCTTCTGGTAGGCGCGCTGCATTTCCGTCGTGGTGCGGGCGATGGAGCCCTGCGTGTAGAGAATTTCCGGGTACAACGGATCGCTGACCGGGGTGACGGCCAGCAGTCCGTTGACGATGGCGGTGGCGGAGTCGGGCAGACCCTCGGCGGCCAGCTGCACGGCGGTCTTGAGCCGGGCGTCGGTCTGGGCGTGGGCCGGTGCGCTTGCGATGGCGAGTACCAGGGTCAGCATGATCAGGCGTTTCACTGTTGCTCCGGGAACTGAATCCACGAAAACACGAAAACACGAAAACACGAAAGTCTTTAGTCCTCAGTCCGAAGCCGCAGCACCAATTCCTGGATCGTACCGATGTCGCCGGTGATCGTGGTGCTCTTGCTGGCGCGGTCGGCGTCAAGCGTGGCCTTCAGGGCGGCGCGCAGGCGGGGCTGCGTCCAGCGCTCCGCCCAGCGGCAGAAGTTGTTGACTTCTTCGCCCCACTGGCCGAGGCCGGCCGGGCGGGCCGACTTGACGAGGTTCCAGACGGCGGCGTTGAGCTGCCGGCCCCGAACCTTCCTGTCATAATGCGCGCGCGCGGCCGCGGTCGCCACCAGGGCAGTGCCGAGCAGCTGGGCGAGGCGCACGCCGGACACGCCGGTCTGTGAGAGGACCACAGGGGTCAGCCGAAGCGCGGTCGCGGTATCACCCTGCATGACAGCGTTGCGCCAGTCGTAGGGGGTTTCGCCGTGGCGGACGCCGACGAGGTCGCCGAGACGTTCGAGGGTGACGGGGCCCTCGCTGGCGAGGCCATAGAGCTTCTGGAGTTCGGAGCGAAGGGCGCCGAGGTCGGTACCGACAGTCTTGATGAGATGTGCCTCGGCACCGGGAGCGAAGGTGATGCCCATCGTCCTGGCTTCGCGCGCCACCCAGCGGGTGGCCTCCTCGACGGTGAGTTCCGCAAACGCGACGGTGTAGGTGTGCTTGGCGAGGTCGGTGTCGGGCTTGTCGTCCTTGGCTTCTCCGGCGGCGCCCTGAACCAGCACCAGCACGGTCTCGGGAATCGGCTGCTCAAGGTACTGCAGGACCGCCTTCTTTCCGCGCGTCTTTCGCTTCCACGCCTCGACGTCGCGCACCACCACCACGCGGCGATCCGCCATCATTGGGAGGGTCGTGCAGAGGGAGAGCACGTCCTCGGGTTCGAGCTGCTGGGCGGAGCGGATGTCGAGGTTGAAGTCGCGGAGCCCGGGGTCGAGCACCTTGTCGAGGAGGGCGGTGGTGGCCTCGTCCTTCAGCACATTCTCGGCGCCCAGGAAGTAGTACGCGGGCGCAAGTTTCCCCGCGTCGAGGGCTTTGGTGAAGGTGCCGTAGGAGTGGGTAGGCATCGCCTAAAGATAGGCGATGCGGGGGGGCAGCGGGGCCGGGAGGCGGAATATCGGCCCCCCTGCCCCGCAGCCGTGCAGCCTAGCCCAAGTGCGGCTGGATTTCCTCCGCAAACGCCGACCGGGCTCGGTTGAGGCGGCTCTTGACGGTGCCGAGGTTGGTGCGGGTGATCTCGGCGATCTCCTCGTAGCTCTTCCCCTCCAACTCGCGCATGACGAACACCTCCCGGTGGGTCTCGCCGAGGCGGTCCACGGCGGCGTCCACGAGTTCGCGCAGGTGGCGCTGGTGATAGAGCTCGTCGGGCCGATTGTCCGGGTCCTCGAACTCGATCGGAGCCCCGTCGGGATTGTTGCTCTCGAGGGTCTGGTAGAGCACCAGCGGGCTCCGCTTCCGGTTGCGGAGTTCATTCCGCGCCAGGTTGGAGGCGATGGTGTAGACCCAGGTGGAGAACTTCCGGCTCTGGTCGAAACGGTTCAGGTGGCGATAGACGCGGAGGAACGCCTCCTGGACCAGGTCCTCGGCGCGCTCGCGGTCCTGGATCATCCGGGTGACAAAGTTGACGAGCCGCGGCTGGTAGCGGGTGACGAGACGAGTGAAGGCCCGTTCGTCGCCGGCGAGGTGGGCGGCGATGAGGTCGTTGGTGTCGGTCTGGGCAGAGAAGCTGGGAACGTAGGCCAGTGCGGTGGCAGACATCGGTTCCATCTCCATCCGGACTTGAGTCCGGTCGCTGGTGTAATGGCCCCGGAAATACCGAGGCGCCAACATTGTTCAATGTTGACGCCGACAAGTTTATACAAACACGGCCGTTTGTTCAAGTATCTACTTTGTAACATTGTACAAACAACAGGGCCACCAGGCTCTTCCCGTCGGTTATCTCCTTGTCTTGTATCATCTTACGAACCTTTGACAGGGGAAACTCGTGCAATTCCATGAATTCATCTGCCTCCCTGGCGTGCTCCCCCTTGGTCAACCCGGTGGCCATATATAGGTGAATCACCTCGTCGGAAAATCCGGGCGTCGTCACGATCGACAGCAAGTGGGTGACGGCCTCCGCCGAGTACCCGGTCTCCTCCTGCAGCTCACGCTTTGCGCACCGCTCGGGATGCGCTGCTTCTCCGGCGTCGAGCTTCCCCGCGGGGATTTCCCAGAGCCAGCCGCCAGCGGCGTGGCGGAAATGCCGGATGAGCAGAATGCGGGGGTCCTTGGCGGTGGGATCATCGAGGAACGGAACCACGGCGGCCGCCCCCGGGTGCCGCACAACATCGAGCTTCCCTTCGGTGCCGTCGGGGAACTCGACGGTGTGCTCCTCGAGCCGAATGATGCGGCCCTGATGAATGACGTCGGCGTGCTTGAGGGTCACGAATGGCTCTCTCCGTAGGGGTGATAGCCGGCGCGTCGAATGATGGTCCATCCGATGATGGCGCCGGAAACCTGGATCAGTGGATCGGTCACATCGACGAAGCGACCCTGCACGACGAGCTGCAGCGCTTCGGTGCCGAAGGCGAGCCAGACGGCGGGCCAGAGATTGCCCAGCCACCCCGTTCGGCGCCACGGCCAGACGGCGAGCAGTGCGCCGAGGGGGATGTAGAGACAGAAAGGTCCAACGACGTCGGCCACGCTGAAGACATCCATGCGCCCACCGAGTGCGGCGAGCGGCACCCACCAGTCATGGGAGAGGCGATCGGAAAGGGGAAGGAATTCCGGAACCCACGGTCGGAGTGCCCACAGGGCAATGAGCGCCGCGAGGAAACGAAGCACCCAGCGGGGGCGTGCGGCGCCGCGCACCGCCTTGGAGAAATCGGGGAGGAGAGCCGCCGCGAGGAACGCACCGGCGGCAATGGCCAACGCGTGGACGACCACCGCGCCGGCAATGATTGGCTGCCCGTTCGGACCGTGCAGCAACTCGGCGAGCACCGCGAGCGCGGCACCGTACAGCACCACACGAGTGCGCGCCGCAGCATATCCGAGGTCCGCTTCGACCAGGGCTGCGACGGCGAACATGCCGGCGGGCAGGAAGAGGAAGAAGTCCTCGATCGGCAGGTCGAGCAGTGATCGCCAGGTGAACGAGCCAAGCGCGATGCTCATTCGCGCGAACGGCCCCCCCGAGGCGCCGAACACCTCGTCCTGTCGGAGGAGGGGGACCGTCGCCTCGATGAAACAGGCCAGGCCGTACGGTCCCGCGATGGCGCGTGCCGGGATGCCGACGAACGAGCGATGTCCCTTGAGCGAGGCGGCGAGCCGGACGAGGAAGACGAAGGCAAGCGCGCCGATCGCGGTGCCGACCGTGTTGGTAAGCACGTCGACTATGCTGGCGTTCCTGGTGGCAGAGAAGAGCTGCGCGGTTTCCACGCTCAGGCTGATGGCGGCGCCGGTCAGGAGGGCCAGGAGCAGCTGCCTGCTGGTCCGGCCCGCGGCGGCGGTGGCCATCCAGACGACACCCCAGCCGGCGAAGAGCGCCAGGTTGCGGAGCGCGTCGATCGCATCGCGCGCGCCGATGTGCGGATCGAGCGCTCGGCCCAGCCGCCAAGCCACCCGCGCGGTGTCGGGGCTGAAGTCAAAGGAAGAGAGCGTGGCGAGGAGGAGGATGCCAACGAACGCCACACGCGCCGGGAGGCGTGCGCGGTCGAGGATGCCGACGAGGGAAGGGCGTGGGGGTGTGGTCAATGGGAGGTGGCGGCCTTCACCCGTTCCTGCACGGCGAAGACCGATTGCCGGATCATCTCCTGCAGAACCTCAAGGTCGATATCGGACAACCGCTTGATGTAGAGGCAGGAACCACCGCTCTTCTTGAACTTGCCCAGCTTCTTGAGCAGGGGTCCGGATCCGGCGAAGCCGGCCATCAGATAGACCGTCAGGGCCTGCTTCCTCGGCGAGAACCCCGCGAGAAACCAGTCGCCTTCACGGCCGCTGGCGTACTTGTAGTGGTACTTGCCGAAGCCGATGATTGACGGCCCCCACATCACGGCCGGTTTGCCGGTGGTGGTCTTGAACAGCTTGAGGAGGGTGCGACACTCGGCGCGCCGGTTCTCGTCCGGGATGCCGGCGATGAACTTGGTGACGCTGAGCTTGGTCGCGGTGGTCTTGTTGTCGGCCATCGGGGCTCCTTGTCCGGTGGGAATCTGACGGGGGAGTGCGGGGAGGGCTAGACCTGGTGTGGCGGGGGGTGGGTGGGGAGACGAGGGAGGGCGTGACGCCCAGAAGGGAGAATCTCGCGGGTGCACAAGATCGTGAAATTTATCAATAGCTCAGGAGAATTGCTCGAAAATCGCGAAAATTGGTGATTTCTTGTCAAATATTGGGCAATCTCGCGCTTGGGTCAGCGATCGGGGCGTTGGCTTACGCGAAGGCGCGAAGATGCCAAAATTGGTATGAAGTAGGCGAAAATGTTCCAGAAATGCCACAAAACAACGGAAAAAATGAAGATTTTCGACAGAATACCAACTACTTGGCAAGTCCTTGAAGTTCTGCGTGGAGGACCACCATGGCCCAGGTGTCGCGCTCGCAGTAGGCAAGAAGGTCAGTCCGCAGCTGTGCCTCCTCGTCGGGGGCGATGGGGGTGGTGCCATAGAGCATTCTAGCAATCTCCAGTTGTGCGGTGCTTCCGTCTCTTATCGCGAGCCCGTCGTAGGTGACAGAGGGGCAGAGCGTGGGAAGGACGACCTTCAGGGAGAATGACCCATTGAAGTCTGGGTGATACACGTGGTGGGCCACCATGGGCTCCAGGTCGACCACTCGCGCATGAATTCTCATCAGGTCGTCGGCGAGTTCAGGTACTGCTTCGGCCAACCCCTTCAGGCAGGATTTTTCGAAACTGGAATGGTAGGTCACCACGGAGCCATCACCCACACAATGGGCGACCAGCGACTCAGCGAGCGCCCGACGCGGGTCGGCGCCGTCTTGAGCCAGGAACGCGACGTGCTGATGACCGCTTCCCTCTTCTCGGTGGGCAGAGTACTGGACCGGGATCTTCGTCCATGGAGCTGTAGCCGGGAAGCGAGGAATCGCGAACGACACGGTTTCGAAATCGAGGTAGACCAAGGGCTTCCGCCATTCGGCGAGCGCGCCGCGTAGCGTCGGCTCGACCACCAACGCACCGATGCGTGCCGCTGCCTGTTGTCGCCGCTGAATGGCGTTGAGCTTCGTTGTCGGCGGTATGTCCACGAAAGTTGTGGCACCCGCCCGCTCAAGATCGAGCTTGTCGCCCCACTTCATCCGGTAGAACCGGTTGACCGCAAATCGTTCCCGAGGCCAGCAGCGATCGTAGAACGGACACCCTCCGCAGGAGGCATTCCTGCTATCATCTGGGAGCGGGCCATCAAGGACCGTGAGCAATCGTTCGACCTTGTTCGGCACTTCGGATAACAATCGCTCGGTCTCGCTTGTGACGTCCTGTCGAACGAAGAGCGAGCCAAGGTCCGGATGCTGGCAGGTCCGGTTCAGGTGCATCACCTCCGCCCGCGTCACCTCGACACCGGCCAGCGCGGCCACATGTCGCTGAAAAGCGACGTCGCACAGATGCTCCTCTCGGATCTCGTTGCTGCCCTTCACTTCAATGAGCGCGTTCGTCTCGTCGTGTAGCGGCTCGAGCAGGTCGACACGTGCGTGAAGAGGCCCCGCCTGGAGCGGCACCTCGTGCCGAGCCCCGCGCACCCAAGGCCGGGCGGCCAAGGTGACCTCCTGGCCTTGGCGGAACATCCACTGGGCCTGCGCATCGGGACGCAGTTCGGGTGCGTCTGGGTCGTGCACTTCCCACCAGAGGCGCTTTGGACAGGCAAGGCCGCTCTGAAACAGCGTCTTTGTCAGCGTGACAGACCCCACTTGATCAGCCTTTCGCGAATTCCTCAACTCCTAGGCCATGACTCCCTCATGCCGATACGCCGCCAGCACATCCTCGCTGAAGCAGACGAAGATGACTTCTTCTACCCCTGACGCCGGCGCCACTTCATGCGCCACCCGCACGGCAATGGCCGTGGCGGGATGGAGCGGGTACCCGAAGATGCCCGCGCTGATGGCCGGGAAAGCGATGCGCTTCACCCTGCTCTCCTGCGCCAGGCGGAACGCTGAGCGATAGGCATTGGCGAGCAGCTCCGGCTCACCCTGAACACCGCCGAGCCAGCGGGGGCCGACCGCGTGGATCACGAGCCGCGCCGGCAGGTCGAAGCCGGGGGTAACGCGTGCCTCGCCGACGGGGCAGGGGCCCAGCGCCGCGCACGCCTCGGCGAGTTCGGGTCCGGCGGCACGGTGAATGGCGCCGCAGACGCCGCCGCCTGGCGCCAATTGATCGTTCGCGGCGTTGACGATGGCGTCCACGTCGAGCGTAGTGATGTCGGCGAGGACGGCGCGGAAGATGACCATGCTCAGGGTTCCTCCGGCCCGCCTTGAATGCGATACAGCACATCCCAGACGCCATGGTAGAGATGGGCGCGCGCCGACCCCTGTCGCTTGCCCACCGCCGACTTGAAGTTGTCGTAGTCAATTCCCTCCACCTGCGCCTGCACCGCACGGGATACCGCTGCGCGAGGTGCCTGGGCGCGAAAGCGGTAGTCGGCATTGGGGTCTTCCTTGATATCTCCCAATTCCGGAAGCCCGGCCTCGCGAAGCGCCTCGAGATCGGCCTTTGCCCGTGCCCTGACGGTGAGGGTCCCGCCTTCCCGGTCCCACGGCTTCTCGACGACGCTGTAGAACCCGGTGGTGGTGATCAGCCACATAGGCTGCCTCCTGGGGCAGGATGGGATAGGGGGCTCACGCGAAGACGCGAAGTCGCGAAAAACGTCAGAATATATCACGAAATCAGAGGATTCTGACCGAAAACGACTCAAAAACTCAACAAATGGCGCCATCTTTCGCTATTCCGACCCTCCGGCTCTCCTCCGACCCTCTCTCGTCCTCGGGCCGGGGCGCCAGTCCAGCTGGATGGAGGCGAAGAATTCATCAGAAACTGGGGAAAACAGCGCAATAATCGCGATACAATTGGGTAAATGGTCGATATTTTGACGAGAAATGCTGATTTTGTGCGACCTTGGCGCTTGGGTCCTCAGCCCTCCTTCTTCCCTCCCCGCCACACCTCCACACCCCGATCCGTTCCGTGCACCATCAGCCGGGCGTCGGGGCCGCCGTAGCACCGCATCAGGTCGTGCATCATCGCCTCTTCCCCCGCCCAGGGGTATCCGAAGACGAGGTCGAACTCGTCGAGCGACTTCCCGAGTTCGAGGTATCCTGAGCGCCCCTGCCCGATCGTGCCGAGCCGGCCATCGCCGTCCTTCGGCTTCCAGGCGTACCCCTCCGGCAGGAAGCTGCCGGCCACGAACGTCGCCCCGGAGTCGAACTTGGCGGCGAGCGAGCGCGCCGTCGCCACCAGCGACGCATCGAGTTCGATCCCGTACGCCTCATAACCCAGCAGATCGGCCATGATGGTGATGACGCCGGTGGCCGAGCCCCACTCGAGAAACGTCGAGCCAGGCGCTCGCTGCGCGATGAGCGCCTCGAGCACCGACTCGTAGTTGGCGGCCACGAAGGGATGAAAGCGATGGTCCCGCACGTCGTGGTCGAACTGGTCGAACAAGGCCCACCCCGCTTCGCGGAGGGCATCCAGCCGCGCCTCGAGTTCTGGTGCAATGGTCGCAACGGTCATAGGTGCTGCACCCCGCGTATTCCTTCCTTGAAGGCGTCCATCTCGTCCCGCGTGATGCGGCGCGCCGGCACCCCGCCCCACGTCTCGCCCGCGCCGACGCGGGACCCGGGGAGCAGCACCGAGTTCGGCAGGACCGTGGCGCCGTCACCCACCTCCACGTCCCCCATGACCGTCACGGCCAGCCCAAGCGTGGCCCGGGCGCCGATGACGACCGGCGCCACCGTCAAATGCCCGCCGCCGCCGAAATGCGCGCAAATCCGCACGCTGCCTCCCAGCGCGGCATCGTCCCCAATCTGAATCAGCTGCGGATCGGAAATGTACTCGGTGTTGATGAAGGCGTGCCGACCGATCTTCATCCCCATCGCCTCGAGAAACCAGACGCCAAACGGTGTCAGGGTGACGAACGGGAGGAAGGTGTACCGCACCAGGTAGAACAGGGCGTTGTGCAGGAGCCAGGGCGCCGCCTGCAGGGTGTAGTAGCCCCCCCTGAACGGCCGGACCCTGGTCGGCAGCACCAGATTATAGAGGGGGACGACGATGAGGAGGGCAAACCCGAAGACGAAGAACGCCACCGCCGTGCCAAGGGCGATGGCGAAGGCCTGCCCGAGCATGGACAGCCTGGCGCCCCATTCCGCCACCCACTGCCACACCAGCACCGCCGGGGTCAGGGCCAGGCCAAGCGCACTGGCCACGATGGCATAGAGACCGAGCACCACGATGATGTACGCCGGCCGCGCGTACCGGCGGACCAGCCGGTCCAGCAACGTCCTGGGCGGCTGGTTCCGCGAGTCGTCCTCGGCGAAGGGCTGCGTGTCAGACCTCGATCGGCAAGGTCCGGATCCGCTTCCCGGTCAGCGCAAAGATCGCGTTGACGACCGCCGGCGCAATCGGCGGCGTGCCCGGCTCGCCCACGCCACTGGGCGGCTCCGTGCTCGGCACGATGTGCACGTCCACCTCCGGCATCTCGTTCATCCGGAGCATCTGGTAGGTGTCGAAGTTGCCCTGGACCACGGCGCCGTTCTCGATCGTAATCTTGCCGTAGAGCGCGGCGGTCAGGCCGAAGACGATGGCGCTCTGCATCTGGGCCGCGACGATATCCGGGTTGACCACCACGCCGCAGTCCACCGCGCAGGTGACACGGTGCACCCGTACCTTGCCGTTCTCGATGGACACCTCCGCCACCTCGGCGACATAGCTGCCGAACGAGTTCACGACGGCAATGCCGCGCGCCCGACCCTCGGGGAGCGGCGTGCCCCAGCCGGCCTTGGTGGCCGCCAGCTCGAGCACCCCGCGGTGACGGGGAGCATTCGCAAGCAGGTTCCGGCGGAATTCATACGGATCCATTCCCGCCGCATTCGCCACCTCGTCCATGAACCCCTCGGCAAAGAACCCATTCTGCGAGTTGCCGACCGAGCGCCAGAAGCCCACGGGCACATCGACGTTGGCGTCCACCCAGCCGACATGGAAATTGGGAATCCCGTACGCGATGTTGGCCGCGCTGTCCACCGCGTCCATGTCCAGGCCGTTCGGGAGCGGCCCGAACACCATCGTGAACCGCTTCATGGTGGATTCGGACACGAGCGTTTGCGACCAGGCGACCGGCAACCCTTCCTCGTTCAGGCCCGCGCTCACCTTGCACACAGCCGCTGGCCGGAAGAAGTCGTGATGGACATCGTCTTCCCGCGGCCAGATGACCTTGACCGGCGCCCCCACCGCCTGCGAGGTCTGCACCGCATCGATCACGAAGTCGAGCTCGAACCGCCGCCCGAAACCGCCACCGAGGAAAGTGGTATGGACCGTGACCGCGCTTTCGGGCAGGCCGGTCAGCTTGGCGGCGATCCCCTGCACGCCGAGCCCGCCGCCCGACTGGAACTGGGTCGGCGCCCAGACAGTGCACTTGTCGGCCTCGACCGACGCCGTGCAATTCATCGGCTCCATGCAGGTATGCGCGAGGTAGGGCACCTCGTACGTCGCCTCGATCGTCTTGGCGGCGCTTCGCATGGCCCCGGCGGGATTGCCATCGTGGCGCGCCGTAACGCCGGGCCGGGCCGACAGCGCCCTGAGCTTGGCGGAAATGGCGGCGCTGTTGAGGTTGGCGTTCGGGCTCTTGCTCCAGGTGACCTCCAGCTTGTCGCGTCCCTTCATGGCCGCCCAGTAGCCGGTGGCGACCACCGCCACTCCGTTGCCGATCTGCACGACCTGCGAGACACCGGGCACGGCGAGCGCCTGCTCGGCCGAGAAGCCAGTGACCGTGGCGCCCAGGACCGGCGCGCGCGCCACGACGGCCACCAGCATCCCCGGCGTCGTCGCGTCAATGCCGAAGCCGGCGGTGCCGTTGACCTTGCCCGTGAGATCGGTGCGCGGCATCGGCTTGCCGATGAGCTTGAAGTCCTTCGGGTCCTTGAGGGTGACGGTCTCCGGCACCGGCAGGGCCGCGGCGGCGACGGTCAGCTCGCCGTAGCTCAGCTTGCGGCGCTTGCCCGTTTCCCGCACATAGCCGTTCTCGGTGGAGCAGGCGGAGGGGTCGATGCCCCACTGCTGCGCGGCGGCGGCGATCAGCATGGCGCGGGCCTTGGCGCCGGCCTCGCGCAGCGGCTGCATCGAGGTCATGACGCTGGTGCTGCCGCCGGTGCCCTGCAGTCCAATGGCAGGGTTGAGGAATGCCGGGCCGGCGGGAGCCGACTCGATCTTCATGGTGGTCCAGTCCCCGTCAAGCTCTTCCATGACCATCTGGGGCAGGGCGGTCATGACCCCCTGGCCCATTTCGGACTTGTCCACCACGACTGTCACGATGCCGTCGGTGCCGACCTTGAGCCAGGCGTTGGGCTCGAACGGGGGCCCGGTGACCGCCGCCACCTTCGGGGAGCAGCCCGGGAGGTAAATGGCCAGGGTGAGGCCGGCGCCGACCGCGATGCCGGCGCGCATGAAGTCGCGGCGTGAGACGTCGTTGGCGCTCATGCGGCACCTCCCGCCGCCCGGTGCACCGCTTTGCGGATGCGCTGGTAGGTGCCGCAACGGCAAATGTTGCCGGACATGGCGTCGTTGATCTGTTCGTCGGTGGGGTTCGGCGTGTCGGCCAGCAGGGCTGCCGCGGCCATGATCTGGCCCGACTGGCAGTATCCGCACTGCGGTACCTGCTCCTCGATCCATGCGATCTGGAGCGGGTGGTCGCTGTCGTCGGAGAGACCCTCGATGGTCGTGATGGTCTTCCCCTCGACCGCGGAAACGGGGAGCTGGCAGGACTTCGCCGCGTCACCGTCGACATGCACGGTGCATGCGCCGCACTGGCCGATGCCGCAACCAAACTTGGTACCGGTCAGCCCGAGGTCTTCCCGGAGGACCCAGAGCAGGGGAGTGTCCGGCGAGGCGGCGGAATCGATCGCCTTGCCATTGACAGTGAACTTGGCCACACAACCTCCAGAGGGTAATCGGTGCCGTGGTCTACTTCGTGAATTTAGCCAGAAGGGTGGAGCCCTTGCGCAGGTCCAATCCCTTTGAGGTCATCTTCCATTCGGTGGCCTGCTCAAGCGCCATGGTGTACCGGGACTCGAGCTCGCCGCCCTGGGCGCAGGCCATGCGGGTCATGGCGAGCGGGCCAAAGCTGACCGAAGCCCCCGACAGCGTGTAGCTGCCCGAGAACTGGTTGCAGCCGGCGTAGCCGCTCGCGCGCCCGCTGGTCTCGTCGAAGCGGAGGGTGGCCGGCTGGCCGTTGGCGCCGGTCCCGGCGGGGGTGCCGCCGATTGCCACGAGCCGCCACTCGACGCCGACGGGAGACTGCATGGGGCTCGTTCCTTCCGGAGCAGCGCTGGAGCACGCTGATGCGCCAACCATCCCGATACCCACCGCCAGCGCCAACGCCACCCGCATCTGTGTTTCCTTCCATCAAGGCTGCCCAGATACAATCGGTCCGCTTCCCCGCTTCCCCGCTTCCCCGCTTCCCCGCTTCCCCGCCTAAAGGTATCTCGCCACCGCCATGCAGATAGTGGCGATGGCCAGGAGCAGCGCCACCCACCGGAGGGCGCTGCCCGACCGCATCCGGTAGCGTGCCAATTCCGTCTGCAGGTCGTCGCGTTCCGCGCCGGGCGCGGCAGCGGCGAGTTGCTCAGCGACGCGAACCATGTTGATCGAGGCCGGCCGCAGCCAGAAGATGCCGAAGGCCAGTGCCACCAGGCCGGCGGCGGCGCCAACGCCATACACCCGCGCCGACATCGATCCCGCCCAGATCGGTCCGACGGTGGCGATCATGTTCCAGTAGAGCCAGAAGCCGGACACGACGGTGACCAGCGCGAGGACCGGCATGACGGTGAAATACCCGCGCTTCTGGAGGCCCTGAAGGATCGGCAGGCCGCCGGGGCCGGCCTCCCGCATGCTCGGCGAGAGATAGACGGCCACGAAGATCACCGCGCCGGCCCAGAACACTCCCAGGCAGACATGGAGGATGCGCATCAGGAGAAACAGCGGTTCCATGGGGTCACTCCGGGAGAGAGAACTTTTCCTTCAGCACCCACACCTTCATGGCGAAGAATAACCGGATCATCATCTCGTGGTCAGCGTCCTGCACCAGCGCGACGAGCGCCTTGCCGTCGGTCCCCCTGGTGCGGCGCACACTTTCCTTGGCCCGGAGCCGGTGGCTGATGAGATCGAACCACTTCGGCAGCTGGTGCCGCTGGTCGGTGCGCACCACGTCCTTGGTCTTGCGGCCCGTCGCGTCGGCCAGCGCCACCAGGCAGTAGCGCTTCCCCCTGGCCGCCGGCATCGTGGCCCGCATGAAGGTCAGCGACCGGTCGGTCAACTCCTCCCACACCTTGAGCTTCGGGGTGCTCCGGGGGCGGACCTCGATGCGATCGCCTGCCGTCTTGGGAATCCGCAGCACGAACTCCCACTTGTTCCGGGCCGGGAAGTTGCCGTCGGTCACGCCGTACCACTGCTCCGTGCCGCTCATCGAGGTGCCGGCAAAGGTCCATTGCGCGGGATGCGCCTCGCCCTGCTCGACCATGACCCGGTCGAGTCGATAGTTCTTCATCTTCGCCATGCGCTCCTCCGGTGGTCAGTAGCGGATCGCGTAGTAGACGACGTAGAACCAGCTGAACAGGCCGTGCAGGATGGCCCACAGAATGGAGTGGTTGGCGCTCCAGGAGATGGTGATGGCGAGGGCGCTGCCGAATCCGATGCCGGCCTTGGCGGCGGAGTTGGTATGGCTCACGGGGCGCTCCAGATCAGGGGAACGGTCTTGGGTGTCCCTCCACGATAGGGATTCCGCGGGCCCTTGGCCAGAGGGGAGATGACCGCCCTATCGCCCTGCCTGGATCGCCTGCGCCCGCGCCACCAGGTAGGCGTAGAGCGCGGCCTCTTCCTCGTCGGTGAAGTTGCTGAAGCGGTTCCGGGCCATTTCGCTCATCAGTGTGAGCTCCCGGCCGCCGAGCGCCTCCCCGGTCGCGAAGAAATGCGCGAATTGTTCCGGTGTGTACCCCGCCGCGATGGCGAGATCAGGGGTGTCACCCGGATAGCCCTGCAGGCGGAGATTGTGGCATTCCGGACAGGAGGTGCGTGCAAGGTAGGCGCCGCGGGCGTGGGGCTCATCGCCGGCGGGGAAGTACCCGGCGGCGGTGAGCGAATCAGTCTCCCAGACCACCTCGGCGGCGGGACGGTAGTCTCCCTGTACGATTTCCCAGCGTGCCAGCGGCCCGGGGGCAAAGAGACGCGGGAGCCCCGCGACCGGCGGCGCGCTCCGGATGTAGGCGATGATCTTCCCGAGGTCGGCGTCGCTCAGTGGGGCGAACATCTCGGAGGTCATGGACCAGACACTCCGGCCATTGGGACGGACCCCCCGGCGGATGATGCGCACCAGCTCCGCGTCCGAGTAGTTCTGCGCGGCCTCCGTCAGGTTCGGCGCGTTCTGCCGGCCGAACCAGACGTCGTCCTCCCAGACCTGGCCGGACATGTCCTTCGCATGACACCCCCGGCAGCCATGGATCAGGGCAATGCGGCCACCATCAGCGATCGACGCCGAGTCGGTGGGAATGGGGATGGAGACGAGGGGTTCGTCGTAGGTGCGGCGGATGACACGTTCCGAGAGCGCGTATACGGTGGCCGCCGCGATCAGCAGCAGGGCGACCATCGCGGCAATGGCGTTCCTGAGCCTTCGGAGGACACGGTGCACGGGGGCCCTTGGTTAAGGGAGTAATCCGGTCAAGATACGGGTTGTCGCCGCGACTGGCCATACCATTCAGGCCGTCGTAATCTTCTCTCCTCCTCCTTTCGGCGAGTTCCATGGAGTCTCCGCACCTGCTGTTCGGCCTCAACCCGCTGTGGGTCGCCACGGCCCTCCTCGTCATCGCCTACATCGCCATCATCGCGGACAGGGTGAACCGCGCGCTGGTGGTGGGGATCGGCGCCTGCCTGGTCATCGTGACCGGCGTGCTCAGCCAGGACGAGGCGATCCGCGGCGTGGACTGGAATACCATCATGCTGCTGGCCGGCATGATGCTGATCGTCGGGATTGCGGGCCGCACCGGGCTCTTCGAATACGTGGCCATCCACGCGGTCAAGCTGGCACGCGCACGCCCGGCTGCCATCCTGGCGCTCCTGGCCATCATCACCGCCGTCTTTTCCGCGCTGCTCGACAACGTGACCACGGTCCTGCTCGTGGCCCCCGTGACGCTGGCCATCACCAGGCAGCTCGAGGTGGATCCATGGCCCTATCTCTTCGCGGAGATCATGGCGTCCAACGTTGGGGGCACCGCCACCCTCGTCGGCGACCCGCCCAACATCATGATCGGCTCCGCCGTTGGCTTCACCTTCAACGACTTCCTCTTCAATCTCGGGCCGGTGGTGGTGATCATCGTCGCCGTGCACGGCGCGATCGGCCACCTGGTGTGGGGGCGCCGCCTGCGCGCCTCGGACGAAGCCCGGGCCCGGGTGCTGGCCATGGACGAGCGGGAGTCGATCACCAACCCGCGGCTCCTCCGGCACGTACTCATGGTGCTCGGAGGAGTCGTCGCCGCGTTTGTCACCGCCCGGTACACCCACCTCGAGGTCGGCACGATTGCCATGTTCGGCGCGGCGATTCTTCTTCTCCTGGATGTGCACGACCGCACCGCCGAGGAGCAGGCGCACCATGTCCACTCCAGCTTCGGTGAGGTGGAGTGGATTACGCTCTTCTTCTTCATCGGCTTGTTCGTGATGGTCGAGGGCGTGAGCAAGACGGGTCTGCTGACCATTCTGGGCGAGAAGCTGCTGGCGGCCACCGGGGGAGACCCGACGGTGACGGTCCTCGCGGTGCTCTGGGTCTCGGCGCTGCTGTCCGCCGTGCTCGACAACATTCCCTTCGTGGCCACCATGATCCCGCTGGTGAAGGGGCTTGAGCCGGCGTTCGGCGGTGCCACCGGCCTGCATCCGGTCTGGTGGGCGCTGGCGCTCGGCGCCTGTCTCGGTGGCAACGGGACGCTCATCGGCGCGAGCGCCAACCTGACCGTGGCCGGCCTCGCGGAGCGGGCCGGCGTTCCGTTCCGCTTCAGCAAATTCACGGCACGCGCCTTCCCGCTCATGTTGCTGAGCGTGGGCATCGCGCACGTCTATCTGTGGTTGCGGTACCTGCGATAGGGCGGAGGGGCGCAGCTACCAGCCGCGACTCCCCGCGACGAGGACCTTGGCCGCTTCCGCGACCAGGTAGGGGAGCTCCCGACCGAGGCGGGCCGAGATGGGGCTGGTCCGCGTGGGGCTGGTATAGGCGGTGAGGCCCTGGCGGCGCGCCTCGAGTCGCACCCGCAGCATGTGGAACGGATCACTCACCACCACCACCTCGGTGATGCTATACCCCCGACACCATTCGGCCACTGCCACCATCGATTCGTCGGTGGTCCGTCCTGACGGCAGCACGACCAGCGCCGGAGCCGGCACCACCTTGGCCAGGTACGCGGCGGCGGCCTCGGCTTCGCTGGTTTTGTCGCCGGTGGCCACGCCGCCGGTCAGCACGATGATCGGGGCCACGCTGTCGGCATAGAGCTGCGCCGCGTGGTCGAGCCGGGCCTTCAGCACCGGGCTCGGCTTTCCGTTGTACTGCGCCGCGCCGAGCACGATGATGGCAGAGACCGTGCGGGCCTGATCCTGCCGACTGACGGCGAGCACGGAGAAGAAGGCCACCAGGTAGCCCACCACCACGAACAGGACACCAAAGCCGAGGACGGTCTTGAGCCACCTCACCTAGAGGTCGAACCCCTGGCCAAGCGCCGGAAGCACCACTTCGCCAACTCCCTCTTCCTTGAGAATCTTGCCCATCGCCTCGCGTGCGGGCGTCTCGCCATGCACCACGAAGGCCCGCTTGACCGGGCCGCCGATCTTCCGCACCCACTGCCGGAGTTCGTTCCGGTCGGCATGCGCCGAGTACCCGCCGATCGTCTCTATCTCGGCCGCCACCGGGTACATGTCGCCGAAGATCTTCACCTCGCGCGCCCCCTCCTGGATCCGCCGGCCAAGGGTGTGCTCCCCCTGGAACCCGACGAAGAGCACGATGTTCTTGTGGCTGCCGATGCCGTTCTTGAGGTGATGGAGAATTCGGCCGGCCTCGGCCATGCCGCTCGCGGCGATGATGACGGCGGGGCCGTTCAGGGTGTTGAGCGCCTTCGACTCGCCCACGTCGCGGACGTACGTCACCAGCTGAAAGTCGAAGAGGGCCTTGGAACGCCCGATGAGCTGTTCGCGCTGGTCGAAGATTTCCGGATGCAGGCGGAAGACCTCGGTGGCGTTTACCGCCAGCGGGCTGTCGATGTAGATCGGGATGCCGGGAATCTTGCCGGTCAGCCAGAGCGAATGCAGCGCGTACACCAGTTCCTGCGTGCGGCCCACGGCAAAGGATGGAATCAGCACCTTGCCGCCGCGGCCGGCGGCACGCCGCACGATTTCCCCCAGCCGTTCCTCGGAACCGGCAATCGACTCGTGATCCCGGTTGCCGTAGGTGCTCTCGATGATGAGCGTGTCGATGGCGCCGGACGGGGGCACCGGGTCGCGGATGATGGGGAGATCGTTCCGGCCGATGTCACCCGAAAAGACCAGCCGATGCCCGGGGCCTTCGGTGATCCGGATGTCCACCGACGCCGAGCCGAGGATGTGGCCGGCGTCCATGAACGTGGTGACGAGGTGCTTCCGGATGTGGTGCGGCCGGTTGTAGGGGACGGCCTCGATGAGGTCCTGCACGGCGATCGCATCGGCCATGTTGTAGAGCGGCTCGGCCTCGGGACCGACACGGTTGTGCCGCTTGAGGAAATCGAAGTCGCTCTCCTGGATATGCGCCGAGTCCGGCAGCATGACGGCGGAGAGGTCGCGCGTGGCCGGCGTGGCGATGATCGGGTTGTGGTACCCCTCCTTGACCAGCAGGGGGAGGCGGCCCGTGTGATCAATGTGGGCGTGGCTCACCACCACGGCATCGATGAGGCGTGCGTCGAATGGCAGCCTGGCGTTGAGCTCCCGGGTTTCGGCGCGCCGGCCCTGGAAGAGTCCAGCGTCGAGGAGCACCCGCGCGCCGGCCGCCTCGAGGAGGTGCATCGAGCCGGTGACCTGGCCGCCGGCGGCGCCGTGAAAGGTGATTCTCATTGGGTGCCGAACAGCCGATCACCGGCGTCGCCGAGGCCGGGCAGGATGTAGCCATGCTCGTTCAGCTCGCGGTCGAGCGCGGCGACGAAGACCGGTACGTCGGGGTGATCCTCCATCATTCGTTCCACTCCGGCCGGGGCGGCCACAAGGGAGATGAGCCGGACATATTTCGCGCCCGACTCCTTCAGCTTGGCGATGGCCGCGGAGGCGCTGCCGCCGGTGGCGAGCATCGGATCGAGCACCAGGTACACCTTGTCGGCGCCGAGCGGCGGAATCTTGAAGTAGTAGCTGACCGGCTCGAGCGTCTCCTCGTTGCGGTAGAGGCCGATGTGGCCGACGCCGGCGTTGGGGAAGAGGGCGGCCACGGCGTCCACCATGCCGAGGCCGGCGCGGAGGATCGGGACGAGCACAATCCGGTCACCGGGGAGGCGGCGCCCTTCCATGGTCTCGAGCGGTGTACGCACGGGGATCGGTTCGGTCTCGAGCGTGCGGGTCGCTTCGTAGGCCAGAAGGGTGGCGATTTCGCCGACCAGTTGGCGGAACTCCCGGGTGGGCGTCTCGACGTTCCGGAGCAGCGCCATTTTGTGCTGCACCAGCGGGTGGGAGACGACAGTCAGGTGGGAGGGAGGCATCCGGGGAATGTACGGTCGGGCGGGGGAGGGGGAAAGGACCGGGCTGTGATCGTCGCATTTCACCTCACCCCATGTCCCCCTCTCCATGCTGCCCCCCTTCTCCACATGGTGGAGAGGGGGTTGGGGTGAGGTAAGAGGAACGAGGCGATCAGCCTATCTGTCGACGCGCGATTGTTCGAGTTCCTCAATCAACACATCCAGATCCTTCGGCTCCGTCTCGTAACTGGTGATGCACGCGCGGAGCGCACGGGTGTGACCGCCGAGGATGACCGGACTGATCCAGGCCTGTCGACTGGCGTAGACGCGTTGGACGACGTCGTCGATCGAGAGGCGCCCCGCCTCGATATCGGGGTGGGTAAAGCAGACCACTGGCAGCGGGGTGTCGGCCACGAGGGTCCAGTCGGCGGCTGTCAGCTTGTCGCGCAAGAGTTGTCCCATCGCCGCCTGGTGGTCCACCAGCGTTCCGTAGCCCTCGATCCCGAGCTCGGCGAGTGACATGAACACCTTGAGTCCGGTGGCGCGTCGGCTCCACTGGGGGGTGGTCTGGAAGCCGTCCACCGTGTCTCCCGTCGGCACGGGCATATAGGTGTGGACGGCGGCAAACGCCTGCTTCACCGCGTCGGGGTGGCGGCAGAAGAACATCCCGCCTCCCATCGGCACGCTAAGCCACTTGTGCGCGTCCCAAGTGACGGAGTCGGCCGTTGCGATGCCCTCGAGGTGGGGCCGCAGGGTGTCCGACATCAGCGCGCCACCGCCCCAGGCGGCGTCGACGTGGAACCAGGCGCCGGTGCGCCTTGCCACGTCGGCGAGCTCCGGCAACGGATCGATGATGCCGGCGGCGGTGGTGCCTGCCGTGCCCACAATGAGGAGCGGACTCCACCCGGCGATTCGGTCGGCCTCGATCAGCTGCTCGAGTGCAACGGGATCGAGCTTGAGGTCGGCGCGGACCGGCGCCTCACGCACGCTCGCGGTGCCGAGGCCGGTCATCTTGGCGATCTTGACGAAGGAATGGTGACTCTCGCCCGAAACGTAGATGGCGGGGCGGGTGCCGAGGGCCGCGACGCCTCCGTCAGCCCAGTTCGGAAACTGGAAGGCCAGCGCGCAGAGGGCGGAACAGAGGTTGGCCTCGGCGCCGCCCGACGTGAACTGGGCCAGCATGCCGTCGGGATCGTATCCGATGCGCACGGCCAGGGCACGGAGTGCCAGCCGCTCCATCTCGTTAGCGGCGGGGCTGTGGCTCCAGACGGCGAGCTGCGCGTTGTAGAGCGCGGCAAGGGTGTCGGCCACGATGCCGGCCTCGCGCACCTGCGGATTGAAGAGGCCGAAGTACCGCGGGTGGGTGACGTGAAGTTGCTGGGTCCGGAGGAGCCGCATGACGTCGGCGGTCAGGGTCTCCAGGTCGATCGACCGGTCGAAACGGTAGCGCGGCTCGAGCTCGGCGCGGAGCGAGCCGGGGGTGGCGTCGGGGATGACGGGAAGATCCCGGATCCGGCGACGGAAGTCGGCGATTTCGGTGGCGATATCGGTCCAGAGAGGCATGGGGGATTATAGGTGGGGACGCTGGGGCGATGGGAGGGGGAGTCCGCTTGGCATTGGTACCCCAAGTCCTTATATTCCCGCCGCTTGAGGCTAGGTAGCTCAGTTGGTAGAGCAGCGGACTGAAAATCCGCGTGTCGGGGGTTCAATTCCCTCCCTAGCCACTTAGGGCTCCGCCCGGACGCACCATTGTCCTTCGGATCAATTCCCTCCCTAGCCATGTCCCGCGGCTGAAGCCGCGGCTCGGCTGGTGTCGCTTAAGCGACTCTGCGGCCGTCACCCCGGCGAAAGCCGGGGTCCATGTTCCGCCAGCCTCCCTGCCCGTCGGCCCCGCTGCCCCGCTGCCCCGCCTACTGAATCATCAAGTGCGCCCACGGCTTGCCGGGGTACATCAGCCACGGCTGATCGGTGAGCGGCATGACCGAGATGCCAGTCGATTCCTGGGTGGCGTACGGCACATACAGCGAAATCAGGGTGCGCGCCCCCTTCGGCCGGCCTGCCATCGGATCGAAGTTGAGGCTGTCGGCATAGAGTGAATAGAGTGCCGCGGCCCGGGCCGGCATGGTGATGGTGCCGGCGTTGATCTCCGCCAGGCGCGCCGAGTCCACCGCCGAGCGCTTGGTGATGCCGGCGGCGCGAAGCTCGCGGCCCCGCAGCATGAACGCCGCCAGTGACTTGTGGTAGCAGTTGGCGGCGTACCCCTCGATCTCGGGGTTGTCGGTCAGGCAGATCATCTCGTTGGTGCCGGCGCGGAGCTGCACCAGCGGCCCGCCGGGAGTCGTGTAGCCGAGGACCTCGGCGCCGGCCCGCATGCTGTCGGGGAGGGGCAGGACCGCGGCGGCGATCTGCCAGGCGGCGGTCCGGTTCTGGGCGACGGCCGGTGAAGCAACAGACAGGAGGGCAAGGGAAGAGAGGAGCAGGGAGAGGCGCATCGGTCAGTGTCCTTTGGTGCGTGCTGGTGAGGTCAGGGCGGTGTAAACCATCGTGCGGAACTTATCCGCCAGGTCGAGTCCCCGCGCGGGAAGCAGTTGCTGCATCAACACGACCACGAGGCTGTCGGTCGGGTCCACCCAGTAGTTGGTGGCATACGCACCACCCCAGCCGAAGCGTCCCGCTGAACCGTATTGCCCGGCGAGCCCGGGGTCCTCGAGGATTTCAAACCCAAGTCCGAACCCCACGCCCCGACTGGAATAGAGGGAATCTACCTGGTCGGCGGTCATCAGCGAGACAGTGGCTGGGGAGAGAATGCGCGCGCCATCGAGCTCGCCCCCGTTGAGCAGCATCTGCAGGAAGCGTGCGTAGTCTCCTGCCGTCGAGACGAGGCCGGCGCCGCCGGCAAAATCCTGTCTGGGCCCTTCGAGATAGTCGCCCTGGCCCATCGGCCCGTCAGGAGCGCGGACCAACGCTCCCCCCTCCGTCACCGCGTACACCGCGGTGAGGCGTCCACCGGTGGATGTGGGCGGGAAAAACCAGGTGCTGTTCATCTTGAGCGGCACGAAGATCCGCTCCTGGATGAACTGGTCGAGCGGCATGCGGGACGCCCGCTCCACGACGCACCCCAACACATCCGTGGCGTATCCGTAGATCCACTCCTCCCCGGGCTGCGCTGCCAACGGGAGCATTCCGAGTCGGTCCATCGTGGTGCAGATCGACTCCGCCTTGTCGGCCAGGTACCAGCCGTAGCCTGCGGCAGGGCCGAGGCCGGCGGCACGGTAATCGTCGCGGATGAGCGGGTCGGTGCCGTAGGAGAGGCCGGCAGTCTGGGTCAGGAGCTGGCGGATCGTGATCGAACGATGGGCGGGGATGAGGGCGCGCCCGGTATCAGTCGCCACGGCCACACGGGCATTCGCAAAGCCCGGGATGTACCTGGAGACAGGCTCATTCAACCGGAGGCGACCCTCCTCTACCAGGATCATGGCGGCAACGCTGGTGACCGCCTTGCTCTGGGAGGCGATGCGGAAGAGCGCGTCCGGGGTCATCGCCCGTGCCGCCTCGCGGTCAGCCATGCCGAAGGTACCGCTCCAGGCCACCTGCCCGCGCCGGGCGACGATTGCGACGACGCCGGGTGTCCGGCCGGCGTCCACATACGACTGGATGAGTGTGTCGATCCGGGCGAGGCGCCCGGGGGAGAAACCGAGTTGTGTCGGCTGGCCCGCGGGGAGCCCCTGGGCGGCCAGATCCGGTGCAAAGGACAGGGCCAGCGTGAGCATGAGAAAGCTGCGTCCGGGGAACATGGCGCCTCGGGGTAACTGACGTGCTGAAGGTACGGCCCAGCGCCGGGCGCCGCCACCCGCGAAGAGCGGAACCCGTTTCCCTGCCGGATCTTGCGTCCGTTCCGGTTTGGCGCGAAGTTCCAACGGTTCCCCCACCTGAATATTGCGGCACCCCGTAACCGAGCACCGATGACCACCGCTGCCCGCGCCTGTCCCGCCTGCCAGACACCACTTCCCGAAGAGGCGCAGTTCTGCCTCCGTTGCGGCGTGGCCACACCCACCGATCCAGGGGTGCCGCCGCGGACCGCGACGACCGGCATGGTCGAGGTGGCCCAGGTGAAGAAGGCGCTGGCCGGCCGCTACCAGATCGAGCGGGTCCTGGGCGAGGGCGGGATGGCCACCGTCTACCTGGCGCACGACCAGAAGCACAACCGCAAGGTGGCCGTGAAGGTGATGCGGCCGGAACTCGCGGCCACCCTCGGAGCGGACCGGTTTCTGCGCGAGGTGCAGGTGGCCGCGCAGCTCAGTCACCCGCACATCCTCCCGATGCACGATTCCGGCGAGGCCGATGGCGTCCTCTACTATGTGATGCCGTACGTCGAAGGGGAGACGCTGAAGGAGCACATCGCCAAGCAGGGGCAGCTCTCGGTGAGTGAAACGATGCGGCTGGGGCGCGAGGTGGCCGAAGCGCTGGCCTACGCGCATACCCGCGGCATCATCCACCGCGACATCAAGCCGGGCAACATCCTGCTGCAGTCGGGGCACGCCCTGGTGGCGGACTTTGGCATTGCGCGGGCGCTGGGCGAGGAGGGCGAGGCGCTTACGAAGACGGGGCTGGCCGTCGGCACCCCGCAGTACATGGCGCCGGAGCAGGCCACCGGCGAGCGCGAGGTGGACGGCCGAGCCGACATTTATGCCCTCGGTGCGGTGATGTACGAAATGATGGCGGGCGAGCCGCCCTTCACCGGGCCAAACGCGCGCGCCATCATCACCCGGAGCCTGACCGAGGAACCGCGCTCGCTGACCACCTCGCGGTCGGGGCTTCCGTCGGTGGTCAACAGTGCAGTGATGAAGGCGCTGGCCAAGAGCCCTTCCGATCGGTACGCCAACGCCGGAGAAATGGTGAGCGCGCTGGACCGGGCACAGGAAGGCACGCGGAGCGGCACCGATGAGGTGGCGGTATCGACGGGGCCTGCACCGATGCAGGTCTGGGGGTTCTTCGCCCTGGGGTGCATGGGGATGCTGGCGCTGGTGTCCGCCATCATCCGGCAGTGGAGCCTGCCGCGGTGGACCATCGGGTTTGCCGTGGCGCTGTTGGCCATCGGTGCCGTGGTGCTGGTGCTCACGGGCAAGATGGAAGCGAGGCGGCGTGCGGGGACCGAGACCACCGGGATGGGTCGGCTCTTCACCTGGCGCTTTGCGACCGTCGGTGGTGTCCTGTCGCTGCTCCTCTGGGCCAGCGTGGCGACCGCGCTCGCGCTCTCGGGCCCCGGTGGAAGCACCGCCGCCGCTGCGGCCGGCAACCATCTGGCCATTCTTCCCTTCGAAAATCAGGGTGCTGCTGAGGACACCTACTTCGCCGACGGAATCACCGACGAGGTGCGCGGCAAACTGGCCCGGGTCAGCGGCATCACCGTCATCGCCTCGAGCAGCGCCAATCAGTACCGCAATTCGACCCAATCCCCGCAGACCATCGCGACCGAACTTGGCGCCAACTACCTACTGGTAGGGAAGGTGCGCTGGGCCAGCGGCCCCAATGGGACGCGCCGGGTGCAGGTCGTGCCCGAATTGATCGACGGCCACACTGGTGCCACCACCTGGCAGCAGAGCTTCGATACCGACGTGACCGACATCTTCGAGGTCCAGGCGCAGATCGCCTCCCGCGTGGCGGGGGCGCTGGGTGCGCAGCTGGGGTCGCAGGAGCAACAGCAGCTCGCGGAGCGTCCGACCAAGAACGTCGCTGCGTACGACCTCTACCTCAAGGGCAAGGCAATTACCAGCGCCGACGCGGTCGCGAGCCGCCTTGCCGCGAGCTACTTCGAGCAGGCGGTGGCCCTGGACTCGACCTTTGTCGACGCCTGGGCTGAGCTGGCGCGGGCGAGTGGGCGGGTGTTCTTCAACGGCAGCCGGGATCCGGTGGCTGGCGCGCGGGCCAAGGTGGCGATGGAGCGGGCGATCGCGCTGGGTCCCCAGCTCCCCGCCGGGTATACCGCGGCCGCCGCCTACTATTTGCTCGTGGACGTGAACACGGAGAAGGCCGCCGAGGCCATGGGGCGGGCGCTGCAGCTGGCGCCGAACGACGCAGAAGTCCTGGTCAGCGCCGCGCGGGGCGAGATCAATGAGGGAAATATCGATGCTGCGGTGGCCAAGCTGGAGCGGGCCAAGGAACTCGACCCCCGCTCGGCGTCGACCCTGAGCAACTTGCAGCAGGTATACCTGTATCAGCGCCGCTTCGACGATGCTGCCGAAGCGGGTCAGGCTGCCATCGCACTCACCCCGACCGATCTCAACCTGGCCGAATGGCAGGCGATCGTGTTTCTGGCGCAGGGAGACCTGAAGGGGGCGCGAGAGGTCATTCGAGCGACCATCGATCGCGGCAATCCTGCGCCCGCCGTCGCAGCCATCTTCGGAGGGTACTACGAACTCTCCTGGGCTCTGGCGGACGCCGAACGGAACCTGCTCTTCCGGTTGACGCCAGCAGCCTTCGACAATGACCGGGCGTGGTGGGGGCAGACCATGTCGATCGCCTATGCCGAACAAGGCGATATGGCGATGGCGCGCACCTACGCGGATTCCGCACTCCCCCGGACGAAGGCCCTGCTGGATGCCTCTCCCAACGACGCGCAGAGCATGGCGCTCTACGCCCTGATGCTTGCCCACTCCGGAAAGAACAAGAGCGAGGCGGTTACTCTGGGTGAACGGGCGGTGGGGCTGGAGAAGACCGGCCAGGGAAACCAGAGCTACAACATGCTCCTGCTGATCCGGACCTACTTGGCGGTTGGGGAGAAGGACCAGGCGCTCGACGTTATCGAGCAACTGCTGCCCAGGCAGTATTACGTTACGCCGGGCTGGCTGCGCATTGACCCGACGTTCAATTCGCTGCGAGGGAACCCGCGGTTCGAGAAGATGGTGAAGGGGCAATAGGGGTCAGGGGGGCAGCGGGGCAGCGGGGCAGGTCAACTGCACCGCTATTTCTTTGTGCTACGTCCTTTGGTTGACGCAGGACGCTTCGGCGCGGGGGGCGGCGCCGCCTTGACGGTGTGAGTCGCCTTGACCGCCGGCGACGTGATTGACGCGGTTAGCACCTGGTTGCCCGCCTTCGTTCCCAGCGTCCACTTCGTCCAGACCGCGCCAGACGCGTCACTGACCCCCGATCGCGGGCTGGCGCTCCCTCCCGACACGCTGAAGCGCACCGTCGTATTCGGCACCGGGTTGCCGAACTGATCCCGCACCACCATCCGCACCGACTTCGACAACGGTCTCCCCGCAGTCCCGCCGGCCGGCGCCGCCATGAATACGATCGTCCTGGCCCTGCCGGGTCTGGCCGTGGCAGTGGTCACCACGCTGTCCTTGGTCCCCTCCATCCGCGCCACGGCCCGTACCCCTCCCGCCATCTTCCCCAGCGTCCAGCGCGCACCCGCACGGCCGGTGCTGTCGGTGTGGATGATGGAATCCACCTCGCCACTGTGCGATGCAAACCGGATCGGCACGCCCCCGACACCGTTGCCCAGGCTGTCCAGCGCCCGCACCACGATGGCCTTGGAGAGCGTCAGGCTGACCACGCCGCGCTGCTTGTCGCCGCTCACCAGCCGAAGGGTCGTCGCGTGGCCCGGAGTGACGCGTGCGGAAAGCACAACGGGTGGGATGCTCCGCGGGTTCCCGACCTGCGCCCGGGCCCGCTGCAGCCCCGCCTTCGGCCCCACCCGCCAGTGCGCTGCCGCCATGCCCATGCTGTCGGTGCGCGTGCTCGCCTGGGTGAACGCGCCGCCATCGAGTGCGGTCCAGGTGACCGGCACGTCGGCGAGTACCATGCCCAAGGTGTCGGTCACCTCGATCACGATGGCGCCCGCGATGGCGGTGCCGGCCTCCGCCGTGAGGCTGTCCGGCCGTGCCACAATGATCGTGTTCTCCGCGGTCGGATCGGCTTCGGCGGTCACGATCATGGCGCTGTCGATGCCGCCGACCTCGACGGCCAGCCGCTGCCGTCCTGCCGTCGGCCCCAGCGTCCAGCGCGTGCCGGCCATGCCGAGGGTGTCGGTGGTGACGTACTGCGGTTCGACCTGCCCGGCCGAGGCCGACGGGTCAAACGTCACTTGAACACCGGGGACCGGGCGTCCACTCCGCGATACCACCTGGACCGCCACCGCTGTCGGCAGCTTCTGGTTGACGGCGGCCCGCTGGTCGGCGCCCGCCGTCAGGGTGAGGGACGAAGGGACGGGTGTGACGAGAACTTTTCGCTCGGATGAGAGCCCGGCGGCGACGACGGAAATCTTCGTGATGCCTGGGGAAACACCCTGCAGGGTACCTGCGGTGTCGATAAGCGCCACTTCGGCGTCACCCCCGCTCCAGACCGCATCGACGGGGTCGAGCCAGTTGCCCCGGGCATCGGCTCCCATCGCGCGCAATTCGAGGGTGGTGCCCTCGGCAATCGGAATGACACTGTCGCCGATGATCGCCAGCTCGGTCATGCGAGGTTGCACCACGACGCGCGCACGCCCGGTCCGCCCCCCGATGGCCACCATCACCGTGGTCACGCCAGGGGCCAGCGCCACGACCTGTCCGGCACTGTCGACATGGGCGATGGTGGGATTGTCGACGGTCCAGTGGACAGACGCTGCATGCAAGACTTGTCCGTGGGCATCGGCCGCCACGGTGGCGAAATGCAGGGTGTCGCCGAGGGAGTAGGCGGTGTCGGCCAGGGGAGAAAGCGCGATACGGGTGACTTCCACCACCCCGAGTCCAGCCGCTGCATCGCTGGCATGCGCCGTCCGGCGCCCCGCCACGAACGAGAGGATGGAGACGAGGGCCGCGCCACCGGAGAGAATGGTGGCGAGCAGTTTGATCCTGGTGTCCCACTCCACTTTGCGGACTCGGGCCACACGACACTCCTTGACGTACGGAATAGGCGTCAGAAGCGCCGCAAGGACGGGGCCCTGCAGGTGAAATCGTCAGCTATCTGTACTGTCGACAGTTGCGACAGTCTTTGATCATGGCGATTCCGGGGCCAAGACCATGTAGGAACTCTTCGGTGGGCACTTTCGTAGTGAGATGATCCTCTATTCTCTGGAGTCGTCGATGCTTGGTTCCGCTGTCTCGCTCCTGCGGTCGCGTTTGGCGCGGTCGCTCGCGTTACTTTCGCTGGTGGCCGCCTCGCCCTCCCCTCTCGTCGCCCAGAATTACACCCTGACGCTTCCACAGGTCAGCCCTGCCGCCACCGTGAGCCAGACGGTCGGCCTCACCACATTCTCGGTCGACTACCACCGGCCCGGTGTGAACGGCCGGGTGGTCTGGGGCGGCCTCGAGCCCTACGACTCGGTCTGGCGGGCCGGTGCCAACGACAACACGGTCTTCGCCGCCTCCTCGGCGTTCACCATCGGCGGGAAGACGCTCCCGGCGGGTCGCTACGCGCTGTTCATGATTCCGCGGCGCACGGGGAACTGGACTGTCATCCTGAGCAATCAGCCCAATGCCTGGGGGGCGTTCAGCTATAACCGGGCGGAAGACGCGGCGCGATTCGACGTGGCGCCGAAGGCTGTCGCCCTGACGGAGCGGCTGCGCTATGACTTTGGGGACCCCTCCCCCGATGGCGTGACGCTGTCGATGCGCTGGGACACGGTCGACATCAGTTTCCCGATCACGGTGAACACGAAGGCCGTCGTGATCGACAGCCTCCGGGTGCAGCTCCGGCACTATCCCCGGTTTTACGGGCAGGCGTGGGTGCAGGCCGCCACCTGGGTCCTGGCCAATACGCAGGACGTGCAGCTCGCCGAGGCGTGGGCGGACACCGCCATCGCCCTGGCGCCGACCTTTGCGGCCTACAACGTCAAGGGATGGGCGCTCGACCGCCAGGGGAAGACGGCGGAGGCCGACTCCCTGCGACAGGCACACCTCGGCATCGCGACGGAAGCGGAGATGAACGCCTACGGCTACCAGCTGGTGGGGTTGAAGAAAAACCAGGAGGCGCTCGCCATCTTCATTCGCAACACGAAGGAGCATCCCGGCAGCTGGAACACCTGGGACAGCCTGGGGGAGATGTACGCCACGCTGGGAGACAAGAAGAAGGCGGTGGCGAACTACGAGAAGGCGCTGTCGCTGACGAAGGATCCGGTGCAGCGGACGCGGATCAACGGGATATTGGCGGGGTTGAAGTAGGGAAGGCGGGAAGACTGCAGTCCAAGTCACCGCGCGTTCGGCAGCATCCAGTCGATTTCCCGGAGCAGTGCCTGGACCTCGGGCCGGCGCAGGCCGCCCTGGCCGATTTCACGCTCGACGCGGTACCCGTCCCCGATGTCCGGAAGCTGCGGCGCCCCTGCCATTGCTATTGGCTTGACCGAGTCTTGAGCTCCCGGAACCAATGGTCAACGCGCACGACCGCCGGCGTCCGGGAGGAGGTGGAGACCTCGCGCGGCGAAATGAAGAGGAAATCACGACCATCGGGCGTGACATCGTAGGCCTGGTGGAAGCCGTCAAGGATGAACCCCGAGGCATTGAACAGCGGACGGAGATCGTCGACGGCGAAACCAGGTCCGGCCCGGACATGGGCCGCGATGACCTGGCCGGCGGGATCAACGAAGTAGAGCGTGCGACCGTCGGGGGCCCAGCGGGGCGTCTGTCCCCCCGCGGTGGACACCTGCCACCGCCCGTCGTTGGTGTTGGGGAAGGGGCGCACGTAGACCTCGTTGCGTCCCGACTCATTGGAGGTGTAGGCCAGCCAGCGCACATCGGGGGAGACGGCCGGGTGGAGCTCGGTGTAGGGACTCGTCACCAGCGGCACCAGTGTCGTGTCGCCGTCCAGGCGAATGCCGACGATGTTGCCGGCCCCCTCGTTTGCGTTGTCCGTGCGGGCCACGAGCCAGCGCCCGTCGCGCGACCAGTCCACTTCCTGGAGAATGAACGGTGTTTCCGCGAGGACGGTGTCGGGCCGGCTGCCGTCGGCGAAGCGCGCCGCGACGACGCTCTTCCCGGCCGTGTCGCGGATGAACGCCACCATCCGGCCGTCAGGCGACCAGGTGGGCCGCCGGTCCCCGCCCCCGAAGGAGAGCCGGCTGAACGGACCCCGGTCGAGCTGCTTGATCCAGATGTTGAGTCCGCCAATGCCCGCCCCGGCCCCCACGGCCAGCCGGTGCCCGTCGGGCGCGATGGCCAGCGACGTGAACCGTCCCACCCACGTTGAGTCAATCCGCGTCGCGGCCCCATCGAGGGAGACCCGGACAACGACGTTTTCGTTCCCCTGGACCACCCCCTCGAGGTACATCACGGTGCCCGATGGAGTCCAGGTGAGCTGGGCGAATCCAAAACCCACATAGACATTCCCGAGCGCCGGCACACCCACCCCGGTGAGTTCGAGGCGGTCGAGGTCGAAGGGGGCGACAAGCGCGGTCCCGTCGCGCTGGACATACAGCAGCTGGCCGGTGGGCAGGTACCACCCCTGCGCGACCTCGCCCAGGAGCAGTTTCTGCTCGCCGGAACGCAGGTCCAGCACGCGGAGGCTCATCGTGACACACCCCGAACTGCAGGCCTGGAAAAGCACTCCGCGTGCACCCGGAAGCGCCACCGGGTAGCCCACGCCGACCCCCTGCAGCCCGTTGGTGTTGAACACGCTCGTCGCCTCACCCCCCGCGTCGCTGATTCGCATGAGTTGATTCAGGTCCGTGGACACGTAGATCATCGTCCCGTCGTCGAGCCAGGCAACGCCGCCGAAGCCGCCGGCCACCGAGTCGGCCACCTTGACCACGGCGCCTCCCGAGATACGCGCCTTCTGGAGTTGCCCGTCAGCCACGAAGGCGATCCACTGTCCATCCGGCGAGAAGACCGGGTTGGCGGCGCGCTCGGTGCCGGACAGGGCGATGGGCTTGAGCGTGCCCGCCCGCTTGACCCAGAGCATGCCGTTCTGCGCCTCGTCCCGGAAGACCAGCGTGGCTCCGTCCGGCGACAGGGCAAGCGCCGGTTGAGCGGCATTCGGCTTGAGGCTGTCGCCGAGCGCGATGTACTGGTGCGTGGCGGGCACGTCGGCCGCCGCCCGCGCCCGCACCCACCCCCACGCGGCGAGAATGGTGGCGGCGACCGCCGCGACGGCGGCCACCGTGAATCTCCGCTGCCAGGTCCGACTGCCTGGTCCGGCCGACGCTGACGCCGCGAGCATGGCGGTCGACTGGTACTTGGTGTCGGCCAGCGCGGCGGCAAATTCCGCTGCCGTGGCGAAGCGGTCGGCAGGGAGCTTTTCGAGAGCAGTGAACACCGCCGCCTCGACCTGGGGCGGGATAGTGTGGCGCTGACTGGTGATCGAGCGCGGAGTCTCGGTCACCACCCGCGCGATGATCGCCTGGGCGGTGGGCCCCATGAATGGCGGCTCGCCGGTGAGCATTTCATAGAGCACGCAGCCAAGGGCATAGACATCGGAGCGGGCGGTGATCTCGCGCTCGCCCATGGCCTGTTCGGGGCTCATGTAGTGCGGCGTGCCGAGGCTCATCCCGGTCTCGGTCATCCGGGTGCTGCCCGCCTTGCTTGCGGCGAGCGCGATGCCGAAGTCGGCCACCAGCGCCGAGCCGTCGTGCAGCAGGATGTTCTCAGGCTTGATGTCGCGGTGGATCACCCCGTGCCGGTGGGCGTAGTCGAGCGCCGCCGCTACCTCGGTCGCGATGCGGACGGCATCCGCCACCGGAAGCTGCTTCTCGCGGGTGAGCCGGTCGCGGACCGTCTCGCCCTCCACGTATGGCATGACATAGAACAGGAATCCGTCGGCCTCACCGCTGTCGAAGAGCGGGAGGATATGCGGATGCTGGAGGTTGGCGGTGGTCTTGATTTCGCTCAGGAACCGCTCGGCGCCGATGACCGCGGCCAACTCGGGCCGCAGCACCTTGACCGCCACCTTGCGATCGTGGCGGAGGTCCTCGGCGAGGTAGACGGTGGCCATCCCCCCCTCGCCGAGTTCGTCGAGGAGGCGGTAGCGGTCGGCCAGGGCGGCGGTGAGACGGGTGGCGTCGGTCAGGCGGTGACTCCCGTGGCAAGAATCCACAACGATACGGCAAAGCGGCGAGGGCGGCTAGAGGCTCAGCGTGGGGCTCCGGCGGCGCCCTGCAGTTGCTGCATCAGGGCGGGAAGGTGCTGGATGATCACGATCCGGGTGGCCGGGTTGCGGCGCACCAGCGCGAAGGTCTGGCCATCAGGGCTGAGGGCGTAGTTGGTGTGGGGTGTGGTGCCGACGTAGTCCGCCATCGAGAAGAGCGAACGCCGATCGAGGACGGCGACCTCGGGTGCGGTCCGGATGGTGGCGGCCGTCATCACGTCGACCCCGTTCTCGCGCCCCCGGTAGTAGAGGGTCTGGCCACCCGGGCTCCAGAGCGGCTCCGTGCCGCCCGTCACGGAGATCTGCACCTGGTCGCCGTCGCCGGTGAGGGGGCGAACATAGACCTGGTTGTCGCCGGACTGGTCCGATGCGAAGGCGAGCCACCGGCCATCGGGTGAAACGGACGGAAACTGCTCATTGAAGGGACTGGCCACCACGGCGCGCAGCGGGCCGCGGCCGGCGCTGTCGAGGATCGCGATGTCGGCGCGTGAGTCGCCGCTCAGGTCATTGCCGGCGGTGACCAGGGCGCTGCCGTCCGGCAACCAGCGCCCGGTATAGGTCAGGTTGATCGAGGCAAAGAGCGACTCGGCTGCCTCGGCGCTGCCGGGGCGCTTGCGGTAGACCCCGAGATTCCCCGACCGGACCGAGGAATAGGTGATGAACCGTCCGTCCGGAACCCAGGTGGCATCATGGCCATCCCGGTCGAAGGTGGTGCGGGAGAGCGTGCCGCTCTCGAGTGAGAGGATCCAGACATCCCGGCCATCCGCGGTGTTGAAGTCCACCGAGAGGCGCCGCCCGTCCGGCGAGAACTCGGGGGCATGGTAGTTGTGCAGCTCCGCGGCCGCGGAGTGCGCCGCTCCCGACAGGTCCACGAACTGGAGGGAGCGGGGCTCCTCCGGCACGTACGCCACCGTGCCGTTGGGCGCCACCGCGAACTGGGCAAGCCCGGTGCCGGTCACCGACACGCCAGGCGCGAGGCGGATGCCGGGTCCCACCGGAGCGGGACGGTCCGGATCGAACGGCGCGGCGAGCAGGGTGCCGTCGAGCTGGACCCAGAGGAGGTAGCCAGCGGTGTACCGCGCCTCGACCATCTGCTGCTCGATCAGCGGGCTGGTGCTGCCATCCCGCAGGTCGAGGAGAAGCAGCGGTCCGGCGGCGGAGGCGAGCTTGCGCCCGACGAGCGCGTGCCGCCCGCCCGGGAGAACCTGGAGCATCTGCAGGGAGTTGTCCTGGTCGGCCGCGAATTGAATGACCGAGTCCCCTGGCGTGAGGGCCAGCAGCCCGCGACCGAGCCCGACGCCGGGGCTGAACCAGAGCGTGCCGTCGGGCCCCCACGCGGCCCCGCCGGTGCCCATGACGCGGTCCGGCAACGGGGAGGGCGTACCGCCACCGACCGGCAGCCGGAAGGTCGACCCCGCATTGACGGCGGCGTAGAGCCAGCGGCCGTCAGGCGAGACGAGCGGGCTTCCGTAGTTCGTCGTGCCATCGAGAGGCGTTGGCTCCAGCGCGGAGAGCGGCTGCCGCATCAGCTGGTTGGCGCCATCGGCGTCGAGGCCGACATAGAAGACGGTGCCGCCGTCGGGCGAGAGCGCCAGCCAGCGCTGGATGGACGATCCGCCCGAGCCACCCAGTCCGGGTGCGAGGAGCGCAAGGCGGGACGGGGGCCCGGGAGCCGGCACGGGACGGAGCCAGCCCCACGTGGCGGCGATCACGGCGATCGCCGCGAGGACGGCCAGCGGGGCGGCGGGGCCGGAAAGGCGCCCGCGCCCTGCTCGGCCCCGGTCGGCCGGCGTGGTCCTCGAGACACGGACCGGGTTCACGAGCCCTGCGGCGAATTCCGCCGCGGAGGCGAATCGGTCGGCGGGGAGCTTCTCGAGCGCGGTGAGGACGGTGTCCTCCACCTCGGGCGGGACCCGCTCCCGCCGTGCCGTCAATCCAGCCGGCTTCTCGGTCATCACCTTGGCCACGATGGACTGCGCCGTCGGTCCGGTGAAGGGCGGCTCGCCGAGGAGCATCTCGTAGAGGACGCAGCCGAGGGCGTAGACATCGGAGCGGGCGGTGATGTCGCGCTCGCCCATCGCCTGCTCGGGGCTCATGTAGTGCGGGGTGCCGAGCGACATGCCGGTCTCGGTCATCCGGGTGCCGCCGGCCTTGCTGGCGGCGAGCGCGATGCCGAAGTCGGCCACCAGCGCCGAGCCGTCGTGCAGCAGGATGTTCTCGGGCTTGATGTCGCGGTGGATGACACCGTGGCGGTGGGCGTAGTCGAGCGCGCTGGCCACTTCGGAGGCGATCCGCACCGCATCGGCGATGGGGAGCTGCTTCTCGCGGTCGATGCGGTCGCGCATCGTTTCGCCCTGCACGTACGGCATCACGTAGAAGAGGAAGCTGTCCGCCACCCCGCTATCGAACAGCGGGAGAATGTGGGGATGCTGCAGGTTGGCGGTGGTCTTGATCTCGGAGAGGAACCGGTCCGCGCCGATGACCGCCGCGAGCTCGGGCCGCAGGACCTTGATGGCCACCTGGCGGTCGTGCTTCAGGTCTGCGGCGAGATAGACCGTGGCCATGCCGCCCTGCCCCAGCTCCCGCTCGATGCGGTAGCGGTCGGCCAGGGCTGCGGTGAGGCGGGAGGGCGCAGTCATAGGGAGGGAAGATGGGGCCCCATGCCCCGGAGTGCCACCCATCGGCGCGTTTGACAGTCTCTCTTCGGCCGGTAAATTGGTGGGGACCTTGGCTTCAGTCCGCGCCGCCCCCCCTTCGGCAGGAGTATATGGCAACCGCTCGAGGCGAACTCCGGTCCGCAATGGCCGGCGTCCTTCTTCTTGTCGCCTTTACCGTCCCCGCCCAAGGTCAGCAGGGTACGCCCGCTGGCGTTCCTGTCCTTACCCTGGACGCCGCTCTCGCCCTCGCCATTCAGGGCAACGTGGCCCTCGCCGACGCAACGCTGGGAGTCACCAAAGCGACCGCCTCGGTCGGTGCCGCAAGGACCCGGCACCTTCCCTCGCTCATTCTCGAGGCAGGCGCCAACTACAGCTTTAACCGCCAGGGGTTCACGGTGCCGGCCGGCGAGTTCGGCACCTACCCGATTGTCGGCCCCATTCCCGACTCCAGCACCACGATCCAGTCCATCGATGGGCCGTATGGGGCCGCGTCCGCCAGCGTGACGCAGCCGGTCCTGCAACTCCATCGGATCGGCCTGATGGTCAACCAGTTCGAGCTGGAGGAGTCGCTGGCCGAACAGGAACTCCGGGGCAGGCGGCAGGAGGTCGTCAAGCAGGTGCGCCAGCAGTACTACGAGATGCTCAAGACCCAAAGCGCGCTCGACGCGGCGGTGACGAGCGTCGCGTTCTACCAGGCGCTGGTAGCACTGGTGCAGCAGTACGTGGCGCAAGAGGTGGCGCAGGAATACGAGGCGATGGAGACCCGGGCCCGCCTGGCCCGTTCCGAGTACACGGTGCGCCGGGAGACGAACGCCTTGCTCACCCAGCAGGAGCGCTTCAACAATCTCCTTGGACGTGACCCCGCCACCCGCTTCCGTGTCGAAGAGCAGGTGCCGGCCCCGATCGGCTATCCGCCGCTCGCGCAAGCCGAGTCGCTGGCGATTGCGCAGCGCCCCGATGTGCAGGCGCGCGGCCTGCGGATGCAACAGGCCGAAACCGGGTACCGGCTAACGAAGGCCGAATATCTGCCGGATCTCAACGTGTTCATGAAGTACTCCCAGCTGGTAAATGTGGACTTCGTGCCCGCCACCGACTGGTCGGTGGGACTCCAGTTCCGATGGGATATCTACGACTGGGGCCGGAAGAGCCAGGATCTCCAGAAGAAGCGGGCTGAGGTGGCGCAGGCGGAGAACGAGCTGGCACACACCAAGGCGCAGGTGTCAATCGAGGTGGCGGCGCGGCTGCGGGACGTGACCCAGGCGGAGGAACTGGTCAAGGTGACCGAGTTGACCCGTCAGGCTGCGACAGAAAAGTTGCGGGTGCTGACCAACGAGTACCGGGAGCAGGACGCGCTCCTCAAGGATGTTCTCCAGGCCGAGTCGGAGCTGGCGGACGCCAACAACGAGTACCAGCGGGCGCTGCTGTCGTTCTGGACGGCACAGGCCGAGCTGGATAAGGCCCTGGGAGGCACCTGATGAGCCGGTGGCGACAGATGTCGGCGGCAGTAGTGGCGATTCTCGTGGCCGGGTGCGGCGGGCACGCGAGTGACGCACCGGCTGGTGTGCCGGTCAAGGTGATGGTGGTGGGAGCGAGCGGAGGGGTGGACGGGATCCGCTATTCGGCCACCGTCACGCCTCGGGCGCAGGTGGATCTCGCCTTCAAGGTGAACGGCTTCGTCGTCGAGATTCATCAGGTGCAGGGCGCGGATGCCCGCGCCCGGGATCTGCAGCAGGGCGATGCGGTCCGGAAGGGACAGGTTCTCGCCAAGGTGCGCCCTGACGAGTACCAGGACCAGCTCACGAAGGCGAAGGCGAACCTGGCCAAGGCCCAGGCCTCGCTCGACAAGAGCTCGGCCGACTTCCGACGCGCCACCAATCTCCAGGCCACGAACAGCATCACCGGTTCCGATTTCGATTCCGCGAAGCAGGAATACGAGACCTCGGTCGCGGCGGTGGACGGTGCCAAGGCACAGGTGAACGAGGCCGAATTGAATCTGGGCTACACCTCCCTGAAGGCGCCCATGGATGGGGTTCTGCTCAAGCGTAACATTGAGGTCGGAACACTCGTGGGCCCCGGCACCGTGGCATTCACCCTGGCCGACCTGAGCTCGGTCAAGGTGGTCTTCGGGGTGCCCGACGTCATGCTCTCGAGCGTCGCCCTCGGTCGCCAGATCGGCATCACGACCGCCTCGGCGCCTGATCGGGTGTTCACCGGCACCGTCACCGCGGTCGCCCCCTCCGCCAACAGCCTGACGCGCGTGAGTACCGTGGAAGTCTCGGTGACCAATGCCGACGGTGCATTGCGTGACGGGATGGTTGCGAGCCTTGTCGTCCCGCCCAACGTTGCGAAGAGCGCCGCGACGGCGCCCGTCCTGGTGAGCGTGCCACTCGACGCGGTGGTGCGGGCGACCCCCGGGGACACCGGCTACGCCGTCATGCGGGTCGTGGCGGACAGCGGGCGCGACATCGCACGGCTCACGCCGGTGACACTGGGAGAGGTGACCGGCAACGCCATCCTGGTCCGCACGGGGCTCGCGGCCGGCGATCGCGTGATTGTCAGCGGCGCGACAATCGTGCAGGACGGCGATGTCGTTCGGTCGGTGGACTAAACGGAGCCGCCGATGACACACGACCCCCGAACGGAGCACGAGCGCGCCGCGTCCACCCACAACACGGCGCGTTTCTTTGTCGAAAACCGCCACGTGTCCTGGGTCCTGCTCGCGCTCGTGGTCGCTTGGGGCCTCTACGGCTACACGCACATGCCGAAGCGCAAGGATCCGGTGATCCCGGTGCGGGTGGCCACCGCCATCACCCCCTGGCCGGGAACCAGTGCGGAAGAGGTGGAGCAGCTGGTCACCCGGCAGGTCGAAATGACCGCCGCGCAGAACCCGACGCTGCACCCCACCGGCGCCAGCGACTACGGGATCAAGTCACTCACTGTGGCCGGGCTGTCCATCGTCACGATTCAACTCGCCGAAGATGTCGACGATCCCGAGAAGGAATTCAGCGACATCAATCTGAAGCTCGCCGCCCTCAACAGCAGCCTGCCGCAGGGGGCCGGGCCGATCCAGTTCAACAGCGGGTTCGGCGAGACGGCGGCCCTGCTCCTCACCGTGGCGAGCCCGCACGAGAGCGAAGTGGAGCTCGCGCTCCGCGCCCGCGACATCAACGCCGCGATCGCCCGGGCCCGCGAGCGGGTGGCAGCGGGCTCTACGGCGGCCCTCATCGTGGCCCTTCCTCAGTCCATGAATCCGGTGCTCGTCACCCGGGCGGTCCGGCTCTTCGGCGAATCGCTGCGGCGAAACGGCACCGCGACGCGGACCGCGCCACTCCTTGGCGCCGGGTTTGCCGGTCTGGACCTCAGCACCACTGCGAGCGACTCGGCACTCCTCGCGGCGTTCGACCACTTTACCCGCACTGACCTCGGCCTCAACGGATTCTCCCCAGATGCCTGGCCTCCGATCGTAGTCCGCGATACCGCGGGCACCGAGGCGGCGCTGACTGCTTCGGGTGGCGACAAGTACACCTATCGCGACCTCGACCAGTTCACCGACCTCATTACCCGCCAGCTCCTTGGCGTGCCGCTTGTTGCCAAGGTGCAGCGATCAGGGGTGCTGCCGGAGCAGATCTTCCTGGCCTACGACCAGGAGCAGCTGGCGTCCTACGGCATTCAGCCGGCAAGCATCAAGAGCATCCTGAGCGCACGGAACACGCTGGTACCCGGCGGGGTGCTGCAGGCGGGTGATATCAACGTAGTGGTAAACCCGACAGGGTCGTTCGAGAGTGAGCAGGACCTGAATGACGTGATCATCAGCACGGCGGGCGGCACTCCAGTGTACCTGCGCCAGGTCGCAAACGTCTTTCGCGGGTACCAGAGCCCACCCCGCTATCTAAACTTCAATACCAGCCGCGACAGCACGGGCGAGTGGCGTCGGCATCGGGCCATTTCGCTCGGCATCCAGATGCGGAGTGGCGAACAGATCGATGCGTTCGGGACCGCGGTGAACTCGGCGCTGGAGAGCATGAGCGGTCGGCTGCCGGAGGACCTCGTCCTCTCGCGCACCTCCGACCAGCCGAAGCAGGTGCAGGAGAACATCGACCTCTTCATGGACGCCCTGTACGAGGCCATCCTGCTGGTCGTGGTGGTGGCGCTCATCGGATTCTGGGAGTGGCGCGCGGCGCTGCTCATGATGCTCGCCATCCCCATCACGCTCGCAATGACCTTCGGGACGATCTTTGTGCTCGGAGTCGATCTCCAGCAAGTGTCCGTAGCGACGCTGATCCTGGCCCTCGGCCTCCTGGTGGACGACCCGGTGGTAGCAGGCGATGCCATCAAACGCGATCTCGCGGCTGGAGACCCGCCGCTCCAGGCCGCCTGGTGGGGGCCCACCAAGCTGGCCACCGCCATTCTCTTTGCCACGATCACGAACGTCGTGGCCTATCTCCCCATGCTGATGCTTACGGGCAACCAGGGGGAGTTCCTCCACAGCCTGCCGATCGTGATGGCGACCGCATTGATCGCGTCGCGCATCGTCTCGATGACGTTTATCCCCCTCCTCGGCTACTACATCCTCCGGCCGAGCACGAAGCCGGAGCCGACCATCGAGGAGCGGCGGAGCCGCGGGTTTACAGGGTGGTACTTCCGGGTCGGTCACTACGCCATTGAACACCGGCGCAAGGTCCTGGCGGGTTCCATGGTGTTCCTGGCCCTCGGTGTCGTGCTGAAGCGTTCCCTCAAGGAGACCTTTTTCCCTGACGACGTGCAGTACCTCTCCTACGTCGACGTCTGGCTCCCGAATCCGACGGCCCTCCCCGCCACCAACGCCACGGCTGCCGCGGCCGAAGTCGTCATCCGTGAGGCCGCCGCGGAGTTCGGGGTCAGGCATGGAAAGGACGGGCAGCCGAAGGAGATCCTCGAGTCGATCACCTCGTTCATCGGGGGCGGCGCACCGCGGTTCTGGTTCTCGGTGACCCCGGAACAGCAGCAGCAGAACTATGCCCAGTTGATTGTGAAGGTGAAGGACAAGGATGACACACCCGCACTGGCGGGTGAACTGCAGCGCGCGCTTACGGCGCGGGTCCCCAACGCCATGATTGATGTGCGGCAACTGCAGACCAACCCCGTGCCGTATCCGATCGCGGTGCGCCTAACGGCGCCGCCGGCAATATCGCGCGATGAACTGGCGTATGAAGCGACGCTGCGCCGGTTGTCGGCCGACGTGCAGGCGATTCTCAGGCAATCGCCGCGGGCCGCACGCGTCCGCGACGACTGGGGGGCGCAGAGCTTCGCCGCGACGCTGCGCATCGATCCCGATCGCGCCAACCTGGCGGGCGTCACCAACCAGGACGTGGCAGCGGCATCGGCCGCCGGACTCAACGGAACGATGGTGGCCACGCTGCGCGAGGGAAACAAACAGATTCCCATCATCGCGCGCCTCCAGCCGCGGGAACGGGCCACGCTGGGGGATCTGGACAATCTCTACGTCTATTCGATGGAAAATCGGAACAAGATTCCGATCCGGGAAGTCGCGAGTTTCGAGTATGGAATGGAAACCCAACGGACGCGCCGCCAGGATCAGGTGCGGCAGGTGACCGTCTTCGGCTTTCCCGCACCGGGCTCGCTGGCATCGGAGGTGTACGGTCCGGTCGCGAAGCAGCTGGCGGAGTACAGCAAGACGCTGCCGCCGGGATACAGCCTCATCATTTCAGGGGAGCAGGCCAAGAGCGTAGAAGGATTTGCCCAGCTCAAGATCGTGATGCTGGTGTCCATCCTGATGATCTTCCTCGCCCTGGTGCTCCAGTTCCGGAATGCGGTCAAACCCCTCATCGTCTTCGCCGCGGTGCCGTACGGAATTGTCGGGGCGCTGGCGTCGCTCTATGTCACGGGCACCAGCTTCGGTTTCATGGCGCTGCTCGGCATCGTAAGCCTGATCGGCGTGATCGTGAGCCATGTCATCGTGCTCTTCGACTTCATCGAGGAGATGCACGCCAAGGGCGAGCCGCTCATCGAATCGCTCCTCGACGCAGGCATCGTTCGCCTGCGGCCGGTGCTGATTACCGTGGGGGCCACCGTACTGGCGCTGCTCCCGCTCGCGCTGCACGGCGGACCGCTATGGCAGCCGCTCTGCTATGCTCAGATCGGCGGGCTGCTGATCGCGACCGGGGTGACCCTGATCCTGGTGCCGGTGATCTACGCGATCTGCGTGCTGGACCTGAAGATTGTCAAATGGGAAGACAAGGAGGTGCTGGCGTGAACCAACGTTCCTGGCGCGTGATGGCGACCGCGCTGGCGCTGATCCTGGTGGCGGGCCCCGTGTCGGCTCAGGCTGCCGCCAAGGGAGCCGACGCCATCCTCGGCACCTGGTGGACGGAGGACAGCGCCTCGAAGGTAAAGATCGTCGACAGCGCCGGGACCTATTCCGCCGTGGTGACCTGGGTGCCGAACAACGCCGAGGGCAAGCCGCCGGTGGATGTGAAGAACAGCGACTCCGCACTTCGGACCCGGCCGATCCTCGGAATCACGATCCTGTCAGGATTCGCGTACGGAGGAAACGGGGTCTGGAACAAGGGCAAGATCTACGCGCCAAAGAAGGGCAAGAGCTTCAGCGGTCAACTTACGCTCGGCGCTGACGGGACGTTGCAGGTCAAGGCGAAGTCGGGCCCGGCGTCCAAGACCGTCACGTGGGTGAGAGACTAGCGAGAGCGTCCGCTACCAGAAATAGAGGTACAGCGCCGCCACCGCCCCGATCACCGCCGCGCCGAACCACTTCACGTGGGGCGCCGGCGTCAGGACCAGCCCCGCCTTGACGGGGAGGACCACCGGCTCGGCCAGCGGCTGCCGCACCGTGACCACCGCCATATATAGGACGACCACCGCGAAGGTGATGGCCATGTGGTGCAGGAAGGCGACTCCCGGGAGGAACCAGAGGAGGAGCCCGTAGACCGGGATCCCCAGCAGCATGGCGCCGTGCGCCGCCCGCGGGGGCGTCCGCGGCGAGACCATCCCCACCAGGAAGACCGCCACGATCCCTGGCGAGATGAACCCCCAGAACATCTGGATGTACTGGAAGACGCTGCCGGCCCGCCCCACGATCGGCGCCCAGAGACATCCCACCAGGAAGAGCGCGAATGTGGCCCATCGCCCTACCCGGAGCAGTTGGGCCTGTTCGGCGTCCGGCCGCCAGAGCCGCTGGTAGATGTCGAGGCTGAAGATGGTGGCGGCTGAGTTGAGAAGCGACTCGAACGTGCTGAGCACCGCGCCGAAGAGAGCGGCGAGCATGATGCCGAGGAGGCCGGCGGGGACCAGCTCGCGGATCAGGACAGAGTAGGCTTGATCGGGCGTCTTGATGAGGTCGGGAAAGATGTGTGCCGCCATGATGCCGGGCATGATGATCAGGAAGGGAATGCTGACCTTGATGGCCGCGGCAAACAGCGTCCCCCGCTGCCCCTCCGCCAGGCTCCGTGCCGCCAGCGCCCGCTGGGTGATGAACTGGTTGAGTCCCCAGTAGAAGAGATTGGGAATCCAGAGCCCGCCGATGAATACCGCGAGCCACGGCATCTCGGGGTGATTCCAGGGAAGGACGGTGTGCAACTTCCCGGCGGAGAGGTTGGTGAATTCTCCCCAGCCGCCGATGGCCCTGAGCGACAGCACGAAAACGAGCAGCGCGCCGAGGAGGAGGGCGGTGCCCTGAATGAGCTCGGTCCAGACCACGGCACGGAGGCCACCGTAGGTCACGTAGAGACCGGCGAGGGCGCCGATGATCCAGATGCCGGTGACGACATCGAGCCCGATGATGGCGTTGAGGGCGAGCGACCCGCTGTAGAGCACCGTGGCCAGCGCCACCAGCACGTAGGCCAGCATCATGAAGAAGGCCATGATGCTCCGGGCCAGCCCGTCGTAACGGTACTCGAGGTATTCCGGCATGGTGAAGATGCCGGCACGCAGGAACTTCGGCAGGAAATAGAGCGCCACCACCACCATGGTGACCGCCGCCATCCACTCATAGCTCGCGATGGCGAGCCCAAGCTCGTAGCCGCGACCGGACAGTCCGACAAAGTGTTCGGTAGAGATGTTGGAGGCGACGAGCGAAATACCGATGAGCCACCAGTTGAGCTCTCGGCCGGCCAGGAAGTAGTCCTCGGTGGTGGTGCTCCGGCGCCGGGAGGCGGCAATCGACACCCCGAACACCAATGCCAGGAACCCCACGAAGCCTGCGATATCGAGCGGAGAGAGGCTCATGCTGGTCCATCGTTGAATGGGAAGCACCATCTTGCCATTTCCCGTGGCCATGCGCAAGCTACCCGCACCATGAAGATCATCTCCGTTCTTGCCGCCTGCCTGCTGCCCGCCCTCGCGTCGGCCCAGACCCCGGCCGGGCCACCGAACGCCCCCGCCGCCACCAAGATCATCGCCGGACAGGTGGTGCTGACCTATCAGGGCCGAGTGCTGTTCGAGGGAGCCGTTTCGACCACGGGCGCCCCGGCGGCACTGATCCAGTTTGTCGACACGACCGATGGCCGGGTGACGCAGGTGCTGAAGTGGACCGCGACCGGTCGAGACCGTGTGACGGTCGCCGGTGTGGTGCACGGCTCGCCGGAGACGTTCGCCGCCGAGTCGGAGCCCAGGGAAGACGGGCTCCGGGTGGTGCGCCACGCCGTCGGTCCGGTGAGCAACCGGCTCAACCGGGCGGTCTACGATCGGCGCGGCGACTGGCTGCTGTCGGTGGATGTGCCGGCGGGGGTGGAGCTGGTGCCGGCAGCCGCGGCAGACAGCGCCGTCGCCTATCAGCTCACCGCCACCGGCGGCGAGGTCTCACTCCGGTTCCGGCCCCGCTTCTACCAGCGGCATCGTGGCCTGGCCCAGTACCGGCCATGGGAGTATCAGCCGTGGACGAAGTCTGTGGCGGGATGGACGTCCTGGTACGCCTACTTCGACAAGGTGACCGAGCAGGACATCCGGACCACCGCCGATGTGCTCGGCGAGGTCCTCCACCCCTTCGGCTATGACTATCTGCAGATCGACGACGGGTACCAGAGGCTGCCAATTGGTCTGCCGAGCCACTGGCTCAATGCCAACGAGAAATTCCCGGGCGGATTGGACGCCCTGCGGACGTACATCAGCGGCCGGGGGCTCGAGCCCGGCATCTGGACCAACGTGAGCTTTGCGGACAAGCCGGCCGCCGAGGCGCACCCGAACTGGTTTGTGCGGACGGCGGACGGACAGCCCGCCAGGGGGAACTGGGTCGGGTACGTGATGGACGGCAGCTCGGCGGGCACGATGGACACCCTGGTGACACCGGTCTACCGGGCCCTGAAGGAAACGGGGTGGACCTACTTCAAGCTCGATGCGCTGCGGCATCTGCGCTACGAGGGGTACAACAGCTACGCCGGCTACTTCCGCGAGCGGGGGCTGGACCGCGAAGCGGTGTTTCGGGGGTTCGTGGAGCAGGTGCGCAACGCGATCGGACGGGATGTGTACCTCCTGGCCTGCTGGGGCATCCGTCCCGAGCTGATCGGGCTGGTGGACGGCATGCGGGTGGGCGACGACGGCTTCGGCTACGGATCGTTTGCGCAGTACAACTCCTTCAACAACGTCGTCTGGCGCAACGACCCCGACCATATCGAGATTCACCAGCCCGACGGCTACAAGGCGGCGACGCTCACCTCGCTCACCGGGTCGGTCCTGATGCTGACGGACCTCCCCGAGGTCTATCGCACCGAGCGGGCCGAGGCGGCCAGGCGCACCGCGCCGGTGATCTTCACCCGGCCGGGGCAGGTGTACGACGTGGACCCGTCGCGCTCCTCCCTCCTGGCGATGGCGAACACCGAGCTCAGCGGCTCCGGTCCCCGCCCCTTCGACGCCGACCAGCGCGAAATCGTCTCCCTGTACCAACTCGACATCGCGCGGCCGTTCGAACAGTGGACGGTGCTGGCCCGCACCCGCGACGATGGAGAGGCGATTCCCCTCGGTGAATTCGGCCTCGCGCCTGGGACCGACTACGTCGCGTTCGAGTTCTGGACCCGGCGGTTTCTCGGCGTGGTGCGTGACACGATGCGGCCCGGACCGATTGACACAGGCTTTGGGGTGCAGGTGATCTGCCTGCGCAGGCGGGTGGAGCATCCACAGCTGCTCGGCAGCGGGCGCCACGTGACGTGCGGTGGACCTGACCTTCAGGATGTCGCCTGGCGAACAAACGCGCTGAGCGGTGAGAGCAGCCTGGTGGCAGGCGATTCATATGCGCTCTACCTGACCGAGCCGGACGGCTATCAGTTTGACGGCGTACAGGCGACGGGGGCGCGGGTGGTCGGACAGGGCAGGGAAGGGGCGGTGCGCGTCATCTTTCTGGAGAGTGCACAAGGCGGGGCGGCACGGTGGGAGGTACGCTACCGCCCATCGTGACGCCCAGCGCCTACCAGGTGTCGAGGTGAGGCGCGATCCGTTCCAGTGCAGAAGTGGAGGTGAGCAACAGGAGGCGGTCGCCGGCCTCGAGCCGGACGTCATCCCGCGGCCCGAGCATATGTTCGCCCCGAATGATGGCGAACAGCGTGACTTCGCCGCCTGCGGTGAGATCGTTGGCCTGGGCGGGCTGGCCAACCCAGGGGCTGGTGGGCTTCAGTACCTTGATCATCAGCCGCTGCTCTCCCGGCAATTCCACGGGGATCCCCGACCGAAGCAGCCCGAGGAGATCGAGTCCGCCCACCCGACCTGGGTCGATCACCTTGCGCTGTTGGAGCAGGTCCAGCGCAATCTTGAGGTGCGCCGAGTGATGGGCCGGCGAGTCGGCAGGCCCCACCACCTGCGCCTCGTACAGCCGGCCGTAGCGCCACCCGGCCACCAGCCGGCGTTGAACGACGAATGCCATCATGACGGCCAGCGCGGCGGGGACCAGGAGGGTGTAACCGCCGGTCATTTCCGTGACCATGATCAGGGTGGCAATCGGCACCCGGGCGGAACCCGCGAAGACCGCGGCCATGCCGACGATCACAAACGGCGCCACCGGCAGGTGTGCGACGCTCGCCAGCCCTCCCCCGAGCATGGCGCCGATGTACAGCGACGGGGCGAACACGCCGCCCGAGCCACCGGAGGCCACCGTGAAGCTGAGCGACAGCATCTTGGCCGCGATCAGGCCCAGGAGAATCCAGCCGGTCAACTGCCCGTCGATGGCGGCCTGCACCCAGCCATAGCCGCCACCGATAATCTGGGGTGCCGCAACCGCGATCAGGCCCGTCAGCAGCCCGCCCAGCGCCGGCTTGAATTCGGGCCGGATCTTCAAGGAGCGGAAGGCGTCGCGCACCCGGTAAAACAAGACCGGAAGCACCGCACCCAGCACCCCCGCCGCAATCCCCAGTACCACAAACCAGGCATTCTCGAGCGGATTGACGAGTTCGATGTGCTCCGGCACCCGGAACAGCGGCTCGTAGCCGGAGAACAGGCCGTTGACGGCGTAGGCCACGATGGAGGTCATCATGGTGGCGAAGAGCGCACCGGACTCGAACGCCATGCCCGCGTAGAGCACTTCGATGGCGAAGAGGGCCGTGCCGATCGGCGAGCGAAACACGGCGGCGAGTCCGGCGGCCATGCCGGCCAGCATCAGCATGCGCCGATCTTCGCCGCTGCGATTTGTGATGGAGGCGTACCACGAACCCAGTCCGGCGGTCACCAGGGCAATGGGTCCCTCACGGCCGGCGGAGCCGCCCGATCCGATCGTGATGGCGGAGGCGAGGAGCTTGACTGGAGGGACCTGGGGCCGGATCACACCATCGGATCGGTGAAACGCCCGCACGGCGGTGTCGGTACCGTGGCCCTCGGCCTCGGGGGCCAGCCGCGTGACGATGATACCCACGATCAGGCCACCCAGCGTCGTGGCTACGGGGATCATCCACAGTCCCCACCGCCCGATGATCTCCTGCGGTGACCCCCCCTCGTTGGGCAGGCCGAGTGGTACGTATTGGGCCAGCGTGGTCAGGAAGAGCCAGTTGGCGCCGCGTAACAGGAAGGCAAAAAGCTGAGCCGCCAGGGCTCCTGCAACTCCGATGACAACGAGGTCCAGAATCAGGCGGCGCTGCCTGAGGGGCTGAGGCGCCAAGTACGTCCTCCCTGTGGGTTCCGCGCGCTCGGAGGCGGCGGGTGGGGTCCGGTGGACACCCTAAGATGTCTCCGTTCGGCCTTTCCCGCGAGTCGAGTGGTCTGCTGGCCAGACCCGGGGGAATGCAGTAGGTTGGCTACGGTCCAAACACACACACATCTCTGGGAGCGTTCATGACCGCACCGACAGTGCGCCTCCGCGGCGCCTGCTTGACCCTGCTCTTGCTCCTGCCCTCCGCCCTGACCGCGCAGATGCGGGCCAGCGAACGGGGCGCCGTCTCCCAGACGATCGACGGGACCACGATCACCATCGACTATGCCAGGCCCCAGGTCCGGGGTCGGGATTCCCTTTTCGGCGGTGTCGAACACTGGGGAGCGGTGTGGACACCCGGCGCCAACTTCGCCACTACGCTCGAGACCGACCGTCCCATCAAGATGGATGGCCACCCGGTGGCACCGGGCAAGTACTCGCTCTGGCTGGTCATCCAGCCGGAGGAGTGGACCATGGTGATCGACCCCCGTCACAAGATGTACCACGTCCCCTATCCCGACTCGACCGCCGACCAGATCCGGTACCAGGTCAAGCCGGGCACTGGCCCGTTCAACGAGATGCTGACGTTCACCTTCGAGAATGTCCGCGGCGACGAGGGCACCCTCTTCCTCCGCTGGGGCACCACGCAGGTAGCCTTTCAGGTCGAGGTGGAGCCAAAGTACAAGCTGACCATGGCCGCCGCCGACGCCAAGCCATACCTCGGTGCCTATGCGTTCCGCTGGAATGGGCAGCCGGACAGTATCCCACCGTCGAAGACCACACTGGTGCACGAAAATGGAATGCTGATGGCACACTGGGACCCAGCCCCGTGGCCGGAAGCCGCCACCTTCATCCTTGTTGAGATCAAGGATGACTGGTTTCTCATGGGGACGTGGGAGGATGGAAAGCTGACCGACCTCGACGCGGACTGGGTCTTCGAGTTCGCGAAAAAGGATGGCACCGTGACCGGGTACGAGGTGTGGGGTGACAAGGACGAGCCGGACGCGATCGCGACCCGCGAGTGACCAGGGCGGCAAAGCGGGTGGACAGCGGGTGGGCGTCGCAGATGCCGCTCTTCGTGCTGTTCGTGACGGCGTTCGTCGACATGATCGGGCTCACGATGGTGATCCCGCTCCTGCCGTACTACGCCACCGACTTCGGCGCCGGCGCCACGATGGTCGGCATCCTGATCTCGGCGTTCTCGATCGCACAGCTGATCGTGGCGCCGACCTGGGGGCGCTTCTCTGACCGGTACGGCCGCCGGCCGGCCATCCTCGCGGGCCTGCTCCTGACCGCCGTCGCCTACGCCCTCTTTGCCTACGCCGGGTCGATCGTGGCGCTGCTGGTGTCCCGCCTCATCCAGGGCACCGGCGGCGGGACCATCGGCGTGGTGCAGGCCTATGTGGCCGACGCCTCCAATCCCAAGCAGCGTACCAAGAGCCTGGGGTGGCTCTCGGTGGTGACCAGCATGGGCGCCGTGGCGGGCCCCGCCTTCGGGTCCGCCATGATCAGCCTCGGCGGTCGCCGGGCGCCGGGCCTCGCCGCCGCGGCGCTGTCGGTGCTGGTGGCGATCTTCGCATGGCGGTTCCTGCGCGAGTCCCACGAAATCCGCCAGACGGCGAGCCATGCCCCCGCCTCGACGCTCACGAGCCGCGCCGCCATTCTGCGCGTCTTCACCGAGTGGCGCGAGCCCGCCCCGCGCCTCATCTGGATTTACACCATCGCCATCGGGGCGTTCTACGGGACGATCCAGACGGTGCCGCTGCTGCTGTCCAACCGCTTTGCGGTGACGGAAGCCAATATCGGCTACTTCGTGATGTATCTCGGCGGCATGGGGGTGCTGGTCCGCTCCCTGCTGCTGGGGAAGATGGTCGACCGCCTCGGGGAAGCGCGGCTCTCCCGGCTCGGCATCGTGATCCTGGCGCTCGGGCTCGCCTCCACGGGCCTGGCCACCGGGTACCCGATGCTGGCGGTGGGATTCACGCTGATGCCGCTTGGCACGGCGTTTGTCTTTCCGTGCGTGACGGGACTCCTGAGCACCGTGGTCGCGTCGAACGAGCGGGGACTCTACATGGGGGTCCAGCACACCTTCGGCGGGGTGAGCCGCGTGGCGTTCCCGATCCTGGCCGGCTTCCTGATGGACCATGCCGGGATCGGCGTGCCCTTCTGGCTCTCGGCGATTCTCGTGCTGGTGACGCTGCCGCTGACGGCGACCCTCGCGAAGTACGTCCTGGACAAGAACCGCACGACCGGGGACGGGCTCGCGTCAGGGCTGGACGAGATCACGGGGGAGTATGCGGTGGTGACGGAAGGGAAATAGGCGCCGTGTCATCACGGGGGAAGTCGCGGCACGGAGAAAAGCTCAGTCGCCCTCGTACATTGCCGCGAAGACGATGGCGAACAGCGCGAGGGGGACAAATACCGCCAGCCCAATCGTCTTGATCCCGCTCACCTCCCGTACCTGCACTCGTGTGACATCCCGCACGTCGACCGGCTCCACCACCGCAGAATCGCTTCGCACCATCGAATCCCCGACCATCGCGGGCCACTTGATCTCGACATGAGTTCCATCAGATAGGTCGAGACGCACCTTCGAAGGGTGCTGCTCCGCCACCAATGTGGGCAGCGGCGTCGTGGTGGGCACCCACATCGAGCAGGCGCCGAGGAATTGAACCGAGAGAATGGAAACCGCAATCAGGCGCCGAATTCGGCTAGTCAAGCGGATACCCCAGTTCTGATGTGGTCGTCTCTCGGCTGCGCTTCACGCCGTTTCACCTCACCCCTGTCCCCCTCTCCATAATATGAAGAGGGGGACGCGCGAACGGCCTCACGGCATCGGCGTGTAGTTCGACCCCGCCGGCAGGTTCTGCATGAGGTACCGGGTCAGCAGCGAGTAGATGTGCAGCGTGGTGCCCGGACCCTCGCGGATCGAGTGCGTCCGGTTCGGGTACACCATCACGTCAAACGACTTGTTCAGCTTCACCAGTTCGTTGATCATCCGCTCCGTGCCCTGGTAGTGCACGTTGTCGTCGCCCGAGCCGTGGACGATCAGCAGGTGTCCCTTCAGTCCCTTGGCCTGGTGGATCGCCGAGGCGGAGTCGTACTTCTCGGCGTTCGGGCCGAGGAGCCCCATGTACCGCTCCTGGTAGATGGTGTCGTAGAGCCGCTGGTCGGGGACCGGCGCCACACTCATCCCCATCGAATAGACCTCGGGGTAGCGGAACATCGCCTGCAGCGTCGACGAGCCGCCGCCGCTCCAGCCCCAGATGCCGACGCGCGTGGAGTCGAAGTATGGCCGGGTGCGGGCGAGCGCCTGCACCGCCTCCGCCTGCTGCATGCTCGAGAGGACGCCGATCTGCTCGTAGACCGCCTTGCGCCAGGCGCGCCCCTTCGGGGCCGGGGTGCCCATGTTGTCGACACTGGCGATGAGATACCCCTGGTCGGCCAGCGTCTGGTACCAGAGCCGGCTCCCTCCCATCCAGGAGTCGAGCACAGTCTGCCCCGCCGGCTCCCCGTACACGTACATCAGCACCGGGTAGCGCTTGGTCGGGTCAAAGTCCTTCGGCTTGATCATCCAGCCGTCGAGGGTGGAGCCGTCGGCGATCGTCACCTGGAAGAACTCGCCGGGCCGGGTGATCGTCTCCTTGACCCTTGCCACGAGCTCGGTGTTGGCGGCCAGGGTGCGCTCCACGGTGTGCTTCGGCAGGCTCACCAGCTCCGTGGGCCCTGGCCTGTCGAAGCTGGACCAGCTGTGGAAGGCGTACTTCGCGTCCGGCGAGATGGTGTACCGGTGGCTGCCCGCCTGGTCCATCGGCGTCAGTCGCTCGGCCTTCCCCTTGCCGTCGATCCGGGTGCGCCAGAGGTACCGCTGCGTGGCATTCTCCGGCGAGGCGTCGTAGTAGAGCCACCCCCCCTTGTCGTCCACCAGCGCGATGCTCATCACGTCGAAGTTGCCGGGGGTGAGGAGCCGGGCCGCACCGGTGGCGCGCGAGATGGCATAGGCGTGCCGCCAGCCGTCCCGCTCGCTCAGCCAGATGAACTCCTTGTCACCCTTCAGCCACGGAATGTCGTCAATGACGTCGAGCCAGGCCTCGTCGGTTTCCGTGAGGATGGTGCGGGTGCCACCGGTCGCGGCGCTGGCCAGAATCAGCGCGTCGTTGTTCTGCCACCGGTTCATCCGCTGCACCAGCACCGAGTCCTTCCCGGCCCACTCCATGAAGGGGATGTAATCCTCGCGCGGGTCGCCGGGGAGCTGGAACCAGGTTGTGGCGCCGCCGGTGGCGCTTACCACGCCGGCGGTGACGGCGGAGTTGGTGGTGCCCACCTTCGGGTACTGGATCGGGATGGTGAAGGGGTAGAGGGAGTCGGTGTCGTTGATCATCAGAAAGGTGCCGACGCCGGTCATGTCGAAGTGGTAATAGGCGATCTTCGTTCCGTCGGGAGACCAGCGGAAGCCGTCGCGGACCCCGAACTCCTCCTCGTACACCCAGTCACTCATGCCGTTGACGTGCAGCGAGTCGGCGCCGGTGGTGAGCCGCGTGATGGCGCCGTCGGAGAGCCGCTCGACGTAGATGTCGCCCTTCCGCACGAAGGCCACCCGGTCGCCCTGCGGCGAGAACTTGGCGTACATCATGGTGGACGCCGGGGCGCCCTTGCCTCCCAGCTGGCGGAGCGCGCCCGAGGCGCGGTCGAGCACCCAGTAGTCACCGCGGGTGTTCTGGCGCCAGACCCGCTCGGTGTTGGTGAAGATCATGAGCTGCGACGCGTCGGGCGACCAGATGTAGTTGCTGATCGAAAGCGGGACGGTGTCGCCCGGCGCGATGAACGACGCCGCCGGAATCAGGATGCTCCGCGCACCGGTCTTCGAGTCGTAGCGGACGATGTCATAGCCGCCGGTGCTGTCGGCAGGCTTCTCCAGTGTGGTGTAGGCCTTGCCGTCTTCGATCCACCGGGCCGGCCCGAACCGTTCGGCGGCGTAGTAGCGGGAGGCGAAGATCTGCTTGAGCGCCGCGGCGGTGGCCTCGGGGACTTGTGCCGAGACGGGCAGGGCGGCGAGGGTGCCGACCAGGGCGAGGAGGGTAATGCCGAACCGACGGATCGAGGAGCGATGCATGAACGGATTCCTTGTGTGAAGTCGGTGCTGCAGGTGCACTGTGCTGGCTAGCGGGTCTGCTTGGCCTTGAGTTCGGGAAAGAAATTGTCCACCACCACCAGTTCACGGTTCTGGATGTCCCCGCTCCCGGAGAGCTGGATCATGACGAAGCGCTGGTCGTCGGGGGTGATGTCCCACGAGTGGGGGCCGCCGGCGGTCTGGGTGGCGCTGAAGAGCGGGGTGCGCTTGCCCATGGTGAAGGTGGCGCCCGGGAGGATTTCCACGGAGGTCACCATTCCGGTGTTCGCGAAGAAAAAGAGCTCGCGTCCGCTGCGTGACCAGAGCGGGTCGGTGGCACCATCGGTGGACACCTGCCACTTGGCGCGGTCGGTGTCCGGAAACGGCCGGACGTAGATCTCGAAGCGCCCGCTCTCGTTCGACGCGTACGCCAGCCACTTCCCGTCGGGGCTCAGGGTCGGCTCAACTTCCTGAAAGTTTGGTGTCTGGAGGAGGGGCACCGCCGAGGTATCGCCTGCGGTCCGGCGGGCCAGGATGTCGCGGGTGGTGGTCCGGTAGATGATCCATGTGCCGTCCCGCGACCAGACTCCTTCCTGGACCCCGCTGCGGGCGGTGTCGGTCACCAGGACCGTGGGCTGGGCGCTCCCGTCGGCCCGCACGGCGGCGAAGGTCAGGGCCGCGCTCGTAAACCCGATCGTCTGGCCGTCGGGGTGCCAAGTAGGCCGGATGTTGGACTGGCCGTCGAAGGTGAGCTTGCTCAGCGGTCCGTCGGGCAGCTGCTTGATCCAGACCTGCTGCTCGCCCGTGGCCACGATGCTCACGGCGAGCTGTTTGCCGTCGGGGGAGAGGGCGAGCGTCTGGAAGCTGCTGCTCCAGCCGGAATCCACCGGGGTGAAGCGGCCGTCGCGCGTGACGTACGCGACTGTCGCCGGATCGGTGTTGACCTCTCCCACCTGGTAGATCAGGGTGCCGGAGGACGAGAGGGCCAGGTCCACCGCCCCGAAGGCCCGACCGGCGATCCGGTTGGTCAGGGCCACCGGCTGACCAGTGACCTGCAGCCGCTTGAGGTCGAACGGCACCGCGAGGAGGTCACCTGACGTCGAGACATAGATGAGGTGGCCGGTCGGGGCGTAGCGGGCGGTGAGCCCCTGCACCAGCGTGTGGTACGTCTTCGACTTGGGGTCGAAGACGGCGATGTTGCTTGCCTGCCGGGCGCTCCGGTACTGCACGGTGAAGAGCACGCCACGCCCCCCGGGGATCGCCACCGGCCAGAAATGATCCTGTTCGGCGTTGGCGGTGTCCACCGTGGTCACCTGTTCGAGCGGCCCACCCGAGGCAGCCACTCGGACGAGCCCGGTGGTGCCGCCGCCGGTGAGCCCGTCGAAGTAGATGTAGCCGTCGGCGCTCCAGGTGGCCCCGTCGGAGCCGAGGCCCGAGTCCGCGATGGTGACCGGCGGCGCGCCGCTCAGTGGCATCACCTTGATCGCGGCGTTCCCCAGGAGGGTGAACCCGATCTGCCGTCCGTCGGGAGAAAAGAACGGAACGATTCCGCCATCGGTGCCGGAGAGCGGCGTGGGCTCGATCTGGCTGCGGTCGAGGAGGTAGAGCTGGGTGCCCTCGGGCCCCTGTCCGGCGTACACGATCTTCGAACCGTCAGGAGAAATGGCGAAGCGGGTGCCGCGATCGGTCGAGAGCTCCTTCCCCTCGGGGAGCACCATGGTGTAGCGAAGCGTGGGCCGGGGAGACTCCGGCCGGAACCATCCCCAAATCGCGGCAATGGTAGCGATCGCCGCGAGGACGGCCAGCGGGACAGCGAGGCCCGAAAACCGTCCGCGCCCGGTCGCCGCCGCCATCATGACCGTCGTCTTGCTGGCGTAGCTCGGGTCCGCCAGTGCAGCCGCGAACTCCGCGGCGGTGGCGAATCGGTCGGCGGGAAGCTTCTCGAGCGCGGTCAGGACTGCTGCCTCGACGTGGGTCGGGATGGTGTGCCGCTGGCTGGTCATCGAGCGGGGATGCTCGGTCACCACCCGGGCCACGATGGCCTGCGCGGTGGAGCCGGTGAAGGGCGGGTCGCCGGTGAGCATCTCGTAGAGCACACAGCCCAGCGCGTACACATCGGAACGCGCGGTGATTTCCCGTTCCCCCATGGCCTGCTCTGGACTCATGTAGTGCGGCGTGCCGAGACTCATGCCCGTTTCCGTCATGCGCGTCCCGCCGGCCTTGCTGGCGGCGAGGGCGATGCCGAAATCGGCCACCAGCGCGCTGCCGTCGTGCAGCAGGATGTTCTCGGGCTTGATGTCGCGGTGGATGACGCCGTGCCGGTGCGCGTAATCGAGCGCGGAGGCCACCTCGGAGGCGATTCGGACCGCGTCGGCCACCGGCAGCTGTTTCTCGCGGCTGATCCGGTCGCGGACCGTCTCACCCTGTACGTACGGCATCACGTAGAAGAGGAAGCCGTCGGCCTCGCCGCTGTCGAAGAGCGGCAGGATGTGCGGGTGCTGGAGATTGGCGGTGGTGGTGATCTCGGTCAGAAACCGCTCCGCGCCGATGACGGCCGCCAGTTCCGGCCGCAGCACCTTCACGGCGACGCGCCGGTTGTGCTTGATGTCCTGCGCCAGGTAGACGGTGGCCATGCCCCCTTCGCCGAGCTCACTCTCGAGGCGGTAGCGGTCGGCGAGGGCCTCGGTGAGGCGGGGGAGGGGCGAGCTGCTCATTGCTTGCCCACCTTCGCCTTGACCTCGTTGAACCAGTTCTCGACCAGGAGGAAGGTCGGTGTCTCGGCGGCTCCGGCGGACACCAGGCGGGACATCAGGAATCGCTTGTCGTCAGGCGAGATATCGAACGGGGTGTACCACTCATTCGGGTTCAGGAAGACGTCGTTCCCGAGCGTGAAGAGCTTGACGCGGGCGCCCATCTGCGACGGCCCCGCCGCCGGCACCGGCACCATCATCATGTTGCGGGCGGCGTCCACGTAGAAGAGCTCCCGGCCGCTGTGGGCCCAGAGCGGCGCCTGACCGCCGCTGGTCGAGACCTGCCACTTCCCGTCATCGACGTTGGGGAACGGTCGAATGTACACCTCGCTCCGGCCAGTCTCGTCCGAGGCGTAGGCAAGCCACTTGCCATCGGGGGAGAGCGCGGGCGCCGATTCGTCGGCCTGCGAACTGGCAAGCAGTTCCTGCGGCGCGCTGTCCACCCCGGGCTGGAAAGCGAGAATGTTGCGCTGCTTGGTCGGGCCGTTGCCGCCGACCCGCAGCAGCAGCCACTTGCCGTCCGCCGACCAGGAGCCTTCAAGGAGGATGAGTGGCGAGGTCTCGATGAGGATCTGCTCCTTGCCGGTCCCGTCGGCGGGCCGCTGGCGGAGCAAGTCGAGCCCGTCGACGATGTAGGTGACCGACTTCCCGTCGGGGGTCCACCGGGGCCGTTCTTCGGAGGTGCTGTCGAAGGTGAGCCGAGAGAGAGTGCCGTTTACCAGGTCCCTGATCCAGATATCGTCGCCGGAGTTGGTGTTGAGCCCGATGGCGATCCGCCGGCCGTCGGGAGAGAGCGACCAGCCGACGTTGCCGTTGGACTGGGAGTGACGGAAGGTCCAGCTGGAGTCGAGCTGCGTCACTCGTCCGGTCCGGTCGATCCAGGCCATCTCGTACAGCGGGATCTCCCCGGATCCGTTGCCCACCTGCATCAGCATCGTGCCGCTGGCGCTGAACGTCAGGTTCGGGAAGACGCCGAAGAGCATGGCCACGTCGTCGAGTACCGGGACGGACGCGCCAGTCATCTCGAGCCGTTTCAGGTCGAAGGGGGCGGCCAGGACGCTTCCATCGGCGCGGACGTACACGAGCTGCCCGCTCGGGAGATACCACCCCTTGACGGCATTGGGAACGAGGATGTGGGCGTCGCCCGACTTCAGGTCGAGCACCCAGACCTCCGATTGCACGCAGTTGGCGGTGCACAGCGAAAAGAGCACCCCCCGCGCCCCCGGGAGGGCGGTCGGAAAGACGGGGGCGCGCTGGAACCCCTGCACGGAGTCCGGGCGCCAGACGACGGTCACGGTCCCGCCGGCCTCCGAGACTCTGCCCAGGGTGAAATCCTGACGCGAAAAGACGAGGGTGCCGTCATCGAGCCATGCCGCGAGCGGGAAGAGGGTCGAATCGGCCAGCGTGATCGCCGCCCCCCCAATGATGGGCATCTTCCGTAGCTGTCCGAGCTGGTCGAATGCGACCCACTGCCCATCGGGGGAAAAGGTCGGCGTCACGACGGCTTCCGTCCCCGCGAGCGGTGTGGCGGCGTACTGGGCCCGTTCCTTGATCCAGAGTCGGTCTTGCCCATCCGGCCCGGGGCCCACGTACGCCAATCGAGCCCCGTCGGGGGAGAGCGCCATCTGCAGGGTCGGGGCCTGGCCATCCGGGAACCCGAGTCCATACCGTGCGACGGGCCGGGGCGGCTCCGGCCGGATCCATCCCCAGAGTGCGGCGATTGTGGCGATTGCCGCGACGACGGCCAGCGGGATGGCGAGGCCGGACCAACGTCCGCGCCCCGTCGCCGCCGTCATCATGACCGTCGTCTTCGAGGCGTAGCCAGAGTCGGCGAGCGCCTCGGAGAACTCCGCCGCGGTCTTGAAGCGGTCGGCCGGCAGCTTCTGCAGTGAAGTGAGGACGGCGGCCTCGATATGCAGCGGGATGGTGCTGCGCTGCGGGAGCATCGGCCGCGGCGTCTCGGTGACGACCCGCGCCACGATGGCCTGCGCCGTGCTCCCGGTAAACGGCGGATCGCCAGTGAGCATCTCGTAGAGCACGCAGCCCAGGGCGTAGACGTCGGAACGCGCCGTGATCTCCCGCTCCCCCATTGCCTGCTCGGGACTCATGTAGTGCGGCGTGCCGAGACTCATCCCGGTCTCAGTCATCCGGGTACCGGCGGTGCTCACGGCGAGCGCGATGCCGAAGTCGGCCACGAGGGCGGAGCCGTCGTGCAGCAGGATGTTCTCGGGCTTGATGTCGCGGTGGATGACGCCATGGCGGTGGGCGTAGTCGAGCGCCGAGGCGACCTCGGTGGTGATGCGGACGGCGTCATCCACCGGGAGCTGCTTCTCGCGGCTGATCCGGTCCCGTACCGTCTCACCCTCGACATATGGCATGACATAGAAGAGGAAGCCGTCGGCCTCGCCGCTGTCGAACAGGGGCAGGATGTGCGGATGCTGGAGGTTGGCGGTGGTGGTGATCTCGGAGAGGAACCGCTCAGCACCGATGACGGCGGCCAGTTCGGGCCGCAGCACCTTGACCGCCACGCGCCGGTTGTGCTTGATGTCCTGCGCCAGGTAGACGGTGGCCATGCCGCCCTGGCCGAGCTCCCGCTCGAGGCGGTAGCGGTCGGAGAGGGCTTGAGTAAGGCGAGGGAGAACGTCGGTCACTGGGGCTCCGGGTCGCTGCTCGACCAGTGGCTAAAGCCACTGCTCGGCTGGTGTCGCCAAAGCGACGTGGATTCTGGCATCTCGCTTGGACGAGGAGTGCCGAGGCGATTGCCTTACAGCTGCCCGCCACCTTCACGCGCCGCTTTGGCGGAGAGGGCGGCCCACGCGTCGCTTTAGCGACACCGGCCGAGCGCCGGCTTCAGCCGACGATCGATGGCAGGGTAACCCTTTATGATACCGCGAGATATGGGGGAGGGCTAGGGAGTATTTCCCCGCAGCTTCGCCACCAGCCCGGGCAGGTTCTGGATGACCATGATCCGGGACGCCGGGTTGAGGCGGACCATCACGAAGGTCTTGCCGTCGGGCGAGATGTCGTAGTTGGCGTGCGGTGTGGCGGTTCCGATGTCGGATACCGCGAAGAGTGGCTGCCGGCTGAGCACCTGGACCGTGGGGATGACCTGGAGGGTCGCCATCACCAGGTCGACGCCGCTGCCGTTGGACGCCCGATAGAACAGCTCGCGCCCGTTCGGCCCCCACACCGGTTCCGCCCCGCCCGCGAGGGAGATCTGCACCTGCTCTCCGGTCCCGTCCAGGCGGCGCACGTACACCTCCTCGCGGCCCGACTGTGACGAGGCGAAGGCGAGCCACTTGTCATCGGGAGAGACGGCTGGATACTGCTCTTCAAATCGCGTGGCCACCAGCGGGTCGATCGGCCCGCGGCCGCCGTTCCGGATGATGCCGATGTCGGTGCGCGAGCCGCCTTCCAGGGTCGTCCCGGCGGTGACGATCGCGCTCTCGTCCTTGAGCCAGACCCCGGTGTACCCGAGTTGAGGCGACGCAAAGAGCGATTCTGCCGGCTCGGTGCTGCCCGGACGGATGCGGTAGATGCCGAGGGCGCCGCTCCGGGTCGACAGGAAGGAGAGGAAGCGTCCGTCGGGGCTCCAGGTCGGATCATGCCCGTCCCGGAGGAAGGTGGTGCGGGTCAGGGTGCCGTCGGCGAGACGAAGCAGCCAGACATCCCGACCGTCCGCGGTGGTGAAGTCCACCGCCACCCGCTGTCCATCGGGCGAGAAGCGGGGGGAATGGTAGTTGTGGCCCTCCGCGACGGCTGTGCGCATTGCCCCCGACCGGTCGACGAGCACGAGGGAGCGGGGGTCCTCCGGCACGTAGACCACCGTGCCGTTGGTGGCCACGTCGAACTGGGCGACCCCGGTTCCGGTGAGCGAGACGCCGGTGGCAATCGTGACAGGACTGCCAGTGACCTTCTTCGTGGAGAGATCGAAGGGCACCGCCTCGAGGTTGCCGTTGGTCAGGGCGTAGACCACGAACCCCGCCGCGAACTTGATGTCGACCACGTTCTGGTCGATGAGCGGGGTCGCCTCGCCGGTCTTGAGGTCCAGCAGGAACGCCGGGCCCGATGCCGTGCCGAGATTCTTGCGGGCGGCAATTGCCGTCTTGTCGCCGGGCAGGATGAACATCGGGACCAGATCGGCGTTCTTGGTTCCGAAGGGATGCGTGATCCGGTCGTCCTGTGAAAGCCGCGCGGTCCCTTCGCTCATGTTCTGGAGCGCCCCGAACCAGAGCGCCCCATCGTCCGCCCAGGCGTAGTAGCCATTGACATCCAGGTCGGCGGGGATGGGCTTTGCGGTCCCGCCGCCGATGGGGAACCGGGACGAGGCACGGCTCGTGAAGCTCGTCGCCACGAACTCCCGGCCATCCTTGGAAATGGCGTATCCCGCCACGAACTGGGGAATACTTGGCACGACGGCAGCCTCGGTCTCGTCGAGCGCGCGGGCCATCGTGTAGTTCCCGCCCTCGGCCACTGCGGTGTAGAGAATGGTGCTTCCGTCCGGGGTGATGGCGACCTGCCGCTGCAGGCCGGTGCTCGAGCCGCCGAGCGTGGGCGTCGGGATGGCCAGCCGGGACGGCGGAGATGACGGGGGCGCGCGCTGCGGGCGGAGCCAGCCCCAGAGAGCTAACGCGATCGCTGCGACAAGGAGCATCGGTACGAGGCGGCGGGGCAGCGGGGCAGCTGGGCCGAGAGGCCGGACTCGCCTCATGGGCCCCGTGCCCTGGCCCTGGAGCGCCGCGGCGAACTCCGCGGCGGTGGCGAACCGGTCGGCAGGCAACTTTGCCAGCGACGTGAGGACGGCGTCCTCCACCTCTTCCGGCACCGTGTCGCGCACCGTCGAGAGGGCGGTCGGCCGTTCGGTCATCACCTTGGCGACGATTGCCTGCGCGGTGCTCCCGGTGAAGGGCGGGTCGCCGGCCAGCATTTCGTAGAGCACGCACCCCAGCGCATACACGTCGGTGCGGGCATCGAGCTGCCGCTCTCCCATCGCCTGTTCGGGGCTCATGTAGTGCGGCGTGCCGAGGGACATCCCGGTTTCCGTCATCCGGGATCCGGCGCTGGTGGCGGCGAGCGCGATGCCGAAATCGGCCACGAGAGCGCGCCCGTCGTGCAGCAGGATGTTTTCGGGCTTGATGTCGCGGTGGATGACGCCCTGGCGGTGGGCGTAGTCGAGGGCGCCGGCCACCTCGCCGGCAATCCGCACCGCATCGGCGATCGGCAGCTGCTTTTCCCGGCTCAGCCGGTCCCGGAGCGATTCCCCCTCCACGTACGGCATCACGTAGAAGAGGAAGCCGTTGGCCTCGCCGCTGTCGTGGAGCGCCAGGATGTGGGGATGCTGGAGGTTAGCCGTGGTGGTGATCTCGGTGACGAACCGCTCGGCGCCGATGACGGCCGCCAGCTCGGCGCGGAGCACCTTGATCGCCACCTTGCGCCGGTGTTTGAGGTCCTCGGCCAGGTACACCGTGGCCATGCCGCCCGCGCCGAGCTCGCGCTCGATGCGGTAGCGGTCGGCGAGGGCGGCGGAGAGGCGGGGCAGTGGATCGGTCAACCCATTACTCCCATCAAAAGACATTCGCGGTCTTCGCGGCTTCGCGTGAACAACACTTACCGCAAAGGCGCAAAGAGACGCAAAGAACGCAAAGGGACATCAGTGTATGTGGGTCGTGTCGCTTTAGCGACATCAGCCGAGCCGTCGCTTTAGCGACGAGCCCGGGCGGGGCTCTAGTCTTACCGCGGCCCCAGCAATGCGTTCCGCCGCTGCAGGATCGTTTCCCGCTCGGCCGCATAGATGGGGTCCGCGTCCTTATATAGGTCGAGAAGTCGCGAATAATAGTCGATTGCCTCGGCCTTCCGCCCCCGCGCCTCGGCGATGGCACCCAGCCGCGCATAGACGAGCGGGCGGAAGGGGGTGTCAAAGGGGCTCCAGCTGTCGTCGAGGCCGTGGTAGAAGCCCATGGCGGTGGCGGTATCGCCGGCGGACAGCTCCAGCTCCGCCCGCAGGAACCGGCCCCGGGCACCATCGATCATGGGCAGCACCGTGGCAGCGTGGGGCACCTCATAGTTCACGGTCCGCAGGAGGTTCAGCGCCTGATCGGCGTTGCCATTGCGATACGCCAGCTCCGCCTCGAGTGAACTGATCGCCTCTCGCTTCGTCTGTCCGAGCCCGGGAAAGGAATCAGCGCGATTCATCGTCGCGATGACGCGGCGTGCCTCGTCGGGGCGGTCGAGATGGATGAGGAGCAGGGCGGTGTGATAGTCACGCTCGAAGGCGGCGAGCGCGAGCGTGAGGTCGTAGTATGGGGGAAGCCAGCGGGTGCCCTGAATTTCCATTGGGGCCGCGGTCCGAATCGAGTGCAGCAGCTGGTTCATCCGTACCGTGTCGGCGGGCACGGTACCCGACGTCCAGAGGAACGCCTCGTACATATCCCAGTTAGGCGTTCGCCCCCCTGGAATCGTCGCCATGAACCGGCGAAGGCCGTCGAGTTTTCCCTGGGTGATGAGCAGGTTGGGAGTCTGAATGACGACCCACGGCTCGCTCCCCTCGTACCCGCGCAGAAGCTCCTGGGCGCCAGTGGCATTCTTGGCGAACCGCGCGACACCGTGCACGGCGTAGAAGCGATAGTACGCAGGGAAATCCCCGATCCGCCGAAGGATGTCGGTCTGCAGGGCGGTATCCCCCACGGTCCAGGCCAGGATGGCCTGCACCTCGAAGGTCCGCTCGCTTTCCGCGTTCTCGGCGGTGAAGTGTCGCACCGTCTCGCGGAGGGAGTCGATGTTGCCGTACATGGCGTAGAGCCGCGCCAGGTGAATCCGCGCGTTGGCATTGGAATTCTCGAGGGCCAGGGCATGCTCGAAGACGGGAATCGCCTCGGCCATCGGTCGCCCGAGCCGGGGGTTGTCGTGAAAGAGGATCTCCCCCATCTGCACCTGCCCCTCCACCTCGTCAGGCCAGGTGTGGAGCTGCGCGGCGTATTCCTGCGCGGCCTGGTGGTTCTCGCCGTGGCGGCGGTGGCGCAGCGCCGAGACGAGCTGACGGTCGCGAGGAGAGAAGCGATCGGCGTAGCTCCAGGCGCGGTCCGCCGAACTGCGCACGTCGAGCCCGTCGATCCAGTCCGCCGCGACACTCTTCCGGTACCAGGCCAGGGCAAAGGCGGTGTCCAGCGCCACGGCCCGATCGTACGCCTCGGCGGCCTCGCGATAGGCGCCGACACGCAGCAGCCGCTCTCCCTGCAGGAATTCCTTGGTGGCGGGCAGTGACGCGCTGGTGGCCGTTGCCACCTTCTTGATCCGATCGGAGGCACCTGACATGGTGCTCGATAGGAGTTCCACGGCGAGCCCGTCGATCACGTCGAGGAGCTGATCGGGCTGGCCCTCCGCCGTCGCGCGCTCGGGCGTGGCATCGGGGCGATCGGTGTCGTGGAGGTAGGCAATCAGCTGCACGCGTCCACCGACCTCCAGCACCTCTCCCGTGACATAGCGACCGGCACCAAGCTGTTCGGCCGCCTTCTGCACCGAGGCCGGATCGGCGACATCCACCTGCTTTGTCTTCACCAGCGAAATGACCACCCGCGGATTGACGGCGCTCAGCGGATCGGCGCCGTCGAGCTTGGCGCTCATCAGGTCCACCATCCCCTCGCCGAGGTAATCGAGGCCGGGATTGCCGCGGACGGTAAAGGGAAGGACGGCAATCACGTCAGGCGACAGCGGGCCTTCGGGTGCGGTGCTCCGCAGCAAGAAGTACCCGGCGACGACGGCGATCACGACGGCCGCGGCGGCGAGCGCGCGGCGGAGGTACGACCGTGAGCCGCGAGGTCTGCTCGCGGTGGCCACCGTGCCGGCTGTCGTGGTGGTGTCCTGCAGGGCGGTCAGGAACGCATCGGCCGTCGGGTAGCGGTCGGCCGGCGCCTTGGCCATCACACGGGTCAGTGCGCGTTCGATGTGGGGCGGCACGGTCTCGCGCACCACCGAGACGCGCGGCACCGGCTCCATCAGTCGCTTGGCGATGATGGCCTGCGCGCTGGGGCCGGTGTAGGGCGGTTCCCCCGCCAGCATTTCGTAGAGGACGGAGCCGAGGGCGTAGAGATCGCTCCGGCCGTCGAGGTCGGACTCACCGGCGGACTGCTCGGGGCTCATGTAGTGCGGGGTGCCGATGCTCATCCCGGTCTGGGTGAGCGTCTCGCCGTCGGCTGCGGTGACCGCCTTGGCGATGCCGAAGTCGGCGACCAGGGCATGGCCGCCCTCGAGAAGGATGTTTTCTGGCTTGATGTCGCGGTGAATGATGCCGCGACTGTGCGCATAGCGGAGCGCGTCGGCCACTTCGCGGGTGATCTGGAGTGCGTCGTCGATCGGAAGCTGCTTCTCGCGGTCGAGCCGGTCGCGGAGGGACTCACCCTCCACCAACGGCATCACATAGTAGAGGAGGCCTCCCTCGCCGGTGTCCCGCTTTCCCGCTTCCCCGCTATCGAAGAGCGGCAGGATGTTCGGATGATGCAGCCGCGCCGTGGTCTCGATTTCCCTGAGGAACCGATCAGCGCCCATCGCCGCGGCCAGCTCCGGCTTCAGGACCTTGATGGCCACCTTCCGCTTGTGTTTGAGGTCCTCCGCCAGGTACACCGTAGCCATGCCGCCGGCGCCGAGCTCGCGCTCGATGCGGTAGCGGTCGGCGAGGGCGGCGGCGAGGCGGGGCAGTGGGTCGGTCAACCGATTACTCCGATGAATAGACCTTCGCGGTCTTCGCGACTTCGCGTGAAAAGCATTTAACGCAAAGCCGCAAAGAGACACAACGAGCGCAAAGGGACGAACTCCTGCTTGGTTTGTGTCGCTTCAGCGACATCAGCCGAGCCGTCGCTTTAGCGACGAGCTCGAATCACTTCTTCTGCTCCCGCTCATACACCAGCCGGTCGAACACGTTGTTGAGGGCGATCAGCTTGGATTGGGCGTCGCCGCCCTGGACCATGACGAAGTGCTGGCCATCTGGCGCCGGATCGTACTCGCGCGACCTGGCGCTGGACAGGAATGTGCCAGTAAACAGGACCCGCCGTCCGGTGACCGCGAAGCCGGGAGCGAGGGTGACGGTGGCCGCCATCAGGCTGTCCCCCGCGCGATAGAAGAGCTCGCGGCCGTCCCGTGACCACGCTGGTTCGGTTCCGCCCAGCAACGAGACCGACACGCGACCCCCTGGCCCCGGATAGGGCCGGACGTACACCTCCATCCGGTCGGCCTCGTCGGACTGATAGGCCATCCAGCGTCCGTCCGGCGACAGGGTCACTTCGGACTCATTGAAGGCGGCGGGCAGGAGCAGGCGCGATGCCGGCGCCGAATCGAATGCCATGGACCGGATGCCGTCATTGCCGCTGTCATACTCCTGGTAGACCAGGCTGCGACCATCCGGCGTGACGCTCCCGGCGATCCGGCCTCCATTGGCCACGTAGAGGCTCTCCGGGCGCTCACTGCCGTCGGCCGCAATCCACCACAAGTCAAGGTTGCTTGAATACACGAGGCGTCGGCCGTCCGGCGTCCAGATCGGTCCATCACTGAGGCCATCGGTGGTCAGGCGGGACCACGACAGCTGGGCGACGTCGAAGACCCAGATGTCGCGTCCGGCGCCGTCGGATTCCCTGGCGGTCACCGCGATGCGGCGGCCATCGGGCGAGAATCGCGGATTGTCAAACTGCCGAGGTTCGCTCGCCAGGGGAGCAGCCTGTCCTGTGCGCGAGACGAGCATCAGCCGCCTAAGGGCGCTGGCTCCCGCAAGCGGATAGATGATCGAGCCCGACGCCGAGACGCCGGCCGACGAGACGAAGGCATCCTGCTGACTGATGTCGCGGACGATCGTCACCGGCGGGCCCGTCGGGCGGACCCGCGCGGCGTCAAAGGGAAGCGCGACCAGCGTGCCGTCCTCGTTGCTCAGCACCACGAAGCCGCGATCGACCCACTGGGGAGAGAAGCCGACCTGGTCGAAACGCGTAATCACGCCGGTCTCGAGGTTCAGCGCCGCGAGACGGCTCGTCTTGCCCTTGAACAGCGCGAACAGGACCGTCCGGCGGCCCGGCAGCAGGATGGGTGATCGGAACCTCTCCCCCGAGCTGCTGTCCGGTTTGGCGAAGATGCGAGGCGCTCCCCCACGGGACGACAAGACCAGCAGTGCACGCCCCTGCGTGTCGTTGGGAGGGGCGGCATAGAAGCGGACGGAATCATCGCTGCCCCAGGTGAATGCGTACCCCGGGCAGGAGTCACAGATGACGACCGGCGCCCCGCCGGCCAGGGGCAGCTTCATGAGCCGGGGGCCATCCTTGAAACCGATCCAGCGGCTGTCTGGCGAGAAGAAGGGAGTGCTTCCCCGCCGCCCACCGGGGACCGCGACGAGCTCCTCTCGATCCGCGTAGCGCAACATGAGCCCGGAGCGCGAGGTGAATGCGAACGCCGAGCCGTCTGGGGCGTAGACGACCTGCTCTCCATTCAGCCCGTCGTAGGCGATGCTATCGGGAAGTGGCACCGCGTACCGCGACACGACCGGGGGAAATACCGGGGCGGTCCGGTGCCAGAGCACCCATCCCCCGGCGAGCCCCAGGGCCGCGAGCAGCAGCCCCGATGCGGCCATCAGGGGGACCGGGATGGAGTGTCGGGCATCCGGGGCCGCAGATCCACGGGGCCGTGTCCGTGTCATGGAAACGGTGCTCTGGCCCTGGAGTGCCGAGGCGAACTCGGCGGCCGAGGTGAAGCGATCGGCCGGCAGCTTCTGGAGCGCCTGCTCCACTGCCGCTTCGATATTTTCGGGAATCGTCTTCCGCTGGATGGTGAGGGAGCGCGGCTCCTCCGTCACCACGCGGGCGATGATGGCCTGGGCGGTGGGGCCGGTGAAGGGTGGCTCGCCGACCAGCATTTCGTACAGGACGCAGCCCAGGGCATAGACATCGGAGGTGGCGGTGATCTCCCGCTCCCCCATCGCCTGCTCGGGGCTCATGTAGTGCGGCGTGCCGAGACTCATGCCGGTCTCAGTCATCCGGGTGCCGGCAGTACTGACGGCCAGCGCGATGCCGAAGTCGGCCACGAGGGCGCTGCCATCATGGAGCAGGATGTTTTCGGGCTTGATGTCGCGGTGGATGACGCCCTGGCGGTGGGCGTAGTCGAGCGCGCTTGCCACTTCAATCGTGATCCGCACCGCGTCGGCCACCGGGAGCTGCTTTTCCCGGCTGATCCGGTCACGGACCGTCTCCCCTTCCACGTACGGCATCACGTAGAAGAGGAAGCCGTCGGCCTCGCCGCTGTCGAAGAGCGGCAGTATATGCGGATGCTGGAGGTTGGCGGTGGTGGTGATTTCCGAGAGGAATCGTTCGGCGCCGATGACGGCCGCGAGCTCGGGCCGCAGCACCTTGACCGCCACCCTCCGGTTGTGCCGGATGTCCTGCGCGAGGTACACGGTGGCCATGCCGCCCTGACCGAGCTCGCGCTCGATGCGGTAGCGATCGGAGAGGGCTTCGGTCAGGCGGGGGAGAACGTCGGTCAATGGAAAGACTCCTCGCGGTGGCCCGAGTCGTGACTAAAGCCACGGCTTGGCTGATGTCGCTGAAGCGACACGTAACATCGGAACTCGTTCGTCACTCTAGTGACATCAGCCGAGAGCTGGCTTCAGCCAGCGGCCCGAGAGCCGGCTTCAGCCGGCGGCGCGACGCGGGATGGGTAACCCCTTAGGATACCGCCAGATAGGGGGGACGGCTAGAGGGAATCTGCCTGCGTGGCGCGGGTGGCCAGATCGACCAGCGTCCAGTAGAACGGTGGATAGCCCTGGGCCGCGGCGGTCGAGTCCGCCGCGCCCTGCACCGCCGCGGCCAGCGTCTGCTGCCGGGTCATGAAGGTGTCGTGCCGTAGCGCCGACGAGGAGGACATCCCCTCGGGAATCGGCCCATGCCCGCCCAGGAGCACCCGTACCGCGCTGTACCCCTTGGCCAGCCGCACCATCGGGAGCTTGTACCAGGGGTAGGTGAGTTCCACCCCCTGGTCCGCGCCCTCCAGCATCGCGTCGAGCACCGCGTTGTCGAGGTGGTCCTGCCGGAGCGCGCCGGGGTCGCGCCACTCGGCCACCACCACCAGCTGCGGGTCGTACTCGAGGTCGGAGGGCTCCTGGGTCTCGAAGTGCTTCACCCCAAGCTCCGAGAGCCAGGTGCGGATGCCCAGCCGCGAAATGGTGGAGAGCCCCATCCAGAGGGTGACGCCTTCGTCCTTGTAAACGGTGGACGCCACCTCCGAGCAGAAGAGTCCCGACGGGTCGCCGTAGTCCATCGCGAAATCGTAGGGGATGTGCTCCGCGCGGGCCCGTGCCAGGATCTTGCCCGCCGCGCGGTGCGGCAGCATCGGGTCGGCCACGAGGGCGGGGAGGTCGGCGCGCGGCCGCAACACCATCAGCCGGAGCTTCTTGTCCGCCAGGTACCCCTCGGCGGTGGTGACCGCGACACCGACCTCGATGTGCGCCTCGATGACGGAGATCTCACTTGTGGCCGAGTCGACGTACACCAGCCCGACATGCGAGAAGTTTCCAGGGTAGTCGTTGCCGCGGGCGATGAGCGCCGAGGTGGGGTAGCCGCCGCGGGAGACCAGCATGTCCCCCGAATGAACGCGGACGCCGAGCACCTCGGCGGCGGGTGTGGCCGACGGTTCGTCGCGGCCCATGAGGAACGGGAGCGAGCTGTCGGGATGTTGCAGCATCGCCTCCTCCACGGCGGCACGGGTGCCGTAGAGGAGTCGATAGAGACGCTGACGGCTCGGGAGGTCGCTGGCGTCCCAGTGCTGCGACTGGTCCTTGATGACCTCGCGGAGCCGGCCCGAGAGATCGACGTACGCGCGCAGCCCGCTCGGGCAGGCGGCCATGACGGGGCCGAGGGCGAAGAAGGCGCCCTCGAGCGTGTCGAGTCGCGGGTCGGATGGCGCGACGTCGTTGACGGCGAGGGTGTCGAGCAGACTGCCGACGGCGTTGAAGCCGAGTGCCATCTCCGCGGGCGCATCGACACACCCCGATGTCCGCACTGCAACAAACCGTGCCTCGAGCGCGCGCCAGAGCGAGTCCTGATTCCATTCAAACGGCGCAGCGCCGGGTGGCGCTGGGGGCACCGGGGGCTTTCGGGCGGGAAGTGCGAGGAGGATGACGCCCAGGGCGAGGATGGCTGCGACCGGCTTGGCGAAGTTCAAGCGTCCTCCGGCATACCGGCGAGCCCCACTCGCTCCACCATTGGCCAGTAGCGCGGATCCTGCCGGATCGGATCGAGGCGGGGGTGCACCCGGAGCCACATGAGACCCGACGCTTTCTCCTTGATGGCGGTCTCCAGCCAGGTGAAGGCGTCCTCGATGTCGCCCAGTGAGGCATGCAGGGCACCGATGCCCCACGCCGAGACGACACGACTGCCCCGCGCCGCCGTGAGTTCCGCCAGGATGCGGCGGGCCCCGGCCTCGTCGCCCGCGGCGGCGGCGAGGTGGGCCAGTCCGAACGACGGCCCAGCGATGCCACCCGCCAGGCGCCGGCCCTCCTCGTACGCCGCGCGCGCTTCCTCGAAGTGACCGAGCGCTTCGAGCGCGCGGGCCAGGTCGGTGTGCGCGCCGTCGAAGCGTGGGTCGAGCTCGATCGCCATCCGGTAGTGGAACACCGATTTCTGGTACTGCCGACCGTAGTACAGCGCATCGCCCACCCCCGTCCGGATGATGGACGACAGCGGGTCAAGCTCGACCGCCTGCATGGCCGCGGCGATCCCCTCATCAATGCGATCAAAGGCACACAGGCCGCGTGAGAGCATCTCATGTGTAAATGCGCGGCCCGGGTTGAGCTCGACCGCCTGCTGCAGCAGGCGCAGTCCGCCGCGGACATCGCCGGTGGCGGAGGCGATGAAGCCAAGGGACGCCCAGGCATCGGCCAGCTCGGGATCGAGTTCCCGAGCCCGGGACGCTGCGGCATGGGCTTCCGCGCCGGCTTCCGCCGGCGATGCCATGCCGCGCACCACGCGGATGATCTGGCAGTCAGCCAGGGCCGACCACGCCACGGCATAGTCGGGGGCGATCTCAAGCGCCCGCCTGACATGGCGAAGGGCGACCTCGAGCGCATCCTTTGTGGCGGCAAACATCGAGTGCCGGCTCTTCAGCACTTCGAGGTGGGCCTCGGGGTTGACGACCTGTCGCCGTGCCAGATGGCCTGCCTCCGCCGGTGTGAGCTGCACGGCAATCTCCCGCGCCACCATCGCCGCCACGTCACTCTGCAGCGCCAGGACATCGACGAGGTCGCGATCATAGCGATCGGCCCAGAGGGTCTGGTCGCTGCGCGCCGCGATGAGCTGGACGCTGACGCGCACCCGTGCGCCAACGAGGTGCGCAGAACCTTCCAGCACGGCATCGACATTCAGCTCGCGCGCAATCTCAGGCAACGTCTTGGTGCTCCCCTTGTACTGCATCGCGGAAGTTCGCGAGATGACGCGCAGCGCCTTGATGTGGGCCAGGTCGGAGATGATCGCTTCGGTCATCCCGTCGACAAAATATTCCTGGGTCGGATCGCCGGAGGTGTTGCGGAGCGGGAGCACCACGATCGAGCGGATCACCTCCACTGCAGCCGTTACGGGGCCAGTCGCTGCCGCGGTGTGCCCCTGCAGCGCTGCGCTGACCACGGCGGCGCTCGCTGGACGCGCCGTGGGGTCCTTGCTGAGGCAGGCCATCACCAGCCGCTCGAGATCGTCCGGCACATCGGCGCGGAGCGAACGTACCGTCGGCGGCGCGTTGCCGAAAATCTCGAACATCAGTGCCTCGGCGCGCTCCTTCACGAAGGGCCGGCGGCCGGTGAGCATCTCGAAGAGCAGCACGCCGAGCGCGTAGATGTCGCTGCCCGGAGAATCGGCGTCGCCGGTCAGCTGTTCGGGGGCCATGTACGGCAGGGACCCCAGGATCATCCCGGGGCGGGTGAGCTTTGATCCGGCGTCACCAAGCAGCATCGCGATGCCGAAATCAAGGATCTTCGGTTGGCCGGCCGAGGTCAGCATCACGTTGCCGGGCTTCAGGTCGCGGTGCACGATGTCGTTCTGATGCGCGTTCTGCAGTGCGTCGGCGACCGCGGCCCCGATGCGCCGCACCTCGTCGAGGGGCATCGGGCCGCTGGCGACGCGCGCCTCGAGGGTCCCACCGGCAACAAGTTCCATCACCAGGAAGGAGGTGCCCTCGTGGGCGTCGAAGTCGAAGACGGTGGCGATGCCGCTGTGCGAGAGTCGGGAGAGGGCCAGCGCCTCGCGCCGGAAGCGCGCCTGGGTGTCGGCGTCGGCGAGGGCGCCCGGCACAAGCAGCTTGATGGCCACCTCGCGATCGAGGTTGGCGTCGTGGGCGCGCCAGACCTCGCCCATGCCGCCGGCACCGAGACGGTCGAGGAGGCGGTAACGGCCAAGGGTGGTGCCGGCGAGGGTCATGGGATTGTGGCTGAGGGTGGAATCGGTCAAGTGATGGTCCGGTCTAGATAATGTAGGTCATTCCAACGCAATCCGGAGAGCGGTTTCGGTGGGTCCGGCGTCCTCCCTCTCCAGATTGCGGAGAGGGGAACAGGGGGTGAGGCAATGGTACCAGCCGTGCGCCAGCCTCAGCCGGCGACCCAAGGAGTTCAGTCCCAAGGTGCGCTACGAAGCGGAGTTCCGCCACCCGAGGGCCTGAACCGGGGGGGAGGTGACTCAGGGAGCCGCTCCTTTAGGCATTTCTTCAGAGTCGCCCGGGTAGCCATCCTCGGGGTGGCCGGTATCTTCTCCATATGGGCCAGCACGACATCACCACCCCGGCCGGGGACGAGCAGCTCCGGCGCATCTCCCGCGCCCTCCTCGACGACGTGGAGGCGCTCGACCGGATGTGCGCTAGCGGCGCCATCGAGCCGGGGCTCTGCCGCATCGGCGCCGAGCAGGAGATGTTCCTCGTCCATCCCGACGGGCGCCCCGCGCTCCTCGCCCAGGAAGTCCTGCGCGATCTTGGCGAGGGATTCACGACCGAGCTCGCCCTCTTCAACATCGAGTACAACCTCCAGCCGCTCACCTTCGAGAACCGCTGCCTCTCCGAGATGGAGCGACGGCTGAACGCAGCCCTCGAGCGGGCCAGGGGGGCCGCGCGCGCGCTCGGCGGCGACATCCTCCTCGCCGGCACGCTGCCCAGCCTGGAGAAGCAGGATCTCGACCTCGCCAGCATGACGCCCCTGCCGCGCTACCAGGAACTGAATCGCGTCATGAGCGAGCTCTCGGGCGGCAAGTTCCGGACGCAGATCAAGGGGATCGAGGAGCTCGCCCTCACCCATGACAACGTGCTGCTCGAGGCGTGCAACACCAGCTTCCAGATCCACCTGCAGATCGGCGCCGACCACTTCGCCCGTGCCTACAACCTGGCCCAGGTGGTCACCGCCCCCGTGCTCGCCGCCGCCGCCAATTCCCCGCTCCTGCTGCAGCACAAGCTCTGGCGGGAGACCCGGGTGGCCATGTTCGAGCAATCGCTCGACGTGCGCTCGGACCAGCACAAGGCGCGGGGGGCGCCGCAGCGCGTGTCCTTCGGCGACAACTGGGTCGATCACTCGGTGACCGAGCTCTTCAAGGAGGACATTGCGCGCTTCCGCCTGCTGCTGCGGGCGGAGACCGGGGAGTCGTCGCTGGCGCAGCTGGAGCGGGGCGAGGTGCCGAAGCTCCGCGCGCTCGCGCTCCACAACGGCACGATCTACCGCTGGAACCGCGCCTGCTACGGCGTGCTGGACGGCAAGCCGAACCTGCGCATCGAGAACCGGGTGCTGCCCTCGGGCCCCACCGTGCTCGACGAGGTGGCCAACGCCGCCTTCTTCTTCGGGCTGATGGTGGAGCTCGGACACGAGTACGGCGACGTCCGGACGTCGTTCACCTTCCCGCACGTGAAGGCCAATTTCCAGGCGGCGGCCCGCTACGGCCTCCATGCCAACTTCCGCTGGGCCGACGGCGAGACCTACGCCGCCCGTCCCCTGTTGCGGGAGGTGCTGCTGCCGTACGCCCGCGCCGGCCTGGCCCGGCGGGGGATCCCGGCGGACGAGATCGATCGCTACCTCGGCGTCATCGAGGGACGGGTGGCCACGGGCCAGACCGGCGCGCAATGGACCCTGGACGCCGCGGACCGGCTGAGTGGAATGCGCCCGGCGACGGCGCGTTACCTCACCCTCACGCGCATCATGCTCGAGCGCCAGCGCTCCGGGGAACCGGTGCACACCTGGGCCCCCCCGCAGGAACTCAGTATCGACGAGTGGCGGGACAGCCACCGGGTCGTGGGGCAAGTCATGACCACCGATCTCTTCACGGTGCACCCCGAGGACCTGGTGGACGTGGCGGCGAGCGTGATGCGGTGGCGGCACCTGCGTCACGTCCCCGTGGAGGATGAACAGGGGCATCTGGTCGGCATGCTTTCGCACCGCACCCTGCTCGGCCTGGTGGCCGCCGGCCGGGCCAGCGCGGCGGCGCCGGTGCCGGTGCGGGAGGTAATGAAGGCCAACCCGATCACCGCGACCCCGGATATGCCCTGCCTCGACGCCCTCGCGCTGATGCGCGAGCACAAGGTGGGGTGCCTGCCGGTGGTCAAGGACGGGATGCTGGTGGGCGTGGTGAGCGAGCGGGACTTCCTCGACATCGCCTTCCAGCTCTTCGAGCGCTACCTGAAAGGGGCCTCCGCGACGTGAACGGCGCCTTGGACCACGCGGGGACGGCCGTGCGGGAGCGACTCCTCGGCCGGGTGGACGGCGCGCAACCCGGTCCGGTGGTCGTCGTCGTTGCGGGCATCCACGGCAACGAACCGGCCGGCCCCCTCGCGGCGCGCCGCGTTCTGGAGTCGCTGGCGGGGGGTGCACTCCCCCTCACAGGCACTATCGTAGCCCTCGCCGGAAACCTGGCCGCGCTGCACCTCGGCCGGCGGTTCGTGGACCGGGACCTCGCCCGGCTCTGGACGCCCGCCGAAGTCGAGCGGGCCCGCGGGAACGAGCCGCCGGCCTGCGTCGAGCAGGCAGAGTTGCGGGGACTCGTCCAGGCCATCGACGCCATCCTGGGGGAGTTCCCCGATCGGGACCACCTGCTGGTCGAACTGCATTCTACCTCCGGTCCCGGCGTGCCCTTCCAGGCCATCAACGACACGCTTCACGACCGCGCCATCGCCTTCGCCAGCCCGATTCCCTTGATCCTCGGCATCGAGGAGTCGATCCGTGGTTCCATGCTCGACTACATGGAGCGGCAGGGTCGCTCGGTGTTGGTCGTCGAGGGGGGACAGCACACGGCGCCAGAAACAGCGGACAATCTGGAGTCGGCCCTGTGGACCGTGCTGTCGGGGATCCGCGCCGTCCCAGCGAATTCGGCGGTGGTGGAGGCGAAGGCCGAACGACTCCGGAAGGCGGCGAAGGGAGCGCCGGTCGTCGCCGAGGTGACGTACCGGCACAACATCACGCCGGACGACCACTTCGAGATGCTGCCCGGTTTCCGGCACTTCCAGCCGATACGCCGCGGCGAGCTCCTCGCCGAGGACGTGCGCGGCCCGGTGCGGGCGCCGATGAGCGGATTGCTGCTGATGCCGCGATACCAGGGGCTGGGATCCGACGGGTTCTTCATCACGCGGCCGGTGCGGAAGAGCTGGCTGAGCCTTTCCGCCGTTCTCCGCTGGCTGCGGGTCGATCAGGCACTGACCTGGCTCCCCGGTGTCCGACGAGACCCGATCCGCCCTCGCCAGGTCCTGGTCAATCCCGACATCGCGCGCTTCCTCGTGGTGCCGATCTTCCATCTCTGCGGCTACCGCCGCCTCGCGCCGCGCGACGGGCGGATCGTGTTCGCCCGGCGGATCGAGGCGCCGACGACGCAATCCTGACTGCCTCACCCCCTGTCCCCCTCTCCGGCCAGCGGAGAGGGGGGACGTCCGCCGGGCGGCGGCTTCAGCCGCCGTCCGTGCGGATCGGCGCGCGGGCCGCGATGAGGGTGATGTTGTCGCTGCCGCCGCGTTCCAGGGCCAGGGCGAGGAGCGACCGGCAGAGCTGTTCGGACGAGTCCATGCCCTTGATCTGCTCCGCGATCTCGTCGTTGCTCACGTGCTTGGTCAGGCCGTCGGTGGCCAGGAGGATGACGCAGCCGCGGGGAATTTCCACTCGGCTGACGACCGGCATCGCCTCGTCGCTGCCGATGGCGCTGGACAGCACGTGGCTAAGCGGGGAGCTGTTGATGCGGTCTGCCGGCAGGATGCCCTGATCCACCAGCCCCTGCGCAATGGTCTGGTCTCGTGTGACCTGGGTAAGCGTTCCATTCCAGTAGAGATAGCAGCGGCTGTCACCGACCTGGGTCACGTACATATGGGGGAAAACGGCCACGGCGAGCGTCAGCGTCGTCGCCATCTTCGCGGTGGGGTCCAGCGCCTGCTTCTTCAGGACCGCCGCGTGCGCTTCGAGCGCCGCATCGGTCAGCGCCTGGTGAAACTCGGTGTCCGTGGCGGCGCCGGCGCTGTGGTAGGAGCGCATCGAGGAGGCGACGTACGCCGTGATCGTGGCGAGCGCGAGCCGGCTCGCTTCTCCCCCGCCCGAACCGCTGCCGACGCCGTCGGCGACCAGCATGTAGGTCGCGATCCGTTCGCCCCGCAGCGGCAGCGACTCCGGTTCCGGGAGGCTGGTGCCGTGCACCACCACCTGGGGGTGCACGGTGCACAGCATGAAATGGTCCTGGTTCTCCTTCCGGACACGACCGATGTGCGTGATGCCGAACATGTCCAGTTCGGTGTCGGTCGGTCGCACCCATTCCGCGTCAGCAGGCATGGTTCACGCCTCCTTTCTGGTCGTCCGTCTCGCTGGGCGGACGCCTGGGTCACTCACTGCGCGCCGGCGCCCTCTGCGAGCTTCTTCACCGCCTGCTCAGCCCACCCGGTGATGACGATGATTTCCTGGCGGGCGCTGCCACGCTTGATCATCAGGAACCGGGTGCCATCCTGCGAGACGTCGTATTCCGGCCAGCGCGGCTGCTGGAAATACGCGCCGCTGAAGAGGGTATCGCGTCGAACGGGTGCCAGGAGCCCGTCCTGTTCCACAAGCCGGACCGCCATCATGGCGTCGCCAGTTCGGTAGAACAGCTCGCCCCCCTGCGGGTTCCACCGCGGCTCCTGACCGCCACCCGAGGAGAGTTGGGCGCGGCGCCCGACGTTTGGCCAGGGCGTCACGTACACCTCGTTGGTGCCGGACGCATCCGAGGTGTACGCCATCCACTTGCCGTCCGGCGAAAACACCGGCGAGCCCTCGTTCTCGGGCGTGGCCAGCACCGACCGAAACTCACCATTCGGCTTCAGCTCCATGGCGCCAATATCGAAGCCACTCGCCGCCGTGTTGGTCCGAACCAGGAGGGTGCGCCCATCGGGGCTGATGTCGTGAGGAAACCGCAGGTCCTGTTCACTGCCCGGCTGCAGGCTCTCGGCCTCGCTCCCACCGTCGACCGGCTGCCACCAGAGCCCTGCCAGGCCGGCGCGGCGGGAGGTGAAGACGATCCGCCGGCCGTCCGGGGTCCAGAGCGGATAGAGATTCTCGCTCCCGTTGGTGAGGCGGGTCTGGGTGCCCGCCCTTGTATCACGAATCCAGAGATCCCCCTGCACGCCCTGTGCGATTTCCACCACGATGCGCGTCCCGTCCGGCGACCACCGCGGGTCCTTGTACTCGGCGGGCTCGGTCATGAGGGGCGTGACACGCCCGCTCCGATCCACCTCAACGACCGTCCGGTCGTTCTCGCGACCGGTGATAAAGAGCAGCGTCCCAGTCCGCGAGAGCCCAAGCGTCGGGAGTCCGGTGACGGTGCCTTGGACACCGTCCAGCACCGGGATCTCGGGACCGCTGAGTTCCAGCCGCTTCGGGTCGAAGGCGACGAGCGTCAGCAGGTTGTTCTCCTTGCCGAGCAGGAGATGGCGTCCATCGGGCAACAGCCGAACGCCGGCGCCCTTTCCGTTGAGGCGACGGACCTCGCCGGTTTTGGACGACACCGCCACGATCGTCGATGCCCGCGCTTCACCCAGTTCCGAGGAGAGGAGCCACTCGGTGCCGGGGATCGGGGCGAGTTCGCTCAACAGGCCGATGGAGTCTGGAAGGGGGGTGCTGACAGGGGGAGCATTCCCATCCGCGCTCACCTTGTAGATCGAATGCGACGCCTCGATCAGGTAATAAATCGTGTCCGAAGGGAGCCAGACCAAACCGTACGTCTGTGGCGATTGCCCGATCTCCGCGACCCTGATCGGCGGAGTGCCGCTGATCGAGATCCGTTTGAGCGTCGTCCCCTGCCGGAAGAGCAACGAACGGCTGTCGGGGGAAAAGATGATGTCCCGGGCCCCTTCCGTTCCCGGGAGCAGCCGCGCTTCCACTGAGCCAAGGTCGCGCACGGCGATGCTGCGCCGTCCGCCGTCCTCGGCGCGGTAGGCGAGATGCAAGCCATCGGGTGAGATCGCGAGCGCCGGCCGGACGTCCCCGGCGTAGTCCGCGGCCATCCGCCCATCTTGGCTGAGGCGGAACGCCACCGAGGGGACCGCTCCGGCAGCCGGTGATCGCGTCATTCCCCAGGCCGCCAGTGCGACCCCGACCCCGGCCACGCCGAGTGCGGCGTACGCAATCTTCCGCGAGGGCCCGGCCGACGGTGCACGCGACATCGATCGTGACATGCTCTGGGTGGACATCGTGCCCGAAAGCGATGCCAGGAAATCCTGGGCGCTGCCGAACCGGTCTGCCGGCAGCTTCTCCAGCGCCTGCAGCACCGTGGCCTCGACGTAGTCCGGGACGGAGCGGCGCTGCGCCGAAAGACTCGTCACCTCCGCCGTCATCACCTTGGCCACGATGGCTTGCGCCGTTGGCCCCGTGAACGGCGGTTCCCCGACCAGCATCTCGTAGAGCACGCACCCCAGCGCGTAAATGTCCGTCTTGGGGGTGATCTCCTTGTCCCCCATCGCCTGCTCGGGACTCATGTAGTGCGGCGTGCCGAGGGACATCCCAGTCTCGGTCATGCGGGTGCCACCGTCGGATCGGCTGACCGCCAGGGCGATGCCGAAATCGGCCACCATCGCGTGCCCGCCGTGGAGCAGGATGTTTTCCGGTTTGATGTCGCGGTGAATGACGCCCTGTCCATGGGCATACGCGAGCGCGTCGGCCACTTCGCGGGCGATGCGGACCGCGTCGTCAACGGAGAGCTGCGTCTCCCGGTCCAGCCGATCGCGCAGGCTTTCCCCTTCCACGTACGGCATCACGTAGAAGACGAGCCCTGCCGCCTCTCCGGAATCGAAGAGGCTGAGGATGTGCGGATGCTGGAGGTTGGCGGTGGTCTTGATCTCGGCGAGGAACCGCTCCGCGCCGAGAATGGCACTGAGTTCAGGGCGCAGGACCTTGAGCGCCACCTTGCGATCGTGCCGCACGTCATATGCGAGGTACACGGTGGCCATGCCTCCCTGCCCGAGCTCCCGCTCGATGCGGTACTTCTCGGCGAGGGCGGCGGTAAGGCGGGGCAGCGGGTCAGTCATCGCCGTACACTCTCTTGATCAAGGTCTGGTACCGCGGCTCATCCTTGAGCGGATCCCACATTGGGAACCTCAACCCCGCGCCGAGGAACGGGTCCCGCCGGTCGGCCGCTTCGTCGAGGACGTCGAGGGCCATGGCCTTCCTGCCGAGGTAGATGTACCAGGAAGCCAAGTCGAAGATCGGAGCGCGGTCACGCACACCAGGAGCCACCAGCAGTGCATACATCGAGTCCCGGCCGCCGGCCGCATAGGCGGTGCGAATTGTCCCCGGGGGTACCAAGGGGCGGCCCTGCAGAAGATTCCACTGCTCCAGGACCTCGGCGGCCGCGCTGTCGCTTCCCTGTGTGCCGTACAACCATCCCGCCCGCTGGAACGCAGGAGCAAACTGCGGATCCCGGGTCATCACCTGCTGGAACTGGGCCTCTGCCTCTGGAAAGCGACGGGCGTTGAAGAGGTTCATGGCCAGGTCCGTCGCGTTGATGTTGGACAACGGATCGAGCACCACCGCCTGTCGGAAGTTGGCGAGGGCTTCGTCCGTCTTCCCCTGCACCATCAGCACGGAACCCAGCCACTGGTGCGCCGAGGAGAAGTTCGGGTTGAGCCGGATGGCTTCCTTCAGGTCCCGTTCCCCTTCCGCAAACTGCCATCCGATGAAGGCACGGTCAAAGGCACGGGCGGCGTATGCGACGGACAGTTTGGAATCCAGGGCCAAGGCAGAATCGGCGTATCGCTCGACTTTCGCTGAGGCGTCGATCGCCGGTTCAGAGGAATAGATTGGCAGCAGCATCCACGCCTCGGCGAGCCCCCCATAGGCGGCGGCAAACTTCGGATCGAGCGCCAGCGCGGCCTCGAATCGCTCGACCGCGGTGTGGAGGGCATCGCTGTTCCGCTGGGCGAGCAGGAGCCGACCGTTCAGGTAGAGCTCGTAGGCCTCGAGATTGGTGGTCGGGACGGAGGCCGCGCCGCCGCCGGTCGCGAGCATGGACCCCAGCGCGTTGGCAATGTTGTTGGCCACATCCGTCTGGATGGCGAAGATGTCTTCGAGCTCCCGGTCATAGGTGCTGGCCCAGAGGTGCTCATCGGTGCGTGCATCGATGAGCTGCGCCACGATGCGGATCCGGTTCCCCTGGCGGCGCACGCTCCCCTCCAGCACGCTGGTCACGCCGAGCTGCTGGCCGATGTCGCGGATGGAGGTGCCTCCGCCCTTGAACTTTGTGGTGGAGGTCCGGCTGATCACCTTCAGTCCGGCAATCTGGGACACCTGGGCAATGATGTCCTCCGTGACGCCGTCACTGAAATACTCGTTCTGTGGGTCGCCTCCGATGTTCTCGAAGGGGAGGACCGCGAGGGAGGTTGGCGTCGCGGTGCCGTTCGGGGCGCTGTCGCGCCGACCGAGCCCGAACGCAATCAATCCGACCACGGCGACCGCCGCCACGAGGATGCCGGTGCGGATCCAGGCGGAGCGGCGATGCGTGGCTGTGCCTGCGCGCCGACGCGCGTACGACGGGGTGCCCTCAGCCGGCGCCGCGAGCGCCTGGGCGAATGCAGCGGCCGATCCGAACCGGTCGGCGGGGAGCTTTTCAAGTGCCGTGAGGATGGCATCCTCGACCTGGGGGGGAATGCGGTCCCGGCGCGCCGTGAGCGGCGCTGGCCTTTCCGACATCACCTTGGCCACGATGGACTGCACGGTGGGCCCCGTGAAGGGTGGCTCCCCGAGCAGCATTTCATAGAGCACGCAACCGAGGGCGTAGACATCGCTCCGGGCGGTGATCTCCCGCTCCCCCATCGCTTGCTCAGGGCTCATGTAGTGCGGCGTGCCGAGGCTCATCCCGGTTTCGGTCATCCGGTCTTGGCCCGCGGTGCTGGCAGCGAGTGCGATACCGAAGTCGGCGACGAGGGCGGACCCGTCGTGCAGCAGGATGTTCTCGGGCTTGATGTCGCGGTGGATGACGCCGTGACGGTGCGCGTAGTCGAGCGCGGCGGCCACTTCGCTGGCGATGCGCACCGCGTCGTCGATCGGCAGCTGCTTTTCGCGGTTGAGCCGGTCACGGACCGTTTCCCCTTCCACGAACGGCATCACGTAGAAGAGGAACCCGTCGGCCTCGCCGGAATCATGCAAGGGGAGAATGTGTGGATGCTGCAGATTAGCTGTCGTCCTGATTTCGCTCAGGAACCGCTCAGCCCCGATCACCGCTGCGAGTTCCGGGCGCAGCACCTTCACCGCGACTTTACGAGCGTGCTTCAGGTCCTCGGCCAGGTACACCGTGGCCATCCCGCCCGCGCCGAGCTCCCGCTCGATGCGGTACTTCTCGGCGAGGGCGGCGGTGAGGCGGGAAAGGATATCCATCACTTCGTCACCAGATCCATGAGGTAGATATCGCTCTCAAGCTCGCCGGCGGCGAAGTAGAACCGCTTCCCATCGTGGGGGATGGCGCCGAGGAAAACCGTGCGGGTCGGATCGTCGAATCGGATGAGCAGCCTGGGCCTGCCTCCCGCCAGATCGACCTGATACAGCCCTTCGGCACCATCCGCGTCAAAGGCACGGAAATAAATTGAACGACCATCGGCCGACCACTCGGGCCACGAGGGGTATTCGAGCCCGAATGTGTCGGGAGGCATCAGCTGACGTGCGGTCCCGCCAAGTTCGTAGATCCCGATCCCACCCGGTCGAGCGTGAGTAAAGTAGGCGATGTATCGGCCATCGGGTGACCATCTGGGCCCGAACCCATTGGGGATCGGCAACGTTTCGGGCGGACCCCATTCGGCGTCGAGAGATTTCCGTCGGATCACTCGTGTCGTGCTAGTGGTGGCGAGATCGGAATACGCGATGGTGAGGCCATCCGGCGAGTACGCGGGATGAAACGACTCCGCACCATCGTCCACGAGCGGCCGCTCCCCAGATCCGTCGATCCCGACCACATAGATGTCCCTCGTGGTATTCCGAATCGTGTGGAATGCGATCTCACGGCTGTCGGGTGAGGGGTCAGGGCTGAAGTTATCAGTTCCACCACGCGTCACCCGGCGGACCTCCCCGCCGGCCGTCGACATGACATAGAGATCTTGTCGACCCTTGAGGTTCGAGTCGAAGATCAGAGTGCGGCCGTCCCGTGTGACGCTGACGGTCTCGATGGTCTGGTTGCCGGTCGTGAGCGGTACGGCGTCCTTCATCGACGCAACACCACTTGTCGGGATCGGCAATGCGTAGAGATTGCGCCGGAGGAGCAAGCGGTCGTAGGCTAACGTGCGCCCATCGGCCGATGGCGAGACCGAGAAAGGTTCGAGGCCCGTGGTGAGACGGAGCGGTGTCCCAATGGGCCGACCGTCTTCTGCGATTCGCAGGGCATAGATATCCCGCGCCCCATCGCGATTCGAGATGAACAACAGTGTGCCATTAGGCAGCCATGCGGGCTGGGTGTTGAGCGAGGTGCTGTCGGTCACTGCCACCGCAGTGCCCCCCAAGGGAGCCACCCAGACCTGGCTGGGAGAGATATTTCCCCACGAATAATTGTAGTCCTGGTTGCCGCGCACCCAGGCCACCATCCTGCCATCCGGTCGCCAGGCAAATGAGTGCAGCTCGCGGAGCCCCACCCACAGCACGGTCTCGCGACCATCCTCGGCACGTATCAGCGTCGTATCACCGCGCGCGATAATCGTGCGGCCGGGGCCATCGACCAGCGCGGCGCCGCTATCGATGGGCTCGGCAGTGCCGCCGAGGCGCGGCATCCGCCACGAGCCAGAATCGTGGGCGGGCGTGGTGTAGAGGTTCCAGAAGGTGACCGAGCGACCATCGGGAGTCCAGCGCGGCTTGAATTGGCTGCCCCCCCACCCTGCCGTGAGCGGGACCGGCCGGCCCCCGGCAACATCCCGCACGATGATCTGGGTGTGCAGCGGCGAGCCGAGTTCGTACGCGATCTCCTGGCCATCCGGGGAGAGCGCCACATGTATCTCCGCCTCGGGTTCCCTGGTCACCTGCCGGATGTTCGTGACCGACATCGTGAATGGCACGGGGCGAACTGCACGCCAGCCGAACCAGCCGACCACGGCGAGCGCCGCGACCACCGCCGCCATTCGCCACGACATCCCACGCGTGACCGTGATCGTCGTCGCCGACGGCACGCGCAGCGCCTCGGAGAACTGCACGACCGGGTTGAAGCGGTCGGCAGGCGCCTTCGCGAGTGCGCGTTGCAGTGCCACCACGACCCCGCCCGGCACGGACGGCCGGAGATCGGTAATGGGGGGTGGCTCAATGGCGATATGCTGCCGGATTACGCTCTGCATGTCGGGGCCGACGAAGGGCGGTCGCCCGCCCAGCATCTCGAACAGCATGCAACCGAGCGCATAGACGTCACTTCGTCCGTCGACGTCCGGCGCCCCGGCTGCCTGCTCTGGGCTCATGTAGTGCGGTGTGCCAATCGAGAGCCCGGTGGCGGTCAGCCGCTCTGCCCCGACGCCAGTCGTCGCGTGCGCAATCCCGAAATCGGTGACCACGGCATGGCCACTCTCAAGCAGGACGTTCTCGGGCTTGATGTCACGGTGCACCACTCCGTGAGTATGCGCATAGCTCAGCGCATCGGCGACCTCGCGAGCGATCTGCAGTGCGTCCTCGATCGACAGCTGCTTTTCGCGATCGAGCCGACTGCGGAGCGATTCGCCGTCGACCAAGGGCATCACGAAGAACAAGAACCCTGCCGCCTCCCCTGAGTCGTGGAGTGGTACGATATGGGGGTGTCTCAGGTTGGCCGTGGTCTCGATCTCGCGCAGGAACCGCTCTGCACCCATGGCAGCGGCGAGTTCTGGCCTGAGGACCTTGATCGCGACCTTGCGCTTGTGCTTGAGGTCCTCGGCCAGGTAGACCGTGGCCATCCCGCCCGCGCCGAGCTCCCGCTCGATGCGGTACTTCTCGGCGAGGGCGGCGGTGAGGCGGGGCAGGGGGTCGGTCATTTCATCCTCGCGGCCAAGGCCGCGGCTCGGCTGGTGTCGCTGAAGCGACACGAGAGGTGCGAGATCAAGGACTAGGAGGGCTGCGTGGGCACCTTCGCGGCTTCGCGTCTTCGCGTGAACAGCTTCGGACGCGAAGACGCAAAGGGACGCAAAGGACAGCGGTAACCCCTTAGGATACCGCGAGATATGGAAGCGGGCTAGAGGGCGGGGCTTTCGCCCCGCATGCTAGTACAGCGAGAAGGCGTACTGCCACCCCGCGACGATCAGCCACTTGGTCTGGAGTTGCGGGCCGTCGAGATCCTGGTAGAAGGGGATACCGGCTTCCACCGCGAGCCGCTGGCCCTTCAGCTTGCCGGTCGCGACCTCGAAGTTCAGGCCGACGAGGGCATCGAGCCGGGTACCGCCGCGGAGCGAGGGATCAGCCGTCGGAACGACGGCAGGATTGAGGGCTGGATCCGCGCCGTGGATGTTGCCCCAGCTGCTGCCGGCCACGCGGATGGAGGTGCTCACCCAGTGGCTCCAGCGCCGGGCGTACCACCCGGTCAGGTATCCCTTGTTGCCGAGCCGATAGTCGTTGTCGTTGGTCCCGGTCCGGATGACGCCGCTGCCCTGTGCGCCCCAGGACCAGTTGTCATTCTGGCCGAGGTAGGTAAGGCCAAGGAGCACGTCGAGTGTGCCGGAGCCGAGCTGCATCGGGTAGGGGAGCTGAACCGGCTGCCCCATGCTCATCGGTGTCACATCCTGCTGGTCGATGGAGCCGGTGGGGAAGCTCAGCCCCGCCTGGACATGCATCGCCTGCCGGTCCTTGTTGAACACCCTGATCAGCGCGGAAGCTGTAAGATCCGAGATGCCGCTGCTCTCGGTGGTGAAGAACCCTCCCATTCCGGTCTGATGGTCCATCGAGTAGCTCAGGTACGGCAGCATGAAGGACAGGGTCACGCGGTTGCTCGGCGCGTACATCAACCCGAACATGCTCATGTTCATCGGCATGCTGAGCGGCGAGACAGGATAGTCCGCGAGCACGTCGGCGGTGGTGACCTCGGACGTGCCGGTCCGGTTGCCGTCCATGTCCATGTACATGTAGCGATACGAGAGCATCATCTCGCCCCGCTCGTGGGTATGGTCGCCCATGACGCCGATCGGGGCGTGCCCGTCGGGGCGCCCACTCGACCACTTCGGTTCCTGGGCAGCGCCCGGTATCGCGGTGGCAAGGCAGAACAACCCCAGGACAGCGGGGGCCCATCGTGTAGCCGAGAAATGCATGGCAGTCTTCTCCTGAAAGCTCAGAGCCCGGCGGGCGCAGGGAGCGCACCGTCGAAGCGATTGATTTGGATTGGCGATATGACTCAGGAAAGACCGATGGGCGGTGCGGTGGCCGGGGGAAGGAGGCGGGATGGCGTGCCGACGAGCGGCTCGGCGGCTTGCAGGAGTTCAGGTGAGTGTGAGGTGGCAAGCAGCAGCGTGGCCAGCGCCGCACCTTGCGGCAATCCTGGATGTTGCAGAGCGAGCGAGCAGGCGCCGAAGCAGCAGCAGCGGTTGCCATGTTCCGGCCCCTGATGGCCGGAATGATGTGAATCAGAATGATGCGAGTGCCCGGTACCCGATGCTTCCGGGGCCGCATCGCCGGGGCAGGGATGGCTGATCTCCAGCACGAGGCCCCCGGCTCCCGGTGACAGCAGGAGCAGGGTGAGGGCCAACAGCTGGGAGACGCGCGATCGGAAGGGCATGCTACAGGCAATCTAGGACCATCGGACCAAAAGGTGCACCGGCTACTTCCCCTCAGTGGTGCGCCGCAGCTCGGCCGACCCAGCCCAGCTCCCGCTCGATGCGGTAGCGGTCGGACAGGGCGGCGGTGAGGCGGGAGAGTTGGTCGCTCATTGCTCCCCCACCAGCGCGGCGAGTTCCGCCTTGACCGAGTCGCGCTGCGGCATCAGCGCGGGCTCCGGGTTCGAGCGAATGGAGAGGTAGCGTCGATAGACCCGGATCGCTTCCTCCCGGTCGCCCGCCAGCGCGGCCAATCGACCCTGATCGCGGAGGCCTGCCCACCAGATCGAGCTGCCTTCCCCTCGCCAGGCGGCCCGGGATGCCTGCTCGATCATGCCGACGTGCTCCAGGGCCCGAGCCACCAGCAGGTCGGCGGCCTGGAGGCTCGTATCCCCGCCGTCTGTCGTCAGCTCGGTTCCGGCTGGCCCCAGCATGAGGAGCGAGTCGAGCCGGATCACCAGGGCGGCTGCCTGCGGGTTTCCACTCCGTACTGCCGACAGGGCTTCAACGATCGCAAGGCAGACGGGGCTCGCCTCGGGAGCCCCATGCTCGTCCAGTCTCACGGACCCTTGCCTCAGCCTGTCGGTGAACGTCGCCACGGAAGCACCGGGTTCGCGCAGCAGGCGCCACTGCGCCATCAGACAGGCCGCCTGATTCTGGGTCCGACGCGCCGGGGGCGTGTCGGCCGGTGGTGCCAGCGCGAGCGCCGTCAGGCGCTCGAGCGTGCTTACCGCGGCGCCGGGTGGTGCCGATTCATAGAGCACCGCCATGATCGCGGTCGGATCGTCCCACACCCCTCGCTGCCGGGCCAGGGCTACGGCCTCCGCCGGTCGTCCAAGGGCCATCAGCACTCGGGTCCGAGTTTCGGCGGCTACCCGCCGGCTGGCGTCGGCGGTGGCGGCACGATCTGCAAGGCTGAACAACGTGTCGATCAGACCCAAGCCACGCCCATTATCCACAAGGTCAAGGGAGGCCCAGCGTACAGAGGGGTTTCCCGTCCGCGCGAACCGCGCCAGCGCGGCCGCCACCGCGGCGGAATCGCCGACGCCCTCGGCAACGGTGAACTCCAGGATGCCCCTGGCGTCCGAGGTCGAATCCTGCGCGATGATTCGTCCGAGCAGTCGCTGCGCCCCGGCCGTGTCATGCCGATCTACCGCCATTTCGACCTGGTGAAAGAGCGGGGCCGCCATGTCGGGGTCGAGCGATGAGGCCATCTCCAGTGCCTGGCGCGCTCGCGCCTGGTAGTCCGCGATGCCGAGCATCTGGCCGGAGTGGACGTAGGTCTCGCCTAGCCAGTACCACGCATCAGCCAGATCGGGGAATCGGCTCACCGCAGATTCCCAGGCCTTGAGGACATCCGCCTTGCTGTCGGGGGCTGGGCCGTTCCCGCCGGTGTAGCCCGCCAGTACCGCTTGATCGCGGGGGCTCAGCACGGCGCGATTGGACCAGGCCAGTTCCTGCACGCGGGCGTTCATCAGTTCACCCGTCGGGCTCCACGCGAGGGATTCGCTGAGGCCGAGGGCGGCGAGGGTGAAGGATGAGTCGAGGGCGATGGCGCGCTGGAAATGGACGGCTGCTCCGCTCCAGTCGCCTCGCCGGTTGGCGGCCCGGCCCGCCACGTAGGCGCGGGTCGCCTCGAGTGACGGAGAGAGCCCAACTGCCCGCTCGCTGGTGAGTCCCGCGGTCCGCACCAGGAGCTGCCCGACCAGCACATCGAGCAGGCTGGACAGGCTGTCCGTCGGGCCCTCGACCCGCGCCTGCACGACTGCGCCGTCCTGGCCGGGGCGGCCGACCGACGCACTCAACACGAGGCGACTCCCCGTCCCAACGACGCTGCCAAGCAGGAATTGCCCGGCACCCAAGTCGCGCGCCGCCGCCGGCCCGGCGGCTTCCGCCTGCTCGCCACCGCCATGGCGTTTCCACGCCGCGAGCGCGGTCCGCGGATCGATGGCGCGGGGACCACCCTCGCCGGTGTACATCGCCGCGAGCAGGTCCACCATGCCATCGCCCAGATAGTCGAGGGAACCGTCGGCGCTGGTGACGCGGAAGGGGAAGACGGCAATCAGGTCCGGGTTGAGTGATGCGTCGACGGCCGGCTTCCGGTTCCAGAGTGCAAACGCCGCCATCGCGGCGACCGCTGTGATGACCACCCCGATGCGGACGCGTCGCGTGGGTGACGCGCGACCCTCCACGCGCACCGGTTGCGTGGCAGTGGGTGTCATGCCTCCGCTCGGTGTCAGGACCGACTCGAGCTGCGGAATCAGCGCCTCGGCGCTCTGCCACCGGTCGGCGGGCTTCTTCTCCAGGCACCGCATCACCAGCGTCGAGAGCGCGGTGGGCACGGTCCGGTGCGTGCCGATCGGCTCCGCCGCCGCGGTGACATGCGCGGCGAGGACCTGCTGTGGGTTCATGCCGGTGAAGGGTGGGGTTCCGGCAAGGAGCTCGTAGGCCACCACGCCGAAGGCGTAGATGTCGGCCCGATGGTCCACCATCGGATCGGCCACCGCCTGCTCCGGCGCCATGTACGTCGGCGTGCCGAGGGCGATGCCCACCGTCGTGATCGACTGGCGGCCGGTGGCCTCGCTCAGCGCCTTGGCCACGCCGAAATCGGTGACCAGTGCGTGCCGCCCGCGCAGCATCACGTTCTCGGGCTTCAGGTCGCGATGCACGATGCCGTGCTTGTGGGCCTCGGAAAGCGCATCGGCGATATCGCGAAGAATGCGGACTGCCTCATCGATCGGAAGCTCGCCCTCCTTGACCAGTCGCTCACGCAGTGAGAGACCATCGACGAATGGCATCACGTAGAAGAGGAGACCGTCCGCCTCGCCGGAGTCGTAGAGGGGGAGGACATGCGGGTGCTGCAGGCCCGCGGCGACCTTGATCTCGCGGAGGAAGCGCTCCTTGCCCAGCGACGCGGAGAGGTCCTCCCGCAGCACCTTGATCGCCACTTTGCGGTCGTGCTTCAGGTCCTCGGCGAGATACACCGTGGCCATCCCGCCCTGGCCCAGCTCCCGCTCGATGCGGTAGCGGTCGGACAGGGCAGCGGCCAGGCGGGCGAGCGGGTCAGTCAATGTGACATCCAGTTCATGGAATGATCGTCATTCCGGCGAAGGCCGGAATCCAGGACCACCGGACCCCGGCTTCAGCCGGCGGGCAGGCGCGGTCGCTATTGTGCCGCCCCCAGCACATCCAGCTCGAGGTGCGACGGGTACTGCGCGCTCCGGTAGATGCGATGCGTCTGCGCCCGGAAGTCGCCGGCCCTGGCCTCGAAGATATTGGGCACGAAGGTCTGCGGGTTCCGGTCGTGCACCGGGAACCAGGTGCTCTGCACCTGGACCATGATGCGGTGCCCCGGCCGGAAGGTGTAGGCCTGCTGGTGCATGTCCACGCTGAACGGGGTGACGGTGTTCGCGGGAATCGGCTGCGGGTTGTCCCACCCCTTGTAGTAGCGGCCGCGCATGATCTCGCCGACCACCATCAACTCGTACCCGCCCATCCGCGGCCGGTCCGCAATCGAATCGGGATAGACATCGATCAGTTTGACGACCCAGTCGGCATCGGTGCCGGTGGTGGCGGCGAAGAGCTTGGCCGCAACCGAGCCCGCCACCGTGACCTCCTCGGTGAGCGGCTCCGTCTGCCAGACCAGCACGTCGGGGCGGCTGTCCACGAAGCGCTGGTCCTCGGTCATCCAGTAGTCCCAGTCGGATCCACGCGGATCATACGTCCACTCGACCGGCCGGTGCCGGTAGGGGACCGGGCGCGCCGGATCGCTGACGTACTGGTCGAAGCCGCTGGTTGCGGTGGGCGGGTCGAATGAGAGTTTGCCACCGTCGTGCAAGTAGAGCTGCTTCGGTGCGGAGGTCGGTGCCGGCCAGGCGTCGAAAGTGCGCCACTGCTGGGCTCCGGCGTCGAACACCCGCGCCTCCGGGAATTGCCCGTCGCCCTTGTCCTTGAGCCAGTAGGCAAACCACGGGGCCTCGATGGTGCGGCGGTATGTCTCGCCGGTGGCGCTGCCGAATTGAATGGGGCCGAGCGAATCGCCGGACTCCAGGAACCACTCACCGTGGTACCAGGGGCCGATGACGAGAAAGTTCCGGTGCGCGGAGTCGTTGGTCTCCATGGCGGCATAGACGTTCGGCGTGCCGTAGATGTCCTCCTGGTCCCACCACCCGCCCACATTCAGCGTGGGGACCGGGGCGCTCTTGAGCCGCGAAGGAATCGACCGGGCGCTCCACACCGTGTCATAGGACGGGTGCGTGGCAAAGTTCCGCCAGGTGGGCCAGGCGTCGGCGCCGACCGCGGCACTCAGGTCCCGGAGCGTCGGGAAGGAGAGATACCAGTCGTAGGTGTCGTACCGCCCGGGAGTTGGGGGAATGCTCTGGTCGGAGCTGGCCTCCATGTCCCAGGCGTACTCCAGGCCGTAGCTCAACCGGAAGGCGCCCTGGTGGAAGAAGTCGTCGCCCATCCAGGCGTCGCCCATGGTGGCCTGCGGGCTCAGCGCCTTGATGGCAGGATGCGGATCGAAAGCGGTGGCGTTGGTGGTCCACCCTGGATACGAGATGCCGAGCTGCCCGACCCGGCCGTTGTTGTTCGGCACGTTCTGGAGCAGCCACTCCACGGTGTCCCAGGTGTCGGTGGCCTCATCGATGCACCCGTCGCCACGCTCCAGGCAGGCAGGGCGGCTCATCACGAAGGTGCCGCCGGACTGGAAGCGGCCCCGGATGTCCTGGAAGACGAAGATGTAGCCGTCTTTCATCAACTCCTGGTAGCCATAGCCGATCTTGTAGGTCCCGCCCCAGCCGGCGGTGCCGTAGGGGGTGCGGCTCAGGATGAAGGGGAGCTCCTCGCTCGCGCGCTTCGGTGTGAGAATGACGGTGAACAGCTCGACGCCGTCGCGCATCGGGATGCGGACCTCCTGGCGATCGAATTGCCGGGACAGGTCGTCCGACCCGGGGGGAGGCGCCGATTCGAGGTTGCAGGAGACGCAGAGGATGGCGAGGGCCAGCCATCGGGTCGTGGTCATCAGACGAGTCGTCGTGTCGCTCACCGCGTCACCCTTTCCTTGAGTTCCGAAAACCAGTTCTCGACGTACACCACCTCACCGGCGGTGCTCTCCGGTTCCTTGATCATGATGAAGCGGCTGTCGTCGGGCGCTACGTCGTATTGCTGCCGGTTGCGGGCTGACGCGAAGCCGGCAACGGAGAACAGCGCCCGGGGGATGCCGAGGGTGAGCGTCGGTCCTGGCACCACGGGTACCACCATCAGCTCGTCGCCGCTCTTGTAGAAGAGTTCCCGGCCGCTGTGCGCCCAGCGCGGCTCGGAACCGCCGTCGCGTGAAATGAGGCGGCTCGTCGTGATGCTCGGGAAGGGGGTGACGTAGACCTCCCGGCCACCCGCCGTGATGGAGGTATAGGCCAGCCACCGGCCATCCGGCGAGAGGGCAGCCTGGTTGCTGGCCGTTTCCTTGACCAGAAGCGGCACCTGGGCGGTGTCGCCGGTCAGGCGCCGGCCGTAAATATGGCCGACACCGCCGATCTCGTCGGCGCGGAACAGGACCCACTGCCCGTCGCGTGACACCTCCGCCTCCCAGAGCCCATAGGTGTGGTGCACCAGGCGTTCAGGGGGGGCGCTTCCATCGACGCGTAGCCGGTAGACGTCGAGTTCATCCATGGAGGTGGCCGTGGCCCCGTTGCCGGCGTTGCTGACGTAGTAGATCGACCGGCCGTCGGGGGTCCAGGAGGGGCGCCAGCTGACCGTGCCATCTCGGGTCATCTGCTGCCTCGTTCCGTCGGCACGCCAGACCCAGAGCTGGGTGGTGCCGTCGCGGACGCTCACGGCCAGCGCCTTTCCGTCCGGCGAGAGCGCTGGATAGGCAAACGCCCCGGTCCAGGTCGGATCGAGGGGCTCCGTGCTGCCGTCGCGCGCTACCCAGACCAGGGAGGACTGTGCCTTGGCACCGCTTTCGACGGAGTACAACGCATCGCCCGAGGGAGAGAATGCGAAGGTCGCCGGGGCGACCCCCTCCAGAACCGGCACCGCGCCGGTGGTGAGGACCAGCCGCTTCGCGTCGAACCCCGCCGCGAAGAGCCCGCCCGCCCGGTCGGTGTAGAGCAGGTGGCCGGTGGGGGAGTGCCAGGCGCCGGCGGCATCGGCCACGAGCAATCGGGCGCTGTCCGCCGCGAAGTCGAAGACGTAGACGGACGATCCGTTGGCACAGTTACCGGGGCAGCCGGTGAAGAGCACCCCGCGACTTCCCAGGACCGGCGTCACGAGCGGGAGGGTGAGGCGCTGGTTGGTGCTGTCGGCGAGCACGACCGTGCTCTTCCCGCCGTTGGCGGAAATTCGCCGCAATTCGCTGCGTAGGCCTTCGTAGATGATCGTCCCGTCATCCAGCCAGGCCGCGACAGGGTAAATGACATTCGCACTGTCGGAGAGCGTGAGTGATCCACCACCCCCGGCTGGAACCTTCTTGAGCTTGCCGTCGAAGGTCACGTATCCGATCCACTTGCCGTCCGGCGAGAAGAACGGCGACAGCCCACCCTCCGTGCCGGACATCGGCGTCGGGTCACGCTGGCCACGGAGCTTCTGCATGATCCGATACCCGCCGTCGACGGAGTCTGTGAAGACGATGCTTGACCCGTCGGGCGCGATGGCGGCCTTGGTGTAGAAGCGGTCGATGCTGGGGGAGAGAATCTCGGCGGCTGCGTGCTGCCAGAGCACCACTCGCTGGCGGCTCGTTTCGCCAGTGGGAGCTGGCCGGAGCCATCCCCAGAGTGCCATGGCTGCCGTGCCCGCGAGAAGCCCGACGCTCAGCAGGCGGGGCAGCGGGGCAGCGGGGCGGGGAGGCCGCGACTGACCACTCGCGTGCACTCCTGCCATTGATGCAAACGCGGGGTTCCCCAGGGCGTCGGCGAACTCCTTGGCAGTCGCAAACCGGTCGGCCGGCAGCTTCTCGAGCGACTTGGCGACGGCGGCCGCCACGTTGGGTGGCACTGCCTTCCGCAGCTTTGTGACCGGCGCGGCCTCCTCGGTCACGATCTTCATGATGATCTGCTGGGCCGAGGCGCCCACGTGCGGTGGGTTGCCGGTGAGCATCTCGTAGAGCACGCTGCCAAGCGAGTAGACATCGCTCCGGGCGGTGATCTCCTTCTCGGCGGTGGCCTGCTCCGGACTCATATAGTGCGGCGTGCCGAGACTCATGCCCGTCTCGGTCATGCGGCCGCCGGCCGCGGCACTGAGGGCCAGGGCGATGCCGAAGTCGGCCACCATCGGGCGGCCGTCGTGCAGCAGGACGTTCTCCGGCTTGATGTCGCGGTGGATGACGCCGTGCCGGTGGGCGTAGTCGAGCGCGTCGGCCACGGCCACGGTGATGCTGACCGCCTCATCGATGCCGAGTTGGGTTTCGCGGTCGAGCTTGGCGCGGAGCGTCTCGCCGTCGATGAACGGCATCACGTAATAGAGGAAGCTGTCGGCCTCGCCGCTGTCGAAGAGCGGCAGGATATGCGGATGGCTGAGCGACGCGGTGGTCTTGATCTCCACCACGAACCGCTCGGCGCCGATGACGGCGGCGAGCTCGGGCTTCAGCACCTTGAGCGCCACCTTGCGGTCGTGCTTCAGGTCCTCCGCCAGGTAGACGGTGGCCATGCCCCCCTGGCCCAGCTCCCGCTCGATGCGGTAGCGGTCGGCCAGGGCGGCGGAGAGACGGGGCAGGGGATCAGTCACTCAGGCACTCCCATTCAGAGTTCCTTGCGCCTCATGCGCTGCCGCAGGAGATAATAGACGATCGACACGCCGATCAGCGCCGTCATGCCCAGCGTTTCCTGCCGAGTCGAGTGCGACAGCACCCAGAGCACCACCCCCGAGGCGAGCAACGCCACCGTCGGGCCGCCCGGCGCCCGGAAGCTGCCCGGCGCCCGCGGCCGGTCGTACCTGATCTTGAGCGCCGCGAGGCAGACGGCCAGGTAGATCAGCAGCAACGCCATGCTCGCCAGCACCGCAAGGACGGCGAAGCCGCCGGAGAGACTGAGCGCCAGCGCGACGCCGGCGGTCACGAGAATCGCAATCCACGGCGTGTGGAACCGCGGGTGGATGCGACTGAGCGCCTCCGGCAGCATCCCACTCTCAGATGCAGCGAGAAAGGCGCGCGGTGTTCCGATCATGTCGGCCGCCAGCGCGCCGAAGACTGCCACCGCCGTACACGCGACGATCAGGCTGCGCCCCACCGGGCCCATGAGCCGGTCGCCGAGGTCGGCAAGGGGCGCTGTTCCGCCGAGCGCCAACTCGTTGCCCAGCACACCTTGCGACACGAACTGGAGCGCGAGGTAGAGCAGGATGATCGCGCCGGCGGCGCCGAGAATTCCGCGGGGGACCGTGCGAGCCGGGTCCCGAATCTCGCCGCTGGGCGTCAGCGCGCTCTCGATGCCGCCGAAGGCGAAGAAGAGGAGCAGGGCGCCCGCCCCCAGTTTCTCGATCGACGGCCAGCCGGGCCAGGCGAGGTTCGGTCCCTGCACCGCAAAGACACCGACCACGATGAGGAGGAGCAGCGGCAGCAGCTTGGCCACAGTGGTCACCACCGCCACCCGTGTCCCCTCCCTGACCCCCCACACATTGACCACGGCAAGCCCACCGAAGACGAGCACCAGGGCAAGGGCACGAGGAAGCCCGCCCGCCAGGGCGGGAACGCTCACCGCCAGTGCATCCATCAGGACGTGCGCAATCGCCGCATCCGACGCCGCGGAAAAGGCGAGGGCGAAGATGACCCACGCCACGAACCCCGCCATCGGGCCGAACGCCTCCTCCACATAGGCGATCGCGCCTCCGGACCGCGTCACCTGGCTCCCCACCTCAGCGAAGCAGGCCAGCACCAGGAGGATCAGCGCCCCGCAGAGCAGGTAGGCCAGGATCGCCGCGGGTCCGAGGATGACCGCGACCACCGCGGGCAGTGCGAAGATCCCGGCGCCGACCGTCAGGTTGACGGCGTTGGCGCCCAGGGCCCACGGGCCGATGGCGCGGACAAGCTCGGCCTCCGGGTTGGTGCCGCTCACTTCCTCCCCTTCATCTCGTCGAACCAGTTGAACACCATCACCACATCGCCGTCTCCGCTGGCGGCCTGGTTGATCATCAGGAAACGCCCGTCCCGGCTCACGGCATAGGCGGCATGGAAATTGTCCGTACCCCCGTTGGGGATGGCGAAGAGCAGGCGCGGCGGCCGCGCGCTGAACGTGGCGCCAAGCGTGACATCCACCGCCATCATCTCGCCCCCGCGGGTGCGATAGTAGAGTTCCTTGCCCGAGGGGGCCCAGCGCGGTTCCTCCCCGCCGTTGAGCGAGACCTGCGTGCGCCCCGCCCCGGGATCATCCACCAGCCGCACGAAGACTTCGTTGCGTCCCGATTCGTTGGTGACATACGCGAACCACCGGCCATCGGGAGACACCGCAGGGGCAAACTCATCGTAGCGGCCAGACACCAGCACCTGCTCGGTCGTATCCCCTTCGGCCGCCAGCACGATGTCCCGGCCCCCGGTCGTGCTGCCGAGCCGGGCCAGGAAGTGCCTGCCATCCGGCATCCACTCCACTTCCTCGACGCTCCGGCCGACGTTGAGCAGGGGTTCCGCCTCGGCGCTGCCGTCGGCGCGCTGGATCCAGGCCTTTCGCACCCCGCCGACCGGCGAGGAAATGAACGTGACGCGGCGTCCGTCGGGCGTCCATGCGGGTCGGGAACTCCCACTGCTTTGGAAGGTCAGGCGGGAGAGCGGGCTGTTCGGGAGTCGCTTCACCCAGATCTGTTCCCCGTCGCCTCCCAGGACAGCGACGGCCAGGTGCGACTCGTCCTTCGAGAGGGCCAGCCCGGAGAATTGCCCCAGCCAGGTGCTGTCCAGCGGGGTCCGCTGGCCGGTGCGGTCAACCCAGACCAGCTGTGCGCTGCCGGCTCCGGCACCGGACATGTATGCCAGGGTGCCGTTGTCGCTCACGGTGAATTGCGCCGACCCGCTGGTGCCATCCACCTGGACCCGTTCGGCCACCGCGACCGGGGGCCCGGTCACCTTCCCGGTGGACGCATCGAACGGGACACTCATCAGCGAGCCGGTGCTCGTGGCGTACACGATGCGGCCGGCCGGGACGTATCGCCCGTACAGCCCCTGGAGGACGGGCGTCGCCAGGCCGGTGGCCAGGTCGAGCACGCCGAGCTCGGCGTCCGCGATCGAACTGTGCCAGAGCTGGATGAGCAGTCGCTTCCCGCCGGGAAGGGCCTGCACCCAGTCGTGTTCCGTGACCCCGCTCGCCGAGTCAGTCCTGCTCACCGCCTCTGGCGCCCCGCCCCCCGCCGGGACCCGGGTCACCACGGAGCGATTGCTCGTGAAATAGATGAAGCCGGACTCGTCCCAGTCTCCCCCCCACGGAACGGCGGAGTCGCGGACCAAGGTGAGTGACGGCCCGCCATTGATGGAAACAATACGAAGGTCGCCGGGATTTCCGGTGAAGAAACCAACCGACTGTCCGTCCGGGGAGAGGAAGGGCGCGGCCGCCCCGCTGGTCCCGGGGATGGGACGGCCGGTGAGCGAGTTCAGATCGCGGACCCAGAGCTGATCGCCGTTGACGGAGTCGGCGCCCACGTACACCAAACGAGTCCCGTCGCGCGACAGGGCAAGACGACGCGTGGAGGTGGGCCGGATCTGCTCGCCCGTGGGAAACGAGACGGACAGGCGCACGGTGGATTGCGCCGGCTGATGCCGCCAGGCCCAAACCCCGAAGGCCAGCGCGGCCACGGCCAGGGCGCCGAGACCCATCGCCACCTGGCGCCACGGCCCCGTGCGCATGGCGGCGGGCTGCGCCAGGTGCGCGGCGGTGCGCGCCGAGGTGGCCCCTGAGAGCGCGGCGCCGAATTCCGCGGCGGTGGAGTAGCGGTCGGCGGGGAGTTTCTCGAGACCCGTCAGCACCGCCGCCTCGACATACGGCGGAATACTCTTCCGATGCACTGTCATGGCGTGCGGTGAGTCGGTCATCACCTTGGCGATGATGGCCTGCACCGTCGGCCCGGTGAAGGGCGGCTCCCCCATCAGCATCTCGTACAGCACGCAGGCGAGTGCGTACACGTCGCTCGAGGCGTGGATCTCCCGCTCGCCCATCGCCTGTTCGGGGCTCATGTAGTGCGGGGTGCCGAGACTCATGCCGGTCTCGGTCATCCGGGAGCCGCCCTCGGTGCGGCTCGCCGCCAGGGCAATGCCGAAGTCCGCCACCACCACGTGCCCGTCGTGCAGCATGATGTTGTCGGGCTTGATGTCGCGGTGGATGACCCCCTGCCGGTGCGCGTAGTCGAGGGCGTCGGCCGTCTCCCGCGCAATCCGTATGGCCTCGTCCACCGGGAGCTGCTTGTCCCGGTCGAGGCGGGCCCGGAGCGACTCCCCCTCGATATATGGCATGACGTAGTAGACCAGCCCCTCCGCCTCGCCCGAGTCGTGCAGCGGGAGGATGTGGGGGTGGTGGAGGTTGGCGGTGGTCTTGATTTCCTGCAGGAACCGGTCGCCGCCGATCACCGCCGCCAGTTCGGGGCGCAGCACCTTGAGCGCCACCTTGCGGTCGTGCTTGAGGTCAAAGGCGAGGTATACGGTGGCCATGCCGCCGGCGCCGAGTTCCCGCTCGATGCGGTACTTGTCGGCCAGGGCGGAGGAGAGGCGGGTGATCGGATCGCTCACTTGGGTGTCTCTTCCAGTATTTCGAGTTCGGCCCGCCAGTTCAGGATCACCTGCAGGGTCGGTGCGTCACTCCCGCCGGAGTTGATCATCAGGAACCGGGTCCCGTCGGGGCTCACGTCATAGGCGCGGTGGTAGTTGTCGGGCGCCAGGCTCCCGTTGGTGAAGAGCAGCGTCGGGGTGCCGTGGACGAACACTTGGCCTGGCGTCACGGGCACGGCATACATCTCCCTCGTGAGGTCCGGTAGAAGAGCTCCTTGCCGTCCGGACGCCAGAGCGGTTCCTGGCCTCCCGTCGAGATGGCGTACCGGGCGTCGCCGACGTTGGGGAAGGGTCGCACATAGACCTCGGGGGATCCCGACTCCTGGGACACATAGGCCAGCCAGCGTCCGTCAGGTGAGATGGTCGGCGCGAAGTGATCGAACGGTGACTCGATGAGGGTCCTCGGGACGGTGTCCTTGCCGTTCTCGACGATGAGCAGGTGCCGGGTGCCCTCCGCCGTCCCCTCGGTACGAAGCACGTGTACCGCATCGACGGATCGAAGGTGATCTCGTCGAGCCGGGTGTTTCCCTGGGCGGCCAGCTGGGCGTGCCGGTGCCGTCCGCCCGGCGGATCCAGGCGGTACGCCGGCCGTCCCGGGTGGCGAGGAATGCCACCTGGCGCCCGTCGGGGGTCCAGGCCGGGCGGTCGGCATTGACCACGTCGAAGGAGAGCCGACTGAAGGTCCCGTGTGCTCAGCTGCTTGATCCAGACCTGCGTCTCTCCGGCGATGCCTTGTGTCACGGCGATCTGGCGACCATCTGGAGAGAGGGCCATGTTCGGAAAGATGCCCTTCATCGCGGTGTCCACCGTCGTTTCGAGGCCGGTCCGGCTGACCCAGCGGAAACCGTCATTGTCGCCGGCGTCGACGGCGTACACCAGGGTCCCGGTGGCCGACACGGCGAACTGGATGGTGCCGTTGGTGGTCTCGCGTTGCACGCGCTGCAGGACCGGCAGCGGTGCGCTGGTCAGCCGACCCTTCCGGGGATCGAACCGCGCCGCCCGCAATTGCCCGTCCGCCATGCCGATGATCAGGAAGCCGGGGGCGGCGTAGCGGGCATAGGTGCCCTCCGTCAGGTCGGTGACCTCGCCGTCGTTGAGGTTCACCAGGCCAATGTGGTTGGCGCCGGCCGAGCCCTTCCACAGCATCACCAGGGCGTACCGGCCGCCGGGCAGGACGTCGGGAAAGTCGTGCTCCTTTACGCCGCTGGCGGAGTCGATATGCGATATCGTGATGGCCGTGCCGCCACCGGCCGGCACTTTCGCCAGTACGCGGGCCGACGTGGTGAAGTAGATGTTGCCGTCGTCGCCCCACGACCCCCCGCCGAAGTCCGGGACCGAGTCCGCCACCAGGCGCGGCACGCCGCCGGCCAGCGTGGTCACCATGAGTTTCGTCGGCCCACCGACCGAGGTGTAGAACCCGATCGATTGGCCGTCGGGGGAGAAGAAGGGGGCGAAGGCGCCCTTGGTGTCGGGGAGTGGATGCGCGACCGGCTGGTTGAGCTCCCGCACCCAGAGCTGGGAGCCGGCGCCGTCGGGGCCCACGAAGGCGATGCGCCGACCTGCGGGATCGATGGCGAGCCGTATCGTGGCAATCGCCCGCACCACGACGCTGTCGCCGAGCGCGAGCGAAGCTCGCACCACCTCGTCTGGGCCGACGCTGCCGGGATTGGGCGTGCGATGCCCGATCAGGTATCCCGCCACCAGGGTGACGAGGGCGAGCGCACCGGCCATGAGCCAATTGCGCCGCTTGCTCGCGGCTGCCGGCTGGAAGCCAGGGCGCAGGGTCGTGGTGGTCGGATTGGCGAGCGCCGCGGCGAACTCGGCGGCGGTGCCGAAGCGGTCGGCCGGCAGCTTCTCCAGCGCCGTCATCACCGCCGCCTCCACGCCGGGCGGAATCGTCTTGCGCTGGCCCGAGAGGGTGCGCGGGTCCTCGGTCATCACCCGCGCGATGATCGACTGCGCGGTGGGGCCGGTGAAGGGGGGCTCGCCGGCGAGCATCTCGTAGGTGACACACCCCAGGGCGTAGACGTCGCTGCGCGCCGTGATTTCCCGGTCGCCCATCGCCTGCTCGGGGCTCATGTAGTGGGGCGTGCCGAGCGACATCCCGGTTTCTGTCATGCGGGTCCCACCGGCCTTGCTGGCGGCCAGCGCGATCCCGAAGTCGGCCACAAGGGCACTGCCATCGTGGATGAGGATGTTTTCGGGCTTGATGTCGCGGTGGATGATGCCGTGGCGATGCGCATAGTCGAGCGCCGCCGCCACCTCGGTGGCAATGCGCACCGCGTCGGCCACGGGGAGCTGCTGTTCGCGGGTCAGCCGGTCTCGCACCGTCTCGCCGGTGATGAAGGGCATCACGTAGAAGAGGAAGCCGTCGGCCTCGCCGCTGTCGAAGAGCGGCAGGATGTGCGGGTGCTGCAGGTTCGCGGTGGTCTTGATCTCGCTCAGGAACCGGTCGGCGCCGATGACGGCGGCGAGTTCCGGCCGCAGGACCTTGACGGCCACCTGGCGGTCGTGCTTCAGGTCGGCGGCGAGATAGACGGTGGCCATGCCGCCGGCGCCGAGCTCCCGCTCAATGCGGTACTTGTCGGCCAGGGCGGCGGAGAGGCGAGACAGCGGGTCGGTCAATCCAATTCTCTCCTGTCGTTCCCCCTCTCCCCATGGTGGAGAGGGGGACAGGGGGTGAGGACTTCAGGGCCATGGAATCTGTCAGGTGTCGCTTCCGTGACATCAGCCGAGCCGTGACTTCAGTCGCGACTCGCGGGCGGACGGCGATCGATAGCGCGCTACTTCTTTCCCAGCTTCGCCCGGAGCTCGGTGAACCAGTTGTCCACGATCACCAGTTGCCCCGTGGGGGCCGTGGACGTTTCCGGGAGGACCCGCAGCATGACGAACGACTGGTCGTCCCGGGTCACGTCGTAGGCCCGGTAGCTGGGCGCCTCGAGGTACGTGGTGTCGGCGAAGAGCACGCGTTCAGGGCCGACCGTGAGGGTCGGCGTGGTCGTGATGGGGATCGCCACCATCTGCCCCGCCAGCGAGCGGTAGAACAGCTCGCGCCCGGTGTGCGACCAGAGCGGCTCCCCGCCGCCCGTTACCGATACCTGTCGCCTTCCGGCCGCGGAATCGGGGAAGGCGCGAATGTAGATCTCGTCGCGTCCCGACTCATCCGACTGGTAGGCCAGCCACTTCCCGTCGGGAGAGATGGTCGGGGCCCGCTCGTCGAATCGCGTGGAGTTCACCACGGGAAACCCCACCGAGTCCACACCCGGCCGCATGGCATAGATGTCCCGGCTCGGCAACGTGATGCGGTACGCCAGCCACGAGTCGTCGGCCGACCAGGCAGCCTCGGCGATGGTGTTCAGCGAAGTGACGACGGTGTCGACGGCGCCGCCCCCGTCGGCGCGACGCCGGAGGATGGCGCTCAATTGCCCGTCCTCGGTGACATAGCTGAGCGACTGCCCGTCCCGCATCCAGACCGGCCGGTACTTCACCGTGTTGTCGAACGTCAGCCGGCTGAGCGGGCCGCGGTCGAGGTCCTTGATCCAGATGTCGCCCACCGGGTCGCCATGGACGGTGACCGCCAGCCGGGTGCCGTCGGGCGAAAGGCTGAGGCCGCCGTTGAAGCCGGGGGTGTACGACCAGGACGGATCGATCTCCTGCTCTCGGCCAGCGCGGTTCACGCGGACCGGGCGCACCGGGCGCTGGGTGGGCTGCGCCGTACCGGCCCGGTACATCAGGGTGCCGTCAGTGGCAACCGCCAGGTTCGCAAGACCAAAGGAACCAATGGCGACGCCCTCCAGGATCGGCATTTCCGGACCTGTGATGGCAAGCTTGTCGGTGTCGAACGGCACCACGACGGCTGCGCCGTTGGGACGAAGCACCAGGAGCGCCCCGATGTCGAGGTACCACGCCTGGAGCCCCTGGACCAGCCGCACGCTGCGATCGGTCTTCGGGTCGCGCGCCACGATCCAGTTGTCGTTGCCCCGCGTCGGTCCGTGCCAGTCGGTGTACACGATCCCGCGGCCTCCCGGGAGCGCCACCGGCGCGACATGCGCGATCGTTCCGGGCGAGCTGTCGGCTGCGGTGACCGGCTCGGCCGCCCCGCCGGTCTCGGGAACCCGGTAGATGATGCCCCGTGCGCCGCTCGCGGCCGCGGCGTAGACGTACCCGTCGGTTCCCCAGACGATGCCGCCGTTCACGAACCCCGGAAGCGAATCAATCAGCGTGGTGGCCACGGCGCCGTCGATCGTCAGCACCCGGAGCGCGCCGGTCCGCCCCTCGCGTACCGCGAGCCGGCGCCCGTCCGAGGAGAAACTGGGGGTGAAGGAGTCGCCCGTCCCGGGGAGCACCCGGCCGGCCAGCTGGTCCCGCTCCTGGATCACCACTCCCGCCTCACGGCGGGTCGGCCCGCCCGGGTAGGCGAACCGGCTGCCATCGGGCGCAATCGCGAGTTCCACGCCGCCGAAGTCGTAGTAGGCGGTCTCGGGGGGGAGACTGATGGCGTAGCGGTGGGTCGGTGCGTCGGCGGCCGGGGTCCGGCGGAGCCAGGTGATGCCGAGCGCCACGAGGAGCAGCCCCGCCACTCCCCATCCCGCCAGAACAGCCCGGCGGTTGCCGGTCGGGCCCTGTCCCGCGGCGGCGTACGTGGTGGTGGTGCCGCGAAACCCGGGGTTGTCGAGCGCCTCGGCGAAGGCCTTGGCGCTCTCGAATCGGTCGGCGGGCAGCTTCTCGATGGCTTGCGCCACCGCAGCGGCGACATTGGGCGGCACCGCCTTGCGCAGCCTGGTGACCGGTGCGGCCTCCTCGGTCACGATCTTCATGATGATCTGCTGGGCCGAGGCACCGACATGCGGCGGATTGCCGGTCAGCATCTCGTAGAGCACGCTGCCGAGTGAGTAGACGTCGCTCCGGGCGGTGATCTCCTTCTCGGCGGTGGCCTGCTCCGGGCTCATGTAGTGCGGCGTCCCGAGACTCATGCCAGTCTCGGTCATGCGGCCGCCGGCGGCGGCACTGAGGGCCAGGGCAATGCCGAAGTCGGCCACCATCGGGCGGCCGTCGTGGAGAAGGATGTTCTCGGGCTTGATGTCGCGGTGGATGACGCCGTGCCGGTGGGCATAGTCGAGGGCATCCGCGACAGCTGTTGTGATCGACACCGCCTCGTCGATCCCAAGTTGCGTTTCGCGGTCGAGCTTGGCGCGGAGCGTCTCGCCGTCGATGAACGGCATCACGTAGTAGAGGAAGCCGTCGGCGGTGCCGGAATCGAAGAGCGGCAGGATGTGCGGATGGCTGAGTGACGCGGTGGTCTTGATTTCCACCACGAACCGCTCGGCGCCGATGACGGCGGCGAGCTCGGGCTTCAGGACCTTGAGCGCCACCTTGCGGTCGTGCTTCAGGTCCTCGGCCAGGTAGACGGTGGCCATGCCGCCCTGGCCGAGCTCGCGCTCGATGCGGTAGCGGTCGGCCAGGGCGGCGGCCAGACGGGGAAGCGGATCAGTGCTCACGCTACTTCTTCCCCATCTTCGCGTTCAGTTCCGTGAACCAATTGTCCACCACCACGAGCTGGCCGGCGCCCGGCGCCTGGTTCACGGCCGCGAGGCGGACCATCAGGAACCGCTTGTCGTCCGGGGTGGTCGCATACAGCGGCACGATGGACGAGCCGATCAGCCCTCCACCGAGGGGAAAGAGCCGCCGGGGTGCGTCGTTGGAAAACGTCGCCCCGGAGGTGATCGGCGCCACCATCATGTCGCCCGAGGGCGCCTCGAAAAACAGCTCGTGTCCGCTGTGGGACCAGAGCGCACTCGAGCCGCCGGCGGTAGAAATCTGCCACCGGCCCCCGGCGGTGTTGGGGAACGGCCGGACGAAGATTTCGGCGCGCCCCGACTCGTTGGAGGAGTACGCCAGCCACTTGCCGTCCGGGGACAGCGCCGCGCCTTCCTCGGCAAAGCGATCGGTAAGCAGCGGGATGGGCACGGTGTCGCGCCCCGGGCGGACGGCATACACATCGCGATTGCCGCTGTCCCCGACGACACGGTAGACCAGCCACTCCCCATCATTGGAGAGCAGCGCTTCCGCGATCGGCCGGCCGGGCTGACGCCAGACCAGTTCTGCGGCTGCGCTTCCGTCGGCCTTCTTCTTCCAGACGGCCGGAAGCCCGCTGTCCACGACGGCGATGTAAATGACGGACTGTCCGTCCGGGGTCCATCGCGGACGGTTGGCGGTCTGGGTCTCGAAGGTCAGCCGGGTCAGGGGGCCGGACGGCAGTTGCTTGATCCAGATGTCCGGCGCCGCATTCCCGACTACATCGACGGCGACCCTGGTGCCGTTGGGGGAGAGGCTGAGCGAGAGGTTGGCCCCGGGGTTGTAGGTCAGCGGCGGGTCCAGCGGGGTGATCCCGCCATCCCGGCTGACCCACACGATCTCTGCGACGCCGCCGCCGGTCGAGACCAGCCCAGGCACGTAGGCCAGCGTTCCTGAGGTGGAGATGGCGATGTCGGCCGAGCCAAAGGGCTTCGTCATGACCCCCTCGAAGAGCGGCACGGCCGGCCCCGTCAGCTTGAGCTTGTCCTGGTCGAATGGCGCGGCGAGCACGGCGCCGTCCGCGCGCAGGAAGATCAGGTACCCTGGCTCCACATACCGGGCCAGCAGCCCCTTGGTGAGGATGTGGCGCTCGTGAGTCTTGTCGTCAAAGGCGACGATGTCGAAATCGGTGGGATCCGAATTCCGGCGCGAGCGGTACAGCAGCCCCCGACCGTTGGGCAACGCCGACGGCCAGGCATGCCCGGCCTCATTGGTGGCCGAGTCGAGCGGGATGTACAGCTCCGGGGTCCCCCCATCGGCCTGGATCCGGCTGAGTCCGCCAGGAGAATCGAAATAGATCCACCCGCCGGGTCCCCACGCGCCGCCGCCGCCCGAACCACTGCCGGGCGTCGCCAGCGTGATCGGAGGGCCGCCAGTCACCGGGATCACCTTCAACTGGACGTTCAGGGTAGCCGAATACGCGATGCGCTGCCCGTCGGGGGAGAAGAACGGACTCGAGGCGCCAACGGTCCCGGGCAACGGCGTCGCGTCGAGGCGATCCCGATCCCGGATCCAGAGCTGGTCGCCGCCGTCGCCCGGTCCGACGTACACGATGCGGCTTCCGTCGGGGGAGATGGCGAGATTGACGCCGAGCACACCCTGCCGCATTGCCTGGTCGGGGGGGAGCCCCATGCTGTAGCGGATGACGGGCGGTACCGGTTTCGGCCGGAGCCATCCCCAGGCGGCGAGTGCCGCCAGCACAACCACCGCGGCACCGAGTGCGTTGATCGCCCTGCGCACCCGTGCCCTGCCGCCCAGCGACCCGGCACTCGCGGCGGTCACCACCGTGGACCGCGAGGCGAAGCTCGGGTCCGCCAACGCAGCGGCAAACTCGGCGGCCGTCGCAAATCGATCGGCTGGCAGCTTCTCGAGCGCGGTCAGCACTGCCCCCTCCACCTGCGGCGGGATGGTGTGCCGCTGGCTGGTCATCGAGCGGGGGCTCTCGGTCACGACGCGCGCCACGATGGCCTGCGCGGTGGAGCCGGTGAACGGTGGATCACCGGTCAGCATCTCGTAGAGCACGCAGCCGAGGGCGTACACGTCGGAGCGCGCGTTGATCTCGCGCTCGCCCATCGCCTGCTCGGGGCTCATGTAGTGCGGTGTGCCGAGCGACATGCCGGTTTCCGTCATGCGCGTGCCGGCGGTGCTCACCGCCAGCGCGATGCCGAAGTCCGCCACCAGCGCGGAGCCGTCGTGCAGCAGGATGTTTTCGGGCTTGATGTCACGGTGGATCACGCCGTGGCGATGGGCGTAGTCGAGCGCGCCCGCCACCTCCGTCGCGATCCGCACCGCGTCGTTGACCGGCAGCTGCTTTTCCCGGTTCATCCGGTCGCGCAGCGATTCCCCCTCCACGTACGGCATCACGTAGTAGAGCAGCCCATCGGCGTCGCCCGAGTCGATGAGCCCGAGGATGTGCGGGTGCTGGAGGTTGGCGGTGGTCTTGATTTCGCTCAGGAAGCGTTCGGCGCCGATGACCGCGCCGAGTTCGGGACGCAGCACCTTGATGGCCACCCTGCGATCGTGCTTGATATCCTGGGCCAGATACACCGTGGCCATACCACCCTGACCGAGCTCGCCTTCGAGCCGGTAACGATCGGAAAGGGAATCAATCAGTTTGGGTGGGATCAGGGGCACGTCCAACTCCTCCCTCGGAGGTCCGGCAGGGGCATAACCTGAGAATACGAATCCACGTAGATTGCCTCCCAAATCGAGGGAGGGCAAGGGACCAAGTTACTGAGTTTCAAGCCCTTGCACCCGCTTTGGGGCCTGACACCATACCACCACCTCCGTCCGGAGCCACGACGGTCCCGATCCGTCTCGTTTGGTCTCATTGGCACGGACACGGCCGACCAGGCCGCCATCTGCATCAGTACACGCTGGCCGACACGCGGAAGGGCCGCACCTTCATCGCGAAGGTGCGGCCGGTGGTGGAGCGCGACAATCACATCGGGATCCGGATCGGGGACGACGACCTGATCACGCCGACCCACGTGGAGTGACCCTCGAAGGCACCGAGGGAAATCAGGGAGACTGAAGCGGTGATGCAGGCCGCCGCGAAGCGTTGGCGTGGCGGCTCGTAAGGGCTACGGTCGGGCAGACGCCAGCCAGCTCTGCCGGAACTTCTGGATCGACTCCGTCACCGGCATGCCCGCCTCCTCGTAGGCCACGACCTCGAGCCGGGAATCGGCCGGCATCGAAACGAAGGCCTTGCTCTGGCGTCCGCGGCTCCGGAAGGTGACGGGGACGACGTCGCCGGGCTTGTGCGCTGCCTTGATCGCCTGGAAGACGCTGTCCGAGGTGAGCGGCTGTCCGTCGAGGGCAACGATCAGGTCCCCGCGATCGAGGCCCGCCACGTACATCGGTGAACCGATCAGGGTGGGCGAGGTGATCCGGCCACCCTCCGCGCCGATGTCGAGGCGGACCGGTCCGAACCACGCGCGATCCGGGCTACGGGGACGCAGCAGGAGGCCGCCCTGCGCCAGCAGGGCCGCCATGTCCGGCACGTCGCGACCGGTGATGTACTTCGCGAAGAACTGGTCGGCGAATTCCTGGTTGCCGGAATATTCGACCAGGGTCGCCTGGAGATTCTGCATCGTGTACGGCACTTCGGTCTGGCCGTACTTGGTCCACATCATCCGCATGAATCCGTCGAGCGGCTTCCCGAATTCCTTCCGCAGCGACAGGTCCAGCGCCAGTCCCACCACCGAGCCCCAGGTGTAATACGAAATGAAGATGTTGTCTTCGTTGGTCGGGTCGATGGACGTCGCGGCGTCCACGAACGGCGCCTGCTCGCTCATCCCAACCGGGCTCGCGAACTCCCGGCCCGGGTCGTTGATGACGGCGTTGATGCTACCGGACAGGCCGTGCGCGTAATCGGTCAGCGACGTGATGCCGGCGCGGCGCAGGAAGAGCGGCCCGTAGTAGCTGGTGAATCCCTCCGCAAACCACAGCTCCCCCGACATGTTGGCGCGGGTGAAGTCGAACGGCTCCAGCGACTTCGGACGAATCCGCTCGACGTTCCACGAGTGGAAGAACTCATGGGACGCGGTGCCGAGGAGGCGCGTCTCGTTGCCCTCCAGCGGCAGCGAGGAGGTGATGATGGTGGAGTTGCGGTGCTCCATCCCATCGCCCGAGGCCCACGGGAGGTAGTCGGCAATGAAGGTGTAGCGCCGCACATCGTACTGCGGGGTTGTCCCGAAGACCGCAATCTCCTGCTCGACCACCTTCTTCAGCATCTCCACGTAGCTGTCCAGCTCGGCGTCGGTCCCCTCGTGATGCAGCACCAGGCGCACCGGGTAGGTCCCGGCCGGCGACGTCACGCTCCACTCGCGCTCCGCGAAGTTGCTCAGTTCGGTCGGGCTGTCCATGAAGTACTGGAGGTTCGGCGCGGTGTAGCGATAGGCGTTGTCGGTCGGGTAGAGCTGGGTGGCCACCTTCCAGCGTGAATCCGGCGGCGCCCGAAACGAGACCGCCATCGGCCACGATTCGAGCCCGCGGACCCACATGAACGTGGCGGGCATGTTGAGATGGGCGTGGGTGACGTCCACCTGGGAATAGGTGCCGTCGGCCCGGTCGGCGTAGAGGGTGTAGGTCAGCCGGACGGTACCGGAATGCCCGGACACCGACCAGGTCGACGGGTCGGCGCGCGTCACGGTCAGCGGATTGCCGGCACCGTCGGTGGCGCTCACGCTATAGACGTTCTTGGCGAATTCATGGATGGCGTAGCGGCCGGGCGACGAGCGGCTCATCTGGAATTGCACCGGTCGGCGCGGGAGGCCGGAGGCGCTCAGTGTGATCTGCGCTTCGTGATGCACGGCGTTGGGGAACGACACCTCGTACTGCAGTTCCTGCGCGGCTGCCGGGATGGCGGCCAGGAGGAGCAGCGCCGCGAGCGGCGCGGCGCGCCGTGCGCTGGCCGCGCTCACCGCCACGAGACTGGCACCACGTCGGGCTTGGTGGCCATGATGGCGGCGCCCGCCTCGAGTTCGGCCGAGATCCGGTCGCGGATGGCACGGAGTTCCCGGAAACCGACCAGCTGCTTCGTGTCTTCGTCCCAGAGGGTCAGGCGTAGGGTGGTCAGGCTCTTCCAGAGCGAGAGCCTGGTGACCTGCTGCAGCTCGGGATGGTTGTCGTAGGCCCGCTGGAGCTGGTAGTTGGGGATCCGGCTCGCGATGTGATGAATGTGGTGCAGGCCGATGCTGGCGGTGGCCCACTGCAGCACCTTCGGCATCGTCAGGTGCGAGGCGCCCTCGAGGCCGGCGGCGAAGTAGTTCCATGCCTCGCGGTAGCGCCAGTAGGTGTCCTCGTACTGGTGCTGCACGTAGAAGAGGTATACGCCGATGGAGCCGGCGATGAGCGTGATCGGCAGCTGCACCAGCAGGAATTGCTTGAGCCCGAGCGTCCACCACATGAGCGCGATGACGCCAGCCAGGGCAAGGTTGGTCAGCTGGACCCCCACCTGTTCGCGCTTCCACCCCTTCGGGATGTCGAGCGGCATCCGGTGCTTGAGGACGAACTGCCAGGTGGGGCCGACGAGGAGCAGCACCGCCGGGTGCCGGTACAACCGGTAGAGGATCCGCTTGAACTTCGAGCGGCTCAGATATTCACGCACCGTCAGCGTGTCGATGTCGCCGAGGCCGCGGACGTCGAGGTTGCCGCTGGTGGCGTGGTGGATGGCGTGGGTGCGCCGCCAGTAGGCGTAGGGCACCAGGGTGAAGACGCCGAGCACGCCGCCGACCAGGTTGTTCATCTTCTGGGAGCGGAAGAAGGCGCCATGTCCGCAGTCGTGCTGCAGCATGAAGAGCCGGACGACCATCATCGCGGCCGGCACCGCGATGAGGAGGGTCAGCCAGTAGCCGACATTCAGGCTCCAGACCGCGGCCAGCCAGAAGAGGGCCAGCAGGAAGGCGGTTGAGGCCAGCTGGAATCCGCTCTTCCACGCCACCGGCTGGCGGTAGGGGGCGAGCATGGCGTTCCAGTCAACAGGCTTTTCGGTCGTCCCGGACGCCGGGGCGCCTGGCGGCAGTGCGGTCATGTTATTCCCTCATAAGGCCCGGGGGTGGGCCAACCCCAAATATACCGCAATTCCCCTGCCTTGGCCCGTATTGGGCCCGTTCCGGCGCGCGATCCGTGGCTGAAGCCACGGCTCGGCGAGTGTCGCTGAAGCGACGTGGATTCTACCCGCGCTCGCGCTTCCTCGATACCGCATGGGATCCTGGGATGATGCCGATGGCGTCGGGATCCGCATCCTCTGGGGATGCGCGACCGTCTCTATGTGCACATCGTCTGGACGACACGGGACCGGCAGCCACTGATTGATGCGCCGGTAGCAGGCTTTCTCGCGGCCCACCTGGCGCTGATCGTCCGACAGGAGCGAGGCAGCCTCCTGGAGATCGGGATCGTCTCGACCCACGTCCACGTGCTCACCCGCATCCATCCCTCGACGAACATCCCGCGCCTCCTTCAGCGGATGAAAGGGGGAACGGCCGTCGGTGCCACCGCGGTGCGGGATCGGTCGCTGGCTCCGCTTCGGTGGGCCAAGGGATACAACATCACTTCGGTTAGTGAGCGAGCGCTGAGCCTCGTGGGGGCGTACGTGCGAGAGCAGCATCTTCGGCATCCCGCGGAGGCGATTGTAGGGTGGCTGCCGGTTGACCCGTGGCTAAAGCCACGGCTCGGCTGATGTCGCTGAAGCGACGTGAATTGCCCGCTCGCTCAGGTCGAAGGGGGCCGATGCCTCTTGGGCCGCTCTTGCGGCCACTGTGAAACAGCGCGCGACGATTTCAGGCAGCCCACGCGTCGCTGCTCGATCGGTGGCTAAAGCCACCGCTCGGCTGATGTCGCTGAAGCGACGTGGATTCCACGCTCGCTCAGGTCGAAGGGGGCCGATGCCTCTTGGGCCGCTCTTGCGGCCACTGTGAAACAGCGCGCGACGATTTCAGGCAGCCCACGCGTCGCTTTAGCGACACTGGCCGAGCCGCCGCTTCAGCGGCGGACCCGCACGTTCCTACTTGAGCACTTCCGCGAAGTTCGGCACGAGGTAGATGTCGGTCCGGCGGTCCTGAACCCGGGCGGTAATCCGGAGTCCGTCGCGGGAGAAGCGATAGTAGGCGTCCGGCCAGGGCGCGGTGCCCAGCCGAACCGGGGTGCCACCGGTGTCCGGCACGCGATACCAGGCCTGTGTCCAGTCCGATTCCCACACCCCGAGCACGACCGTGCCGTCATTCAGCCAAGCAACATCGGCGAGGTCCTCCTGGCCAAACTCTGCCAGCAGCGTGACGCTGCCATCGACCAGGGAGATGCGATGGAAGACCAGGTGGTTGCCGGACTGGTCGAAGCCGACCGACGCGAACGCCCGCCCATCCGGCGAGGGATCGATACGGGCAATGTTGCCGACCTCGGCCGGGAGCTGGAAGGTGCTGTCGGGCAGCCCGGAAATCCCGATGCGGCGAAAGCTCTCGCGCGTCGGGGTGATGACCAGTCCTCCCCCCTTCGCCGCTTCGAAGCTGACAAATCTATTGCTTCCCAGCGTTCCGGCCGGCTCGGAGCGCCCCGACTCCAGCGCCACACGCGAGAGCGTCACGCTGTCGGCGCCACGACGGGTCGCGAGCAGGATGGCCTTGCTGTCCTGGGTCGGATCGAAGTCCCGCATCAGCACCGGGGGGCCGAGCAGCTGTTCCGGTCCGCTGTCGAACGGCATGACCGAAAACTGCCTCCGGCTATCATCGCCCGGGGCGGGTCGGTTGAGGATCACGTGGGTCCCGTCGGGGGTGATCGTGCTGAAGATCAGACCGGTCGAGACCGCGAGGCGGCGCTGCTCGAATCGCATGTCGGTCGCCTTGGCCCGCCGCAGCGCCCAGACGGACAACTCCGCCGGACCTGACGCATAGGCCAGCATTCCCGACCGGCTGACCGCCGCCCCCGGGTAGCCGCTGACAGGCAGCTGGCGAGCCACGGTATCCGGGTCGGGGGCGATCCGCCCCCGGCTGCTCACCCGGTACCGGAGGAGATCCACCTCACCGGTCACTCCCTCACGCGGCACCTGGACCAGGATGGCGCGCCCGTCCGGGCTCCAGTCAGGCGGAAACGCCGACCCGCGCCCGAAGGACAGGGTGTCGAGCGGCGTGCCGTCGCGGGCCGTCACGATGGCGGCGAGTCCCTGCCCCGTGCGGGTCCTGATCAGCAGACGGGAGCCGTCCGGTGACATGCTGGCCCAGACATCGGTCTGGGGCACCGCTCGGACCGGCAGGCTGTCGTGTGCCACGCCATCGGCGATCGTCACCCAGCGGATCCACCCGATCGAGTCCCCGACGATGGGGTCGCGACTGACCAGGGCAGTATCGCTGGCGAAGCTTGGCCCTCCAAAACAACAGCCGAGATAGCGTGGTGTCCCGCCCAGTGACGGCACACTGTAGACACCCCAGGTCTCGCCGCCGATGGTCCCGAAGAAGACCAGGAACCGGCCATCGGCCGACCAGCCGATTTTCCACACTCCCTGGGCCCCGCGGAGCACCGTGGCGGTCCCTGCCCCCGCAACATCCTGCACCACGATGTCCTTGGTGCAGCGCCCCTCCGCATCGCATTGCCGGGTGCTGTAGGCGATCCGCTGGCCGTCCGGCGACAGGGCAGGTGTCTCGGCGGTGCCGGTGAAGGTGACCTGCACCCGGTCGAGCGGGATCGCGGCCGCGCCGCCGCGTGGGCGGAGCGCGAGCCATCCGATGGCCGCGAGCACCACCACTCCCCGGCCATCGCCGCGGGCATCCACCTTTTCCTACCCGTCGCCTCCTGCCACGCCGTGACCGGTCGCGTCTGGGTCGGCGTCATCCCCCGCTCGGCGTGGCTAGCGGTTCGAGGTTGTTGAGCAGTTCCTCGGCGGTCTGCCACCGGTCGGCCGCCCGCTTGGCGAGGCAGCGCATGATGACCGCCTCGAGCGACGGCGGGCAGCTGGGCCGGTGCCTGGAGACGGGATCGGGGATCTGGGTGACGTGCGCCGCCAAGATCTGCTGTGAGGTCATGCCGGTGAAGGGCGGCCGGCCGGTCAGCAGTTCGTACGCCATGGCGCCGACGGCGTAGATGTCCACCCGGTGGTCGAGGTTGGGATCGGCGGCGGCCTGCTCCGGTGCCATGTAGCTCGGCGTGCCGAGCGCGACGCCGGCGGTGGTGAGCTGCTGGCGGCCGGTGGCCTCGCTCACCGCCTTGGCCACGCCGAAGTCGGTGACCAGCGCGTGCCGGCCGGAAATCATGACGTTGTCGGGCTTGATGTCGCGGTGCACCACCCCCTGGCTGTGGGCGTAGGCCAGCGCGTCCACCACCTCGACGAGGATCTTGACGGCGTCGTGCACCGGCAGCTCGCCTACGCGGGCCAGTCGCTCACGGAGTGACTCACCGTCCACGTACGGCATGACGAAGTAGAGGAAGCCACCGGCCTCGCCGGAATCATGAAGGGGAAGGATGTGGGGGTGTTGCAGGCGGGCGGCGACCTGGATTTCGCGGAAGAAGCGCTCGTTGCCGAGGGTGGCGGCCAGCTCCGGGCGCAGCACCTTGAGCGCCACCTGGCGGCCGTGCCGCAAATCCTCGGCGAGGTACACCGTGGCCATCCCCCCCGCGCCGATTTCCCGCTCGATGCGGTACTTGTCGGCGAGGGCGGCGGTGAGGCGCGCGAGGGTGTCGGTCAATCGATGCGCTCCGGGTCGATGCTCGATCGGTGGCTAAAGCCACCGCTCGGCTGATGTCGCTGAAGCGACGTGGATTCCACGCTCGCTCAGATCGAAGTGGGCCGATGCCTCTTGGGCCGCTCTTGCGGCCACTGTGAAACAGCGCGCGACGATTTCAGGCAGCCCACGCGTCGCTGCTCGATCGGTGGCTAAAGCCACCGCTCGGCTGATGTCGCTAAAGCGACGTGGATTCCCCGCTCGCTCAGGTCGAAGTGGGCCGATGCCTCTTGGGCCGCTCTTGCTGCCACTGTGAAACAGCGCGCGACGATTTCAGGCAGCCCACGCGTCGCTTTAGCGACACTGGCCGAGCCGCCGCTTCAGCGGCGGACTCGCGCGACCTAGTCCGCCCAACCCTACCGCGCCCCCTCCAGGTCCCCGACCTTCGCCAGCTCGGCACGCACGCTGTCGCGCTGTGGAATCTTCGACGGTTCCGGGTCCACTCGCATCCTGAGGTAGTTGCGGTAGGCGCGGATGGCGTCGGCGCGGTCGCCAAGCTTGGCGGCGTATTGCCCCTCGAGCCGGTACGCCTCGGCAAGGCCAGGCGGCTCCGGTTCGCCGTTGGGACTGAACCGCCGCCGCACCGCCCGGAGCGCCCGGTCGGTCCGGCCTTGCTTCTCGTACAGTCGGGCCAGCTGGAGTGAGGCGACCGCGCTGAAGCCCTCCCGACCCCGCCAGAGGGAGTCGGCGACGTCCAGGAGGCGGTCGGCGTCGGGCCTGCCCTCCTCGACGGCTACCCATGCTTCCACGAGAGGCGCCCAGTGGTACCAGAACCCCTGCAGGGTGTCCTTGGCCGCCGCCTCCCTGGCCTCTTTCAGCACCGCCGGGGCCACCGAGAGGTCGCCCTGCGAGAGGCGAAGCGCGTTGTACGCGCCCGGATTGTCCGCCACCATCGCGCTGTCAGGCTCGTTCCCGCCGTACCAGATCGCGCCCAGCACCGACTGCAGGCGCGCGGCGCCCGGATTGATGGTGCGCAGGGTGTCCAGCCAGCGGTTCGCCTCGTTCGGCTTGCCTCCGTTGAGCAGGTAGAACCACCGGCTGAACGCCATGTCATTGCGCTCGGCGCGGTTGGTGGCCAGCTGGTGGACGACGTCGAGCAGCTCGGGCTGGTTGGCAATCGTGACGCTGTCCCTGGGGTTCTGGAACAGGATCGCGCGGGGGGTGTTGATGGGCTGGGACGGGAGGGCGGCCAGGAACGCCTTGACGCCTGCCGCATCCCTGGACGACTGCAGCAGGTCCCACCGGGCGGCCGGGACGCTTTCGGCCGTCGAATCGAGCGCAATCTGCCGGCGCGTCCAGAGCCGTTGCGCCGCTGTGTCGCCGGTGACAAAGCTGAGCCGCGCCAGGTGGGTGATCGGGCCGCCGTAGAGGGAATCAAGGTCAAACGCTTTCTCGAACGCCTGCCGTGCACGGGCCTCGGGATCCGGAATGTCGGCCAGTCGTCCGCCGTGAAAGAGCGCGTCGCCCAGCCAATACCAGGCGTCGGCGCTCTCCGGCATCGATTGCGCCGCCTTTTCGGCGTCGGCGATCTGGACCTGCCAGGGCGTTTGCATCGGATACATCGAGCCAAGCCGGAGGGTCAGGAAGGCCTGGTCCTGCGGATTCAGCCGGTCGCGGTACTGCCAGGCGAGCTGCCGGACCCGGTTCATGTCGCCGGCGGCGGGATGCCACCCATCGGACTCGATCAGGGCGGAAAGCGCGAGGGCGAAGGTCGAATCCAGCTGGACGGCGCGCTCCAGCAGCGGCGTGGACTTGTCGAAGGCGGCACGGCGGTAGGCGGTCACTCCGTCGAGGTAGGCGCGGAGGGCGTCGAGGTTGGTGGTGGTGAGGGCGCTCAGCTGATTCGACGTGGCGCCGGCGCCGAGCGCCAGGAGCTGGGCGGTGAGCCGGTCCACCAGCACGAAGAGACTGTCCTTCGGCCCGTCCACGGTCGTTTGGGCCACGGTGCGGCCGCTTGGTACCGCCACCAGCGAGGCGCTGATGACCAGATGATCCGGCGGCCCGACGATGCTCCCTTGGAGCACGCGCCCCGCGCCAATCTTCCGGGCGACGCGGTTCACCGCATCGCCGGGGAGGTCGTCGGTGTCGCTGCCGCCGGCGTCGCGCACCGCCGCCAGCACCGAGCGGGTATCGGCGGCTCGAGGGCCGCCTTGACCAGTCAGCTTCGCCTGCAGCAGGTCCACCATCCCCTGGCGGAGGTATTGCACGCTCTGGTCGGCGCCCGCCACCCGGAAGGGCAGAACTGCCACGACATTGGCGTCGAGCGGCTGGCCGCCCGATCCCGCCCACGGCTTCCACATGAATAGCGCCACCGCGGCCACCACCACCGCCCCGGCAATGGCGTAGGTCCGCACTGACTTGCCGGTTCCACCCGTGGCGACTGCCTTCACCGGCTGGGTGTGGGTCGGGGTGACGCCGCCACTCGGCATCGCCAACGGCTCGAGCGCGGCCACCAGTTCGTCGGCGGTCTGGAATCGGTCAGCGGGCCGCTTGGCCAGGCAGCGCATCACGGCGGCTTCGAGCGCGGGTGCCAGTCCGGCGCGCTGCTGCCCCACCGGCACCGGCGTCTGGGTCACATGCGCGGCCAGCGTTTGCTGCGGATTAAGTCCGGGAAAGGGCTGGTGCCCCGTGAGCATCTCGTAGCCCAGCACGCCGAGGGCATAGATGTCCACCCGTGCATCCATCTGGGGGTCGGCGGTTGCCTGCTCCGGGGCCATGTAGGCGGGGGTGCCGAGTGCCACGCCCGCGCTGGTGAGCTGCTGGCTCCCGGAGGCCTCGGTGACGGCCTTGGCCACGCCGAAGTCCATGACCATGGCATGGCGGCCGGAGAGCATCACGTTTTCGGGCTTGATATCCCGGTGGACCACGCCGGCGCGATGTGCCACCGCCAGCGCTTCCGCGATTTCGCTCAGGAGGCGCACCGCGTCGGGCACCGGGAGCTCGCCGGTCCGCGCGAGGCGATCCCGGAGCGTCTCGCCCTCAACGTAGGGCATGACATAGTAGAAGAAGCCCTCGGCGTCGCCGGAGTCGAGGAGGCCGAGAATGTGCGGGTGCTGCAGGCGGGCCGCGACTTCGATTTCCCGGGCAAACCGGTCGGGGCCGAGGGTGGCCGCCAGCTCCGGGCGCAGGACCTTGATGGCCACCTGGCGATGGTGCTTCAGGTCCTCGGCGAGATAGACGGTGGCCATCCCGCCCTGGCCGAGTTCCCGGATGATGCGATAGCGTCCGGCCAGCGCGGCAGTCAATCTGTCGTGTGTGTCGGTCATCAGCTCGTCGCGAGGGGGGGAGATAGAGACTGGGAAGTTACGGGAAACACGAGGGGGGCGCCAGACGGCGCCCCCCTCGCTTGACCAGTGGGATTACCCGCGAGCTTTCACGGGTCAGTTCACCGAGTATCCCTTCCCCGTCAGACAGGCCGTCATGGCACGGCTGAACGTCGCCATGTTCTGCTTTTCCTTGTTCTGCGCCGCCTGCGCGCCGGCCACCTGGGCCTCCTGCTCGGCCTCCTTGCGGGCGCGTCGGCCTGCCAGCCCGCCCAGCACGGCGCCAATCGCCGCTCCCTCGCCGGTGTTCCCGGCAATGGCCCCGATGGCGGTGCCGGCCGCGGCGCCCTTGGCCCCGCCCACCACGGCCGCACCCTGGGTTGCGGCGTTCATCTTTTCCGCATACACCTTGGCGGCGGAATCGGCGTTGGGCGCCGGAGCCATCGGGTTGATCCCGGTCTGCTGAACCGCCCAGTTGTAGCAGGCCGCCTCGTCATTGGTCTGCTGTGTGGTGCTCTGCCCCTTGGCCGGGAAGACGTACAGGCCGAGTTGCTTGGCCAGCGCGGTGACGTTGCCGGCGGTGGCTTCGTCGGCCGGCGTCTGCGCGGAAGCGACGCCTGTGACGCAAGCGGTCAGGGCAACCATCGCTGTGATACGCGTGAAGCTGTTCATGATCTGCTCGTCGTGGTTGGTTGAAGTCGATTTCCTGCAATCACCGCCGCCGCCCACCCCCCCCGCCAAAACCGCCGCCCCCGCCGAAGCCCCGGTTGAAGTTGCCGCTGCTCGCGGCCCGGGTGTCGCCGGCGCCGCGCGCATTCGCCCAGCTGTTGGCCTGCTGCTTCTGGGCGTCGCTCATGCTGGCGTTCTGCCACCCGCCGTTGGCCGACGGTTGCTGCCAGCCGCTCGGCGTGCTCTTGTAGACGTTGCCGTTGGATTCTGCATAGACATTGTTCCCGGCGTGCGCCACGTAGTTGCCGTCTGAACCCATGGCGCCCACCGATTCGGTGCGGCCGGTGTTGGGGTTGTACACGGCGCCCTTGGTGGCCGAGACCTGCTGGCCGGTGTAGGCGTTGCCCGCCGTGGTGTGCACCCCGGCGGCGGCGGCGCCGGTCTTGTTGTTGTAGGCCGCGCCGGCACTCTGCGAGGCGTAGCCGCCGGTGTAGGCGTTGGCTTCGGTGTTGCGCGCCCCGACGGTGGAGGTGCCGGTCATCGAGTTGTAGGACTGTTCCGTCTGATGCGCGTAGCCGTTGCCGGTCCAGGCGTTGTAGCCCCCGGAGGTGCGGCTCACCGCGCTCGTCGAGCCGTACTGATGATAGACATTCCCCGTGGTGCCGGCCCAACCACCCGGGCCGTAGTACGCGGCGCTCCCATGGGGACCGTAGGCGTACCCGTGGTAGGGGGAGTACGCCCCGTAGTACGGCATCGGCGCGTAGCCATAGTGGTAGTACGAGGAGCCGGCAGCATAGCCGAGGGCGAACGCGAAGGCCCAGCCGGCGTATGGCGTGTAGGTCATGGTGGCGCCATAGCCGTAGGTCATCGGCGGCGGGTAGTACACCGTGCCCACGTACGCGGGATAGGTGTATCCCGTGCCGTAGACGACGGTGCCGTAGGGTGTCAGGTACGCCCCGTAGTAACCGGGGGTGTACCCCACATACACCACGGTGCTGGTGGCGCCGTACACCTTCACGTAGGTCACGTAGTAGAGCGGGGAGCTGGGCGGGATGGAATAGATCGTCGCCGGGACGGAGGTGGCCACCGTCCACGGGCCGTTCGCCGACGTTGCGGTGAACCAGATCCCGCTCTGCAGCGCATACCACGAACTGGCGCTGACCATGATCACCGGCGTGCCGGTGTTGACGACGTACTGGAGCGGGGTGTCGGGGATGGCCTGCAACTTTGGTGTCCCGCCGTCGTACACCGGCTGGTCGAGGTGCGCCGAGTCGCGGTACACGGTCGCGGTCTGCGGCACCTGGTTCTCGATGACCGCCTCCTGGGCCTGCGGCGTGCCCGGCACCGAGGCGAGCACGTTCTCCATCGGGCTGTCATAGGGAATCTGGGCGAACTCGCCCGGGAGGCTGTCGGCAGGGACAAAGGTCCAGGGCCCCTTGGTGGACGGCGCGCTGAACCAGCGGCCCGAGAGCAGCACGTAGGCGGTCTGGGTGTTGACCTCCTCGAACACGTACATGTTCGTGTTCGCCACGTACAGGAGGCTGGTGCCCGGGATCGCCTCGTAGTTCGGTGGGCCGTCGGTCACGATCAGTTCGGTTGGTGAGGTCGCCACGTAGATGCTGGGTGGCGTCGTGTTCTTGAGCGTTGGCTTCGGGGTGGAGTCGGTGGCCGCGCCGGTCAGCATGTCCACCTGTCCCGCCTTGGCGGCCGCCTGGGCCGCCGTCTGCACCGCGGACGGGACCTTCTTCGCCACGGTCCACGGCCCGGCGAGCGCCGTGGCGGTCATGAAACCGTCGTACACATGGAGCCAGTAGGCATCGTTGTTGTCGCGGGCCAGGAAGGCGGTGGTGTTCACGACCCGCATCACCGGCTGCCCCGTCACCGCGACGTACTTCGGTGCCCCGTCGATGCTGATCAGGATGCTCGGCTGGGCGGAGAAGATGATGTTGGGCGGGTCATTCTGGATCGGGACCGTCTTGGCCTTCTGCTGGTCCTGCTCGGCGGCCAGGCTGAGCGTCAGCCGGTCGAGCGATACGTTGTCGAAGCTCACCGGCAGCACCAGCGTCAGCGCCGCCGAGAATCCGGCCTCCTGGGCACCGGCCATCGGAAACTTGGCGCTGGTCACCGCGACATCGGTGATGTCGACCAGGCGGGTGTCCTTGTTGACGGCGGTGACGCCCTGCATGTGCATGACCCCGAACGTGGGCTCGGCCATGCCCGGCGCCTTGATGGCGACTGCGGCGTGCGCCCGGATCAGGTTGTCCTGCCAGGCGTCGACCTGCGGCTGGTAGATGGTGATGCTGTCGCCGGAGTAGAAGAACTGCCTGGGCCACCCGGTCTCGGCTGGGGTGGCAGCGGTCTGGGCGGTGAGCGGTGCGACGGCGAGTGCCGCCAGGAAGGACATCACGGCGGGAATGAGACGGCGCTGGAACGGCATGGTCCTGCCCCTCAGGGGTGGTAGCGGGGTGAATACTCAAATAGTACTAATGCCCCGTCCCTGCCGCTACCATTCGATCGATGCACTCCTGCTATGCCGTAACCGCGCCCGGCCTGGAACGGCTGACCGCCGGCGAACTCGCCTCGGCGGGCGCCGTGGTGGATGCCACCGAGCTTGGGGGCGTGGCGTTCACGGCGGCGCCGGGCGTCCTCTACGCCGCCAACCTGCAGGTGCGGACCGCCAGCCGGATCGTGGTGCGCGTGGCGCGGTTCGATGCTAGGTCCTTCGCCGAACTGGAGCAGCGGGCGCGGGCCATTCGCTGGGAACGGTGGGTTCCGGCGGGCGGCGCGGCGCACTTCCGGGTGACCAGTCACAAGAGCCGGCTCTACCACCAGGACGCGGTCGCCGAGCGGTTGGAGCGCGCCATGGTGTCGGCGCTGCCGGGGGCCCGCCCGGTCCGCGCTCCCTCCGACGCCGACACGCTCGATGATGACGTCGCGGCGCTCCCCGGCGTGCAGCGCTTCCTCGTGCGCCTCGTGGACGACAAATTGACGCTGAGCGTGGACAGTTCCGGCGGTCTCCTGCATCGACGGGGCTACCGACTGGCGTCGGCCAAGGCGCCGATACGGGAGACGCTTGCCGCGGCGATGCTTCTGGCCCTGGAGTGGGACGGCACCGCACCGCTGGTGGATCCGATGTGCGGATCGGGCACCATTCCGATTGAGGCCGCACTCCTGGCCCGGAGGATTCCCCCCGGCTGGCGGCGCCGCTTTGCGTTCGAAAACTGGCCCGAATTCAAGCCGTCGGTGTGGGAGTACGTGCGGGGGGAGGCGGCGAAGGCGATTCTCGAGCGGGCAACCACTGCGATCGTGGCCGCGGATCGAGATGCGGGGGCCGTGGAGGCCTGTGCCGCCAACGCCGAGCGGGCGGGGGTGGCCGGCGACCTGTCTGTCCTTCGCGCCGCGCTTACCAACACCCTCTTTGACTCCGACGTGACGGACCTTCCACCCGGGCTGGTGCTTACCAACCCGCCCTATGGCGTCCGTGTGGGCGAGAGCAGCAGGCTGCGGGATCTCTACGCCTCGCTCGGCAACGCGATGCGCGGACCACTCGCGTCGTGGTCGCTGGGTTTCGTCACATCGGATCCGGCGCTGGCATCGGCGACGGGGTTGGCGCTCGACACGGTACTGGACACGTCGACTGGCGGTCTGCGGATCCGACTCTACTGCGGGCGGACGCGGGGTGGGGGCTAGAGGGTATACGAAGTGACGAGGTAGAGCCGGAGCGCGTCTCCCTTGCCGCCGAACGCATCTTTGTGCCAGCCGTAGAGCACTTCAGCGCCAAGATTGAGGCGCGGGGCCGGGGTGAGGAAGAGGTTGACCGATCCGTAGGTGCCCCGGAAGAGGTCGTTGTAGGCCGGATCAATGTTGTTCTGCACGAGGATCCCGCCCGCCACGGCCGTGCTGTACAGCGACGGCGTCCAGAAATGCTCGTACGCGAGGTATCCGCCGGCGACCGGCAAGAGACTCAATTCACCGTTGTAGACGATCGCGTCGGCGCTGGCATTCCCGATGCCTGTCACGTACCGGCTGATCCCCCGGCCCGCCAGCCCCTGCAGGAAGAGCTTGTCCCGCGCTCCGACATTGAGAATTCCGGAGAGTGCCGCGCCGTATCCCCACTCGGATTGGTTGACGCCATCCTGTCGGTAACGGAGTTCCAGGGTCAGGCCGGACAACTGCAGGTGGCCCCACGGTTTCTCGACGCGCACGTTGACGGCAAGGTTGGGGAGTCGCTGAAACGTCGGCTCGGTCGTGCTGTCTATCGACGCGGTCGGGTACCGAATGTCTGCAGACGGATTCTCGAGTGAGATCTCGGTGCTCCAGGGATGGTCCGCATTGCGCGGTGAGCGATACTGGATCATCGCGACGCGCACGTTGGCGCCGGTCGGCGGTCCATCGAAGTCGGCCACGGGGGGAAACACCGTCAGATCGCTGAACGTGCTCCAGTCCTGTCCGATCAGCAGCCGCCTCGCCGTCACATACGCCCGGCGGAGTCGCAGGACGGCTGTCCCGTCCGGGCCCCAGAAGTCAGCCTCGAGGTAGGCGGTGATGGGCCCCACGGGTGTGTCGTTGGTGGTGCCGCCCAGTCTGAACCTGGTCTGCCGGAGATCGGCGTCCAGGCGAGCTCCCGACCGGCCAGATCCGTCCGTCGGGATCTCGATCGGACTGAACGTCGGGCTCTCCTGCAGCCCGTAGAAGTCCAGGTACCCGTCGAACCAGATGGTGAGACCGACAAAGGCCGTCTGCTTCGGTTGTCCCCCGACGGAGTCCTTGCTCTCGTACTTGATGGCCTGGGCGGAGAGCGGCGCCGCGGCGAAGAGGGCGGCGAGGCAGAGGAAGGAGGTTCGCATCCGGGAATTTTGCCTCCCGAGGTTAGAGGTGCAAGCGGTGCAGGCTTGACCTCTGAACCACCCTTCCGGTTGTCGCACCCATCCCTCACTGCGACGCAGCGGAGGGTGGGAGCCCCCAGTCCTCCGATATGCAAACGGTTGCGGGTTCGCCGTTCAAACCCATGGTATTTCAACGGTTGCCAACGGTGCAGTCGACTGGCACCGCTCCTGCTCTTCTCACTCCCCGAAGTCGACCTCTACCGGAGTGACGAACGATGCAGTTTCCGAATGCCATTCCCTCGCTGACCCCGAACGCCTCGGCCGCCGACCGGCAGGTGCAGGTCGCCTACGCGCGCGCCTGGGAGGCGCTGGTCGAGACGCACCGCACCGAAGCCGCCAGTTTCGTCGAGGCCCTCGCCCCATTCGTTTCCGTGGACGAGGCGCTCGATGCGTACTTCCGGGAAGTCCCGGTCCCCCTCGGCATGCGCGACGCCGTCCGGACCGGCACCTTCCTGCGGCTCGATTTCTCCGCGCTCGAGACATCGACGCCCGATGGCACGCCCAGCGGGTGGGCGCTCCTCAATCCCGGCACCTTCCTCGGCGTGACCCGCCGGATGGCGTCGGCGACGCAGGAGGCGCGCCGCCGGATGACGCTGGCCACCGCCCGCGCCCTCGAGGGGCTGGCCGCCACCCACAAATCGAATGCCCTGATGCTGGCCGGGACCCGCAGCGGTTCGTCGGAGGACGGCGTCCGCCACTACATCCGCACCATGGACCTCCCGGCGCACCAGGCCCAGATGGTCTACCAACAGGCGCTCGCGGCGATGGCAGAGGTGGAACTCGACGCACCGGTGGAAACGGAGGCGGCCGTCGTCGCGGCACCGGCTCCGACCCGCATCCCGTTCCTGAAGGTCTGGGCCAGGGCGAGCTGACGCTCGCGGCGGGGCAGGTAGGCAGCGGGGCAGGGGGGCGTCCGGTTCGGACGTCCCCCCTCTCCATTTTATGGAGAGGGGGACCGGGGGTGAGGTTGAACAGCAAGGCCGTTAGCTTTGTCGCCATGACATCGCCTGCGCCCACCGGCTCCACCCGGTTCTTCCGCGCCATCCGCCGGCACTGCCCCCACTGCGGAGCCACGCCGGTCTTCCATCACTGGCTGCGGATGCTGCCGGACTGCCCGACTTGCGGGCTCCGCTTCGACCGCGGCGAGCCGGGCTACTACCTCGGCGCCATCTGGATCAATCTCCTCCTCGCCGAGGGACTCTCGATGGCGGTGATCTTCACCGTCATCGCCCGCGCCTGGCCCACGCCGCCGTGGGACACGCTGGCGTGGACGGCGCCGCTCGAGGCGCTGCTGTCGCCGTTCGTGCTCTTTCCCTTCAGCAAGACGCTCTTCCTCGCCTTCGACATTGGCTTCCGCCCGCTGACTCCAAAGGATTTCATCGCGTAGTTTCGGCCCCGCCGCCCCGCCTCCTTGCGTCCCGCCCTTTCGCGCGTACCTATTGGAAGGGTCCGCACTCGAAGGGGAAACGTCATGAGCCTGGAACTGTTGCGGGAGATTGGGAACTATGCAGGCCTGGTGGCGGTTTTCGTGGCCATCGTCAGCCTGACCTCGCAGATTCGTCGCCACACGCAGTCGTTGCAGTCGCAGAATTACGCCAAGGCGCTCGAGCGGCTGGGGGCGACGCAGGCCCGCCTTGGTACGAACGCGAGCGCCTCGAGCCTCGTGAGTCGTGGTGTGCGAGACATCGCGAACCTCACACGCGAGGAGCGGATACAGTTCACGTGGATCTTCTACGAGATCTTCGGCACATTCGAGTTCATGTTCCACGAGGCACATGCGGATCGCCTTCCCGCCGAGGTCTGGGGTCGCTGGGCGGCGACGCTCGGGTGGTGGATTTCGTTGCCGGGGGTCGAGGCCTGGTGGCGGGCCAAGCCGACGCCGTATTCGCGGGATTTCTCCGCGTTCGTGGAAAAGTGTATTGCACAGCCCATCCTGGATCAGGCGGCGGTGGCTCGCTGGCAGACATTCCTCGCCGATGACGATGTTGCACCTTCGTCGCAAGGCTGAGTGCTGGTAGGGCATGCCTCCCCCTCTTCACACGGGGGAAAGGGGACAGGGGGTGAAGCGCGTTACATCCATGGCCTCGGCGCCCCGTGCCGCAGCACCGTCCCCATCGCTTCCGCGTACCGATTCCACTCCGCCGCAAGGCGCCGGAGTTCCTGGCGGCCCGAGGTCGTGAGCTGGTAGTAGCGGGCCCGCCGATTCGCGTCGGACCGTCCCCAGTCCGACGTGATCCACCCCTTCCGTTGCAGCCGCCCCAGCGCGGGATAGAGTGATCCCTCCTCGATACTGAACACGCCGCCGGTCACCAGCCGGATCCAGTCGCCCACGCCGGTGCCGTGCGTCGGCTCCCACGCCAGGGCGCGGAGCACGAGGAGGTCGAGGGTGCCAGGAAGCAGGGTCATGGGGGCGAGGTTCGCTCTTCCATAGATGGTCTATGGAGAAACCTAGCCCCGGCCCGCCCTCTGCACTAGACTCCCGCCGTCCGCCGCTCGTCTCTCCCGACCGCCAGTGCGAGGAACTCCGTGACCGCCCCCATCGACCGCATCGACAGCATCTACGGCAAGGACGTCTTTTCCCGGCGCGTGATGCGCCAGCGCCTCCCGAAAGAGATCTACAAGAGCCTCATCCGGACCATCGACGCCGGGGAGCAGCTCGACGCCCAGGTGGCCGACGTGGTGGCCGCCACCATGAAGGACTGGGCCATCGAGAACGGCGCCACCCACTTCACCCACTGGTTCCAGCCGCTCACCGGCCTCACCGCCGAGAAGCACGACTCGCTGGTGAGCCCCGACGGATCCGGCGGGGTCATCTTCAACTTTTCCGGCGCCGAGCTGGTGCAGGGCGAGCCGGACGCCTCGAGTTTCCCCTCCGGCGGCCTCCGCGCCACCTTCGAGGCCCGCGGCTACACGGCGTGGGATCCGACCAGCCCCGCCTTCCTGGTGCGGGGCGAGAACAACGTGACGCTCTGCATTCCCACGGCCTTCGTGTCGTGGACCGGCGAGGCGCTCGACACCAAGATCCCCCTCCTCCGTTCGATGGAGGCGCTGAGCAAGCAGGCGCTGCGGATCCTCAAGCTCTTCGGCACCGACGCCGGCGTCACCCGCGTGGCCACGACGGTCGGTCCGGAGCAGGAGTACTTTCTGGTGGACCGGGAGCTCTACTTCCAGCGCCCCGACCTCATGACCTGCGAGCGGACCCTCTTCGGCGCCCGTCCCCCCAAGGGGCAGCAGCTCGAGGACCATTACTTCGGCACCATTCCGAGCCGGGTGCTGGCCTTCATGTCCGACGCCGAGCTCGAACTCTACCGCCTCGGCGTGCCGGTCAAGACCCGCCACAACGAAGTGGCGCCGGGCCAGTATGAAATCGCGCCGCTCTTCGAGGTCAGCCACATCGCGAGCGACCACCAGATGCTGCTCATGGAGACCCTCAAGCGCGTGGCCCAGCGGCACGGCCTGGCGGCGCTCCTGCACGAGAAGCCCTTTGCCGGGGTCAACGGCAGCGGCAAGCACAACAACTGGTCGATGGCCACCGACACCGGCGTCAACCTCCTCGATCCGCAGGACGAGACGCACACCAACCTGCAGTTCGTCGTGTTCCTGGTGGCCGTGATCCGCGCGGTGGACGTGCACGCCGACCTGCTCCGGGCCTGCATTGCCAGCGCGGCCAACGACCACCGCCTCGGCGCCAACGAGGCGCCGCCGGCCATCATCTCGATGTTCCTCGGCGACATGCTCTCCGACATCCTGTCACAAGTCGAGCAGGGTGTGCCGAAGCGCACGCTCAAGGGCGGGATGATCGACCTGGGCGCCCGGTCGCTGCCGCAGCTGCCGCGGCACTCCGGCGACCGCAACCGCACCAGCCCGTTTGCCTTTACCGGCAACAAGTTCGAGTTCCGGGCCGTGGGGTCGAGCCAGAGCATCGCCTGGCCCAACACGGTGCTCAACACCATCGTGGCGGAGTCGCTCGACTACGTGGCGGGGGAACTCGAGAAGGCGGTGGGTGACAAGCCGACGGCCGCCAAGGTCGAGAGCGCGGCGATGGGCCTGCTCAAGAAGCTGCTCAAGGAGCACAAGCGGGTCATCTTCGACGGCGACAACTACACTCCGGAGTGGCATGCCGAAGCGGAGAAGCGCGGGCTCCCGATGCTCAAGGACTCCGTGGAGTCGTTCCAGGCGCTGTCGGCGAAGAAGAACTACGACATGTTCAAGAAGTACGGCGTGCTCACCAAGGCGGAACTCGACTCCCGCACCCACATCGCCATCGAGAAGTACATCAAGCAGATCACCATCGAGGCGGAGACCATGGTGTCGATGGCGCGGACCATGATCCTTCCCGCCGCCCTGGCGCATCAATCGCTGATGGCGGACGCCGTGGCCTCCACCGAGGCGGCCGGCGTCGAGGACGCCGACTCCCGGACGGCGCTGCAGACTTTCGTCGGTGCAGTGAGCCGGCTTCGGAAGGCGACCGTGGCCCTCGACAAGGTGGCGCAGGCCCACGCCGATTCGCCGATGAAGCACGCCCAGCAGATCAAGGCGAAGGTCATCCCGGCCATGGAGGAACTCCGGCTGGTGGCGGATGAACTCCAGCTGCACGTGGCGGACGAGTTCTGGCCGGTGCCGACCTACCGGGAGCTTCTTTTCCTGAAGTAGGACGGTGTGGAATGGGCAGGGGGGCAGCGGGGCAGGTGGGCAGGTAGAGCCTCCCTGCCTCCCGGTCCCGCCGGCGATTCAACGCACAAACCGGATAGCCCCGCCCCGGGGTTTCTCCTACCTTGTTCCCATGATCAAGTCACCCAGTGCCAAGGCTCCCCCGGGCGAGACGGACCGGTGGGCGGCCGTGCTCGACCGCGATGCGCGGGCCGATGGCCAGTTCGTCTATGCCGTGCGCACCACCGGGATCTACTGCCGGCCCTCCTGCGGATCCCGACGCCCAAAGCGTGAGAACGTAGTGTTTTGCGACTCGCCGCTCGGGGCGCGGGCAGCTGGATTCCGAGCCTGCCTGCGCTGCAAACCCGATGAGGCGGAATTCGGTACCGGGCCCCGTTCGGGAAATGAGGCGGTCCGGCGGGCGCTGGCCTATATTGAGGGCCGCGCTGGAGAGGTCCCTCCCCTCGCGGAGCTGGCCCGGGCCTCGGGCTTGAGTCCGGCGCACCTGCAACGCAACTTCTCCCGGCTGGTCGGGGTCAGCCCCCGGGCGTATGCACAGGCCCTTCGCCGTGAACGCCTCAAGGCGGGGCTCCGGCAGGGCCGTGCGGTGAGCCGCGCCGGGTGGGACGCCGGCTATGGGTCCAGTCGGCAGCTGTATGAGCAGGGCGCCGATGCGCTAGGTATGCCGCCAGCATCGTATCGCGCGGGTGGGGCCGGGGTTACGCTCCGGTACACCGTGGCAGAATCGGTGGCGGGGCCGCTCCTGCTTGCCGCCACCGAGCGGGGACTCTGCGCGGCCTGGTTTGGGCAGGACGATGGTGCACTCGCCCGCGAACTGGCCGGGGAGTTTCCAAGCGCGGAACTGGTGCGGGATGACGGCGCCCTGGCTCCACTGGCCACCGCGGTTCTCCGGCACCTGGCCGAGGGAGCGCCACTCGCGCGGATCCCGCTGGATATCGGCGGAAGCCCCTTTGGGCGGTTGGTCTGGAACCAGTTGCGGCAGATCCCGTACGGGGAAACCCGCACCTATGGCGAGGTGGCAGCGGCCATTGGGCGGCCCGGCGCAGCCCGGGCCGTCGGAACCGCCTGTGCAGCAAATCCGGTGGCGCTCGTCATCCCTTGTCACCGGGTGGTGCGTGCCGATGGGACGGGTGGGGGATATCGGTGGGGGGAGGATCGAAAGCGGGCTCTGCTTGCGCGCGAGGCGCGGGGTGAGATGCCGTGAGCATCATCGGGGGTTACCAACGCCCATGGGGATTCGCAGGTATGCATCGCCGACCGCCGTCGTCACCGGTTTCCTGTTTCTGGGACTCGGCGTACTGGGCTGTACCCCCCTTGGCGGGTGGCTGTACTCCGATCCGACCTTCGCGCTGAGCGGCGTCCGTCCCACCTTTCAGGGCTCGCCTGCCGACACCCTCCAGGTCGTCCTGACCGGCTGCAATCTCAACGACTTCAACGTCGATGGACTCACTATCAACGGCCAGCTTGCCGTGGACGGGGCCGTTGTCGGGTCGCTCCAGAGCAGCGAGGCGTTCACGATGAAGATGCGCGATTCGGTGGACGTGACGGTCTTGCTGCAGATCCCGCGCAGTAACGAGCCGCCGGTGCACGCCAAGGGCGACGATTACGTCATGACCAAGTACGAGCTGACCGGCTTGGTTGAACTGGCCACTCCCATCGGGGTCCGGCGGGTGAGGCTCAACCAGCGGGGGGATGTCCGCTTCGACTCCGCCGGCATGCCGAGCGGGTGGACGGTGCGCAATGCCCGCCCCTGCAAGCCGGGCCAGTCTGTCCTGCCGGGTCAGGGCATGAAGCCGCGCACCCTCGTCGACACCATGTTCCGTCCGCAGACCCCTGGCGTCGGTTCCCCTTCCCAGCGGGACGGCATTTGACCCCTCCGTCCAAGCCGCTTACGTATGCCACCTACCTGAAGGTGGACGAACTCCTGGCGCTGCAGCAGCCGCTGAGTGACGGGCCCGAACACGATGAGATGCTCTTCATCGTCATTCACCAGGTCTACGAGCTCTGGTTCAAGCAGCTCCTCCATGAACTCGGTCGCCTGCACCGCCTCCTCGAGGCCGGCGAGGGGCTGGGGGCCCTGGGCACGCTGAAGCGCATCCTGACCATTCTGAAGGTGCTCGTCTCCCAGATCGACGTGCTGGAGACGATGACGCCGCTCGAGTTCCTCTCCTTCCGGGACCGGCTCGAGTCGGGCAGCGGCTTCCAGTCGTTCCAGTTTCGCGAGTTCGAGTTTGCGCTGGGACACAAGCAGCGCAGCGCGCTGGAGCGCTACCCGGAAGGATCCGCGCACCGGCAGCTTCTCGAGCGGCGGTTCGCCGCCTCGACGCTCTGGGATGGATTCCTCGGCTACCTCTCCCAGGAGGGCGCGGCCATTCCCGCCGAGGCGCTGACGCGGGACGTGACCCAGCCGGTCACGCCCTCGGCCGGCGTGCAGGACGTGCTGGTCTCGGTCTACCGGACCGGCGGCCTGCCGGCGCAGGTCTGCGAGCGGCTGGTGGACCTGGACGAAGGGGTCCAGGAATGGCGGTACCGCCACGTGAAAATGGTGCAGCGCACCATCGGGACGAAGCGCGGCACGGGAGGGTCCGACGGGGCCGAGTACCTGATGCGGACGCTGAACCATCCGCTGTTCCCGGATCTTTGGGCTATTCGGGCGGATCTGTAGCAGCGGATTCACCGCCCCGCCGCCCCGCCGCCCCCCTGCCACGCCGTTGGATCGCCTCTCTCAACAGAAACTCGATCTGCCCATTCAGGCTGCGCAACTCGTCCGCCGCCCACCGCTCCAGGGCGGCATGGACGGCGGGGTCGAGTCGAAGCAGGAACGCCTTGCGCGGAGCCACGGGGCGATCAGTAAAGCGAGCCGGAGTTCACGACGGGCTGCGTGCCTCGTTCGGAGCAGAGCACCACGAGCAGGTTGCTGACCATGTTCGCCTTCCGCTCGGCGTCCAGCTCGAGGATCTTCTTGCTGGAAAGCATCTCCAGCGCGGTCTCCACCATCCCGACCGCGCCCTCCACAATCTTCTGCCGCGCGGCGATGATGGCGCTGGCCTGCTGGCGCTGCAGCATGGCCGAGGCGATTTCCGGTGAGTAGGCCAGATGGCTGATCCGGGTTTCGGTCACCTCGACACCGGCCTTGCCGAGCCGCTCCTGCACCTCCGTGTTGAGCTGCTTTGACACCTCGGCGGTGTGGGTGCTGAGCGCCTCCTCCCCCTCGGTGTGGGCATCGTAGGGATAGGCGGTGGCCAGGGTGCGGACGGCCGACTCGCTCTGCACCTTCACGTAGTTCTCGTAGTCGTCCACCTCGAACATCGCCTCGGCGGTGTCCACCACTTTCCAGACGACTACCGCGGCAATCTCGATCGGGTTGCTGTTGGCGTCATTGACCTTCAGCTTGGCCGTCTCGAAGTTCCGGATGCGGAGTGACACCTTCTTCTTGGCCATGAAGGGATTCACCCACCAGAGGCCCGGCACTTTCACGGTGCCGACGTACTTGCCGAAGAGGGTCAGGACGCGCCCCTCGTTGGGGTTGACGACGAACAGCCCGCCGAGGCTGACCGCCGCCAGAAAGAGGAGCGCAAAGCCGGGCAGCGCCATCAGGGGTCTGTCGGTTGCCGCGCCACGCGTGACGAGCAACAGGCCGAAGGCGGCGGCGGCCAGGATGAGAACCAGGAAGAACAGGCCACTGGCGGCCTTGTATTTGGATTCGCGAATCACGGCAACCTCACGGAGAAGGTGATACCGATATGATATCATATGGCTATCGGATCGTCAAGGGGGGCCGGCGTGCTGGCTGATGCGCTCTACCGGACCCCGAACGCCCTCGCTCCCCAGTACTCCGCGTTCCGTGTGGCCGACCGCCTGTTGCTGACCGGGCACTCGCACCAGGCCTGGCCCGACTGTGCCCGCCACGGCCAGCTCCGCGCCTGGGACGATGCCGCCCAACTGGTGGACCAAAAATGGGAGCGGGCGTTCGCCAAGGCCGACCGGGTGCGACAGGGATTCGCCACGCTGCTCGATGACGCGGACGGCGAGTACGCTCTCGCGTCCAGCACGCACGACCTGCTCCTCCGCTTCCTCTCGGCGCTGCCGCTCCGCGAGCGCCCGCGGCTGGTCACCACCGACGGTGAGTTCCACACCATCCGGCGCCAGCTCGACCGACTCGGTGAAGCGGGCCTCGAGGTGGCGAAGGTGGCCGCCGACCCCGCAGGCACGGTGGCCGAACGGCTGACGGCGGCGGTCGATGACCGGACGGCGGCGGTGCTGGTCTCGGCGGTGTTCTTCCACAACGCGCACATCGTCCCCGGCCTCGACGGCCTCGCGGCGGCCTGTGCGCGGCACGGCGCGGAGCTGTTGGTGGACAGCTACCATGCGCTCGGTGTCGTGCCGATGTCGGTGCGGGCGCAGGGATTGGAGGGAGCGTTCGTGACCGGGGGCGGGTACAAGTACTGTCAGCTCGGCGAGGGCAACTGCTTTCTGCGGATTCCTCCGGGCCGTGCCTTCCGACCGGTCGTCACCGGGTGGTTCAGCGAGTTCAGCGCCCTGGCGGAGTCACGGCCCGGCGCCGTGCTCTATGGCACCGGGGCCGATCGGTTTGCCGGGTCCACATATGACCCCACCAGTCACTATCGCGCCGCCGAGGTGTTCGACTTCTTCGAACAACAAGGGCTCGACCCTGCGTTCCTGCGGGAAGTGAGCCAGCACCAGGTGGGCCGGCTTGCCGAGCGGTTCGACGCGCTCGATTGCGACCCGGCCGTCGTGACGCGGGACCGCACCGTGCCGCTTGGCCAGATCGGAGGGTTTCTCGCCCTGCGTGCCCCGCGCGCCGCCGAACTCTCCGCCGCACTTCGTGCCCGGGGGGTCCTGACCGATGCCCGGGGGGACGCCTTGCGATTCGGGCCAGCTCCATATCTGTCGGATGCCCAGTTGGACGACGCCATGGCGATGCTGAGCGAAGTGGGCCGGTAGTCACTTCACCTTTGCGTCCTCGATTCTTTGGTATTTCATTTGTGTCTGCAGCGACTGCAGTGACCATCTCCCATTGAGGAAGTGATACTATGCCCCGAAGTTCCTGGACCGTTCGCACCGGCCTGTCGGCCCTGGCCGTGATTGCGCTCGCCTCCGCCGCCCAGGCACAGGGCAGCGCCCAGCAGGAGGTGGAGGCCATCAAGACCGCCATGAGCGCCAACGCGGCGGCACAGCGCAACTACGCCTGGCAGCAGACGACGGCGGTCGCGTTCAAGGGAGAGGTGAAGTCCACGACTACCTCCGCCTGCCAGTATATGGCCGGGGGCACGAAGCCCACCTGCACCGTCACCAGCGCCCCGCCGGAGGCGAAGAGGCAGCGCGGCCCGGTGCGCCGGTCGGTCAAGGACTCGAAGGTCGATGAGCTCAAGAGTTACATGGACAGCGTGAAGACGCTCGTGGCGCAGTACGTGCCGCTGAAGGCCGCGGCGATCCAGGCGGCGCAGGGTCGTGGCGACGTCGCCACGGCGCCCAACCCGTCGAACGGGACCATCGCGCTGACCGTGAGCAATTATCTCCAGAAGGGTGACAAGGTCATCATCACCGTCAACCAGACGACCAAGCAGGTGTCCCATGTGGCGGTCGACACCTGGCTGAACGACCCCAGCGCCACCGTGACCCTGGATGTCGCGTTCACGACGCTGCCCAACGGGGTGAGCTTCGCCTCGACCAAGACGCTGACCGCCACCGCGAAGGAAGTCGTGGTCACGATCACCGATGCCGGCTTCGCGCTCGCGCAATAACCAAGGAAAGAGACAGACCATGACTGGAACGAGATTGCCGCGCCGGGCGGCGATGGCCGCGCTGCTTTGCGCGGCCGTGGCGACGACAGCGCATGCGCAGGGTACCGTGCAGGAACGGGTGGCTGAACTCAAGCGGACGCTCGCCGAGAACGCCGCGGCGCAGCGGGCCTACACCTGGATCGAGACGACGGAGCTGGCGCTCAATGGCGACGTCAAGGAAACCAACTCCATGTCGTGCCAGTACGTGGCCGGCGCCGAAAAGCCGCAGTGCACGCAGATTGGCGCCCCGCCGGCGCCCAAGAAGGTGCGCGGCCCCCTGCGCAAGCGGATCGCCAAGAGCAAGATCGCCGACCTCAAGGCGTACATGGACAGCGTCAAGACGCTCGTGGCCAAGTATGTGCCGCCCGAGCAGGAACTCATTGCGAAGGCGCAGCAGCGGGGGGATGTGTCGGTGGCGCCGAACCCGTCGAACGACACATTCAAGGTGACGGTGAGCAATTACATCCAGCAGGGCGACGCCGTCGCCGTGGTGGTGCACAATGAGGACCACCACCTGGCGACCCTGGCTGTTGCCACGTGGCTCAACGACCCGAGCGCCAAGGTGTCGCTGGATGTCGCATTCACTACCCTCGCCACCGGCGTCAGCTTCCCGGTCAAGAAGGTCCTGACGGCCTCGGCCAAGGGCGTCGTGGTGACGATCACCAGCAGCAACTTCGCGAAGGCCGTGGGGCAGTAACCGTCGTGGAGTTGGGTGCCGCGCTCAGGGAGTGAAGCGCGCGGCACCCGCTGCCGGTGTCCACGGAGTGTCCGGCTCAAAGTACGCCCACAACAGCGCCGACACCTTCCGCAGCAGCACGTAGCCCTCGTTTGACGAATCCCAGCTCTCGTCGACCTGGTTCTTCGTAATCACGCAGAAGACGTAGTCCCCCGCCGGCGCGTTCACCAGCACCACCTCGGAGCGTGAACGGTCGACCGCGCCCTGCTTGGAGGCGGCCTGCACCCAGGGCGGGATCTGGCTCACCGCCTCGCCGTTCCAGTAGGTCCGCGTCAGCATCCGGTACATCTGCTGGTCGGCGGCGGGGCTCACCGCCCGCTGCTCCCGGATCATCACGAGCAGCTCCGCCATCTCGCGCGGCGTCGTCTGTCCCCATCCATACTGCTTCCAATTGTCCTGCCGCCCCGGGGTCCGCGAATTCATGCGGGTCGAGTCCATGCCGTGCTGCGTCAACCACTGGTTGATTTGCACACCGGTGCCGGCGAGCGACTGCAGCCAGAGCGATGCCGTGTTGTCGCTCATGGTGAGCATCAGCATGGCTACCTTGGCCAGCTCAATGGTGCTGCTGTCCTGGACCAGCGCGAGGAGGTCGTCCTCCTCGGAATAGGCGAGCGAGTCGGTGTAGGTGAGCTTCTGCAAGAACGACAGGTTGCCGTCTTCCATCGCCTGGAACGTCGCCAGGAGGATCGGCACCTTGATCATGCTGGCCGTCGGGAAGAGCTCGTTCGCCCGGATGGCGGCGGTCTGACCGGTGCGGAGGTTCCGGACGTAGACGCCCACATCACCATGGAATCCTTGCACCGCCGTTTCCAATTGCGATTGCAGCGTGGCGTCGGGTTTGGGTGTGGCGGGTGGAGCGGTCAGGGACGCGGGCGCGGTGGCGCAGCCGGTCAGCACGGCCACCAGCCAGAGGATCGACGCCGGGCGAGCAGGGCGGTGCATCAGGGACTCCTGAAGTGGAATGGTGCGTCGAGTGCGCGGAGGACCGCCGCGTCACGGTGATAGACATCGGGCCGAAAATTCACCGTGCCGTCCCGTGCCGACCACGCCGTCCAGTACAGCACAACCACGGGCACAGCACGGGGCAGGGGGATGGTCTGCTCGCTCCCCGCCGCCACCACGCTGTCCAGTGCCTCCGCGGTCCACGGTGAGCCGTCGAGGAGCAGCGCCGCCAGCGCCATCGGGTGCTCGATGCGGATGCACCCCGAACTGAAGGTCCGCTGCGGCTTCCGGAAGAGCTCCCGTGCCGGCGTGTCATGGAGATACACGGCGTAGGGGTTCGGGAACATGAACTTGATCCGGCCGAGGGGGTTTCCGCCACCCGGCGCCTGCACGACACGGTAGGGAAAGGTCCGCCCCCGATACCAGTTCCAGTCGATCGTGCTGGGATCGACGACCTCGTCCTGCCGGTCGAACACCTGCATGGCGTGCGTCGCGAGGTAGGTCGAGTCCCGCCGCACCGCCGGAAACACATCCTCGTCAAGGAGCAACTCGGGCACCGTCCACGTCGGGTTGACGACGAGATAGGTCATCGTCGCGCGGAACTCCGGCGTCTGCCGGAACGGCTGTCCGACAATGGACGGGGCCTGCCACGCGAGGGTGTCGTTCCGCACGAAGTACGATTCGAAGCCGGCGATGTTGACCGCGACGTAGGTGCGGCCGAGATCGCGCAGGACCCACCGGCCCCGTTCCAGGCTCACGCGCAGCGTCTGAATGCGCGCCGCCACCGGCACGTTCAGCTGATCGCGGGTGCGCGGACCCAGGACACCATCGGCATAGAGGCCGTTGCGCGCCTGGAAATGCGCCAACGCCGCGGTGAGCTCCGGTGTTGCCACGGCGCCGGTATCGGATGCGGTGAGCGGGTCAAGGTCGCCTGTCAGGGCCAGCCGTCGCCGCAGCGCCGGAATCCGCGAATCACTTTGCCCTTCCTCCAGGTTCGGGCCGGCCGGGATCGGCTCCCATCCACCGCTGGCTTCCAGCGCCCGATACCGGGCGAGGTCGCTCCGCAGGCGGAGGTAGAGCGGGTGACGGGGTGCGAGCGCGGCGATGGCTGCCGGCATCGTGTCCGACGTGG
>JAWKQM010000008.1 GCA_041390145.1 Gemmatimonadales bacterium | reverse complement strand
GAACACGAACTTGTAGTCAGGGTTGTTGCCGTTGCAGGTCCCGTTGGAACTGAACGAAGTCGAAAACTTGGCCCAAATTTCGGTCCAGTAATCAGTCGTTGACGAGGGAAGCCGCATGTTAATCGTCTGTCCGGGCTGCCCGCTATCACCGATGGCAAAGGATGCCTTCATAGACCGAGTGGATGTACCATACCCCTGAGTGGTGTCCAAGGACATCCCACTTGTTGCGCTCCATCTCGTGTCAATGTCGTCCACCCACGAAGCAGAGCGGAGCGCAGCAGTATTGGCGTAACTCGAAAAATCCTCGGTGAGCCATGGCGTGATGTTGCTCACCGTAACAAACGCAGTATCCCGCAGGGTCCCACCCACATGAGCAACAATCACCAGGTATTCGCCTAGGGTCGCAGGTGCAACGTATAGCCCGGTCGCAGTGATCGTGCCGCCAGTAGTCGAATAGCTCACGACTGGAACTTGATTGCCACCTGAGCTCCAAGTAGAAGTAAGCCCGAATTGCAACGTCGCCCCTGGCGCAAGCGTGTTGACTGATGGCGACAGGTTCAATCCAGTCAACACAGCAGGGGCAGCAGACTCGACTAGGACTGTTGCGGTGTCCGCGACCTGACCACCCTGTTGCGCTGCGATGACCTGAAAGGTGCCCGGTGTATCACCCGCCGTATAGTGGCCGTCTGATGAGATCGTACCACCCGTTGCGTCCCAGGTCACGGCGGGTGATGGTACGACGCTTCCGTCTTCGAGAGCACCCGTGACGGAGAAGGGCTGTGACCCCTGGGGTCCCAGAGCGACTGACGTTGGGCTGATATCCAGTCGAGAAATCACGCCAGAGTCATTGGGCCCAAGACCGGCCTTCGCCTCGCTACTGGCACACGATGACGTGATGGTGAAGCCAGCGATCAGGGCCGCCACTTGTCTGAAACGCTGCCATCCGGCCCATGGCGTGTGGTAGATCGAGTAAACATTCTGGCCGCAAGCTGATTGCATGGTATCACCCAGATATTGGAAGGGGTCTGACACAAGCGTCTTCCGCGCGGCTAGCATCCGATGCGCTGGGTACTGACGACCACGTCGTCCACCCAGCTGGTCTGGGCCTTCGGGCTGCCGCCGTCGTAATAGCCCGAGATCTCGATGGCATTCCAGCTCACGGGCGCATCCCGGAATTTTACTCCGGTCCGCTGTGTCATCAGGACGCCGTCGATCCACACCCGGAGCTCACCATCGGGCTGGCCTGGTGTGTTGTGCTTCACCTGCACTTCGGTACAAATCCACCGATCAGCCACATATGGAATCTGAGTCGTCGGGAGGTACCCCTGCCACTGTCCGCTCCACTGCGACGTACCGTCCCAGATGAAACGCTCCGGGTATAACGTCGTCCCCGAGATGGCAGATACCGAGCGTCCGACAACATGCAAATAGATCTTCCAGTTGGCCGTCTGGGCCCACCCGCTCTGTGGCGAGAGCGCTTCGAGCATCATCAGCTTCTGGTCCGACCCGTTCCCGTTGTAGAAGGTGAAGCCCGCGCTCCAGCGCTGCCACCACCGCACGTATTGGTCGTGCGGGGCGGCCTGATCCGACACCAGATGCTTCCGCCAGGCCCAGCCCGCATCGTCGCTCCCCGCCGCGTAGCTCAATTCAAGCGCTTTGGTGCCAGAGTGCGCCTGCGCGGTCCCGATGTGCACCTGGGTAACGTCTTCCCACTGACCGAGCCCCGACTCAAAATCATCGGAGAACAGGACGCCAGAGGGACTGCCCGTGATGGTCACCGCGCTGGTGTCCGCCAGGGTGCCCCCCTGCTGGGTCGCGATCACCCGGTAGCTCCCCGCCGTCGTCCCCGCCGTGTAGCGCCCGTTCGTGTTGACCGTCCCGCCCGTGGCCACGTAGGTCACCGCCGGGGCCGTCGTCGACCCGTCGCTCCACTGCCCGCTCACGCTGAAGGTCTGCTGCGCCCCCGCCGCCAGCGTCACGCTCGCCGGCGTCAGGACCACCGCCTGCAGCACCGGCGGGGTGGCCGTGATGGTCACCGTCGCCGTATCCGAGATCGTCACCCGTCGCAAGGGCAATGACATGGTAGGTACCGATGGAACTCGGCCGTATACACGCCTGTACCGGCCACCGTCCCGCCGGTAGACCGCCAACTCACTGCCGGGACGGAACTTGAGCCATCCTGGTGCGTAGCAGAGGCAGTGAATGCGACCGTCCCGCCGGGCGCGAGTATCGCGGCGGTGGGCGAGATTGAGATGAGGACGATTGGAGAGGAGCCTCCAGGACCGAGACCAGACTTTGTGTCGCCAGAGGAGCACGCCGTAAGGGCCGCAACAAACCCGAGCGACACAAGCCACCGCCTGTATTTGAAATCAGAAATCGTGAAACCTGATGTGCCTGCTGAGCTTGCCACCGCAATCAATTCACTCGAAGACCTGCTATTAGCCCAACCAACTTCCACCACCCACAGCACTTGGGCTACCTCTGGAAATGCAAACCCCGGGCCGGATCCGCTTTCCAAGGGGACTAGGATAATCAATTGCACAACAATGTGTTAGGGAAACACCCCAAACCGACGGACCTCCGGCTTGGCCCGCCCCCAAATCCGCGACCATTCAAAACACCGGAATATTCGCGCTCCGCACCTGGCTGTGGGTGGGAAGGGTAACGAGGCGTTCGGCCAACAGGCGAGCCCCAGGGAATTCTGTATCCCGGTTCGGGAAGCGCCGCAGCCGTCCCGGAAGATCCGAAGGGACAATGGATAGCCGGATCTGACCCCCAGCGCGACATTATGTCTACTCGGCACCGCATCTGCCGTGCGCTGGGTACAACTGGCAGCCTCAGCCACCCGGCCTTCCAGCCCGTTGGCACACCGAAGTGTGAGACACCCCGGACAGGACTGCAGCCGGTCGGCGTTGGCCCGCCGCTGGAAATCTCATTGGGAGCCATCAGGAGGAGGGTCCGGATGAGGACCCCCGCAGCCATAGCAGAGATCCACCGATCGGGTGAGGCGGATGGTGGGTTGTTTCACCGAGGCCAAGAAACGGGAGTTTCGATGGAATCCAATAGAGGGCGGGTCGACCGAAACTCCACTGTGCACAAAGCGAAATGAAGTCCGTGAGAGAGCCGCGAGGCGCGCGCGGACCGGTCGTTGAGCCCCACGCCGACCGAGCCGCATCGAGCAGCATTTCGTTGTTGATGAGCAGTGCACCGCCCCTGCCGCCAGTGACGCTCTTGCCGCGTCCGAAGCTCGGCAAGATGCCAAGGGCGCCGTGGCTTCTCCGCCGGTTTGCCGCGCCAGACGCACCCCGACCCCTGAGGCTGCATCTTCAATCAGCAGGGCCTGGTATTCGTCCGCCAAGCTCTGAACGGCCCCCAAATCCAGCCGGCACGCCATACAGGTGCGCCACCACCACACTCCGCACCTGCCTCAAACGCCTTCCGAAGCGAGGCGAGATCAGGCGAGAGGGTGGTTGGGTCCACATCGTAGAGATGAAGTCAATCCTCGCCGCGTCGGCTGCAGTCGCGACGTCGTAGCAGCAGTAGGCCGGGAGAGCGATGGGGGCTCGGGTCACATCCCCTACGACCCGCAATGCCAAAGCCAATGCGGACGTCCCGCTGTCGGTGAGATACAATTTGCATGGGCCAAAGGCTAGCCTCAGCGCATGCTCGACTTCGCGCCGTTCCCACCGACCGTCGCTGAGCCAAGCAGCCCGCAAGCCCGAGTAAGGCCGATATGGTAAGCGGGGAATTGGCCGGGGTGCAAGCGGCTCACCCTACCGTACCCCTTGGTTCGAACCGGGCTTTGAGTTTCAAGAATGGGCGCTCGATGATGTAATACGAGCCGGTGGCAAAGCCAGCCGTGGCCATCACGCCAAATGCGAATCTGGTGTGCAGATGGCCGAACGGGACGCGCCGACCAATGGCCATACCCCAACAATGGTACAAGTACATCGGGTATGAAATCCCTGCCCAGATACCGCACCCTGGCATCATCGAGCCATCGCCATGGTGAGGTCGAACTCAACTGCAAGAGTTGGACAAGCAAGACCGCGAGCAGGAGTGCGTCGACAGTGGTCCGACTCCGTAGTGCCAGTTCGATGAGATTCCTAGGTGGGAGATGAGCAATAATCCGAGAGTAGCCATCGGAAGCCACCAATAACGTGCCAGCAGTCCTGCTCAGGCCACGGCCGACCGGGACTTGAAGCACGGCCAGGAGGCAACCGACCGCCAACGTGTCGAAGCGAAGTATCAAAGGCATTGTAGACGTAGGCCTCCCCCATACCCACCTGATACCAAAGGAAACACCTCCAAGCGACGACGAGGGCGATGAGTCCGATGAGTCCCCGGAGCATTCGCAATCGCCCGCCGGAGCATAGTGTCCAGAAACAACAATGGCCAGATAAGGTAGAATTGCTCCTCGACTGCGAGCGACCAAGTCGCCGCCACCGAAGTACTGGGGTGACCGTTGAACGCGTTGAAGTAGTTGACACCGTAGTACAAGGCGGCGGCCATGGCGGAACGCGAATGGGTATCCCCGACGTACGTGTCAATTGCGAAAGTGAGGAGCAGGTAGGTGTAGTAAGCCGGGAAAATGCGAAGAGTCCTCCGCGCATAGAACCGCCGAAGCGAGACGGTACCAGTCTCGTCATACTCGCCAGCAGAGCGATGATCTGGCGGGAAACCGCACTCAGAACGAAGAACGCGCTGACCCCAAGCCCACCGGTGGGGATCTGAGCGTAAGAGTGCGCAACGAGAACAGCCATGACGGCGACCATTCGAATTCCGTCAAGGGCAGGAAGGTGACGCTGACGAGGACTTCCCGCGAGATCGCGCGTCATGGAATCAGGCGAACGATGTGGGCCAGGCCAGTGGCAATCGGCAGCGGCAGCACCTCGCTGAACCGCGGACCCCAGGCGAAGGCCCCCTGATCCGGCGATGGCGTGGTCGCCGGCGCTCCACCAGTGGAGTGCTGATACCGCCGGAAGTCCTCGTCTACGCCGCCCCCACTGCAACTTGAACCGATGGGTACACCGCCACCCGGCGTGCAGCGCCAAAGTTGAAACAGGTGCAACCGGTCGCAATGGCCCGTTCCATGAAAGCCCTGTAGAGTCCATATTGGCTGAAGTGCGATTGAATTCCGAGAGCGCGCTGGCCCAGGTCATCTCAAACTCTCTGCCCCAGATGAATCCGGCCCCTGCCGCAATGGGCCTGTCCCCAAGCCAGGCGCACCCGAAGACGGCGTCCTCCGGAAAGACGCGCGCGATTTCCTGGAAGAGCCGAAGACTCTGCGTAGGCGTGCCCGGTCTCGCATGTGCCGGGAAAAGACGGAGAAGAACGGCGCGACCTGGTCAGAGCCGAAGGCGTAGGTGACACCCTCCTTCTCAGGGCGCCTCACTGGCTCCGCAGCTTGGCGGAAGCCCTTCATCAGCAAAGCGGGGTCGGCGGGCATGTCCAGCACCACGGTGACTTTCCGATGCGACACCAAGAGAGGTCGACGGGAAACTGCCGCTCCGGAGTTCAAGGAGTTTCACGCCCCCTTCGTCTGCCATTCGGGCCGCCTCGGCCGCGAGGGCGCCCACCGCATCTGGGGTGCCGGGGGGCCACCGTAGTTCGGGAATGGGAGCGAGACCCAGATAGTGTCCGAATAGGGCCTCCGCACCGGACGAGGGGGTATCCCGCTTGGCGAGCTAGCCGTGTGAGGCACGGCCCGAGATAGATCGTCTCGTGACCGAGCGCGTTCTGCATGAGGTCACGCCGCACCCATACAGATGAAAATGCGTCCAGCCAACCTGTTGCCTGCGAACGCGTTCCCACTCGGCCGGGGACCCTTCGAAGGCTTACGTCAGATGTGCGGTCACCCGAGGGACGACAGACGAAAACCGGAACTCGCCGAGCAACCGCTCGAGTCGCGGCAAGGGTGATCGAGTCCACGATAGTGTCGAAGCCAGGTAAGCTTTCCACACTTGATCCGCGGTTATGCAGGATCCACTTCCCAAGGATGTACGTAAAACATCCCTCCTTCCTCCTGCCGCTCAGGTCCCCGGAATGCGCGGCGGGCGGCGCCCGAACAGGAACTGCCGAAGAGTACCCACCGCCCGCGGCCGGAACCCGGACCCCGAGGAGGCGGAGGGTCGTCATCAGGTACTCTCGAAGCGTACCTGCCGGGCGGACGATATCGTACGGTACGGTCGGAGCACCCGGCCATCCGTACCCTGGCCGCCGGATCAGGGAAAAATGCTTGAGTCGTAGAGACAGCGGCCGGTCTCCGAGCAGGACGTCAAAGGCCCATTCCATCCCGGGAGAATGGAAAAGCTCGGTGCGCGGAAACCACGAACGCGCTGGCCGGAGATCTCCTCAACCGAGCCTTGGTGCGGTCACGTCTTCGCGAAATTCGTTGGGACTGATGGTGGGAATCCTGCGGTGCCGCCAGGCTGTGGCCTGGCGATTTTGTGGCCGCCGGCTGCAATCCGGCGCACGAGGTCCGGCTTTCAGTCCGCCAGCCAGCCAACGATGAAGAAGGTACCGGTAAGCTCCATGGCGCGCGAGGAGATCCAGCAACAGGTCGGTACTTCGCGTCCGCCCTGCTCGGCTGATGCTCCCACTCCGCAGGAGAGGTACCGCTCGAAGGCAGTCACGTGGAAGTGCTCCTCCACATCAACCGAGAAGTGGTGAACTGGCGGCAGGCGGCGGCTCCGGGGGCTGGTTGCTGGCAAAATTGACCCTTCAGAAGGTACTATCCATGCACGGGTCGTGCCTGTGTGGACCTCCCGAAGCCTGCGACCGGCGCTTGGATGCCGTCGGCCGCCTCACCCAGCCTCCAGCGAAAGGCTCTATGTCTCGATCCCAGAACAACTTCGGGTTCCAACTGGCACTCGCCGGGATCGTATTCATTGCCGCTCATGACCCTGATCCCCGACCCGGGCGGGGCGGGTGAGGCCGCTGCGACGCCGCTCTACTGTGGTCTGCGGATCGCTGGGCGGTGTCGATGTGCTGCTCAACGTGCTGCTCTTCCTGCCTCTGGGGATTGGGCTGGGCTTGGCGGGGTTCTCGTGGAGGCGAGCATTCGTGCTGGCCGGCATCGCTTTCGTTCGGCATCGAACCACCTGGATGAAGGTCATAACCGGCCGGGATGCCAGTCTCGGTGATATCCTGATGAATACGGCCCGGTGGCACGATCAGCGCAGTCATCGGTTCCAGCTGGCTCTACATAATCGTCCCACCCCCACGCGTGGCACGGCGATTGGCCTGGCCCTCGGAACAGGGTTGGTCTGCATCTGGATTGTCACGGCCTGGTCGCTCGGGCGCGTAGCCCGATCCAGCCGCCCGTGGTATGGACAGTGGGCGCCGGATCTCGGCAATTACAAGCCCTTTCTCGGTCGAGTCTTGACCTTGAGCGCCGGGGGTATCCTGCTCCGGCAGAGCCATCGACCAGGCGAGGATCAGGACGCCCTGACAGCGCAGCCTTCGATGGGATTCCGGGCCGTCCTTGGTCCCAGTCCATCTCGACTGGCCCCCGTCAGGGTGTGATCTATGACGAGTGGCAACGGCAGGTGGTTTGCTCGGCCAGGATCGTCGGGACCTGCTGCGTTCCCGTTTGAGCCTGAAGGCGCTGAACCCGAAACTCCGGGTGCCATCCGTGAACCTCAAGAATGGCATGGCTGGGTCGATCGGCGACACAGTGGAGGCCTACGGCGCTGCGCAATGGGGCCTTCGAACTGAACCGCGGATCCACGACCCCGATCCGCACGCGTCGGCTACCCTTGAGTGCAAGCTGGGGATGGAGCCTGATCATGCCGTGGGATTCTGTGCTTGGCGAGGAGGCGCGGGCTCACGGCGCACTGGATTCTCGGCCTGCTCGGTCTGGTGTCACACTACGGGGCGCTCAGCGGGAAGATGGGTCTGATAGTCGCACCCTCACGGCCGCCCTCCTCCTTGGCGGCGTCCCGTTTGCGGCGGGCTTCCCGGCCGCGCACTGGAAGCGAGTGGGTGGCGGCGATCGGCATCCTGCTGGGAATGGGTACCGCGATGTACCCGGAACTCCTGGCCCGACCAGAGAACGGAGCCGCAGCATTCGCCATATTGACATCCTTGGTTTCGAATGGCATATCGGGGGTGAAGCCCCTCCGTACGTCCGCTTTCGCGAGGAGGATGTATGTCGCCCACTAATGCGCGGTCCGTGGAGTACGGCCATCGTTGGCGGTGTCGCTGCGTTGGTCTTCTTTCGGCTGGGACTGCTCTTCTGGGTTGGCATCATCGGCTGGTTGCCCATTGCCGAAGCCGACGGCGGGAACTCCCCCATGATGAGAGTGATCGGCAGCAGCATCTTCGGTGCTGTCATCGGTTGGGTGGGGATTGTCGCATCCCTCCTGATTCCGGTTCCCCCCGACGGGTGGCTTTGGGTACCGAGGCTAGCACTCGCGATTGCGCTTTCGCTCTACCTGTTGGAGTGGGGAAGCCAATTCGACGCCCTCTCGCACCGCACCGCGGCCTACCTTGGATATGCAGCCGTGTTCGGCGCGACCGCCCTAGCCCTAGCGAGCCTCACGGGAATCCCGGCCCGTTCATCTCGACCCCACCTATCCAACCCCCTCATCGGAACGGTGATTGCATTCATCGGCGGCACACTTGCAGGATCTGCCCGGAAATCGATGACCAGCGCCCTGTCAAGGGCTAGCGCCTCAGGCAGATCGCCCAGCCCAACCCGAGACCGGGCAGTTGGACCGATGTGCTAACTTTGTCACATGAATATCTCTCTCCAGCGTGTTGTCCTCCTCGGGTGGGCATCGGGGCTATGTTCTCGTGTCAAGCGGGAGACGTGGTTACCACCCGCCAACCAGGCTCCGAGTGTCGTTATCGACGGTCCCTGTCCGGGGCGACCATCACGCTGGGCACCAGTACCGCGGTTACAGCCACGGCGACTGATCCGACAGGGCCATCGCATCGGTCAGATTCTTCGACCAGCCCCAACTCTCTCGGCATGGTCACCTCCATGCCTTATGCGGTCAATTGGTCGCCGAGTGTCCGCGGACTGCACCGCACTGACGGCCCGCCACGGACGATGGCGGCGCCGCCACCTCCGCCCCGGTAGCCGTCACTGTCTCTCCCCGGCGAACCAATCGCCGACGGTGAGTCTGACTGCTCCATCCCGGAGGGCCACCCCGCTCGATCAAGGCGACTCCGGCCTGACCGCCGCTGCCGGGGATCCCGACGGGACAGTCGTGGCTGTCGAATTCTTTGATGGAGCCGTGTCGCTCAGTGCGGACACATCACCCCATATTCCGTAAGCTGGACTAATCTCCGCAGGGCCCCATGCACTGACGGCGCGGGCAACAGACGACAGCGGCGCCACTACCGCATCCGCGGTCGTGGGCGTGGTCGTGACTGACGGGCAATCAACCACCAATCGCGACGTCAATGCTCCTGCAACCGGCGGCTTCTTCTCCGGCGGTGAAACAGTCGCGTACGCCGGCACGGGTTCGGACAGACGGGACCCTTGCGGGCAGTCAGTTCACCTGGTGGGTGGTGCTGCACCACGCGACTCATACACCTTCGATACCGACGACGGGGGCGACTTCCGGAAGTTTCCTGGTGCCGCCACGGGGGCACACGGACGACATCTTCCTCCGGATATACCTGGCGGTCGTGGATGCGGGCGGACTGGCGGATACGAGTCACGTGGATATTGCAGCCCCGCAAGGTTACACTCTCCCTTGCCGGCGCCCCGAGCGGGGTCGTCCTGACCGTGGATGGACAGCCCCAGGCAACCCCGTTCAGCGTGGTCTCGGTGATCGGAATGGAACGCGATCTCGGCGCCCCCTCCCCGCAGGTGATCGGCCCCGACAGCCTCGAGTGGCAAGTGTGGTCCGATGGCGGATCCGCGCCCGCACGGTCGTCACGCCCACCACCAACACTGCGTATACCGCCACCTACCAGATCGTGGCGGTCGTGAACCAGATCCGATCGTGAGCCTCACCGCGCCATCCGCCGGCGCCCCAGTTACGCAAGGCACAGCCACGCAGGTGACTGCGACTGCGTCCGATCCGGATGGTTCGGTGACTGGGGTCGCATTTTTCGATGGAGGGACCCCGCTGGGCACCGACAACGGCTCGCCGTATGCCGTGACCTGGACCCCGATCACGACCGGCAATCACACGCTGACGGCCCGCGCCACGGGCGATGGTGCTGTCACCATTTCCGCCGGTTGGCGTTACCGTGAATCCCGTCTGGATCCGACGGAACGCCGCCCAGCGTGCAACTCACCGACCCGACCGATGGAACCACCGGCCTGTCGGGGTCGCTGACATTCACTGCCACCGCGACCGACAACGTCGGGGTAGTCAGGAAGTGACCTTCCAGCTAGATGGGATCACCTTGGCCGAAGACACATCGGCTCCCTATCAAGCCACGCTACGGCGACGAGTGCCTATACCACGGGCGTCCACGTGGTGCGGGCACAGGCCCGCGATGCCGCCGGCAATCTCTCGCCCTGGTCAGCGGCTCGCGTGACTTTCTCCGGATCCCGCTTTGCCAACTGGCTTCAGCCGCACCACTCTGGTGAGCGGATTCCAAGTTCAACCAACGGCATGAAGACGGTCACCTGATGGCCGTCTATTCGTGGCAGAGCAAGGGAGGAGCCGTCCGTGTCATCAAGAACGGCCTACTCCTTTCCACCCTTCACGACTGTGACCACCACGGAGATCGGCGAACAGGGGCTGTTGGGCCTCACATTTCACCCAGGTTCATGACCAACCATTGGATATACCTGTATTACACTTCTGAATCAGGTGGTGCCCACAATCGTATCGTGCGCGTCACTGCCAACGGTGACGTTAGCTCGGGCAGTGAAACGGTGGTGGACCTTCCGAATCTCTCCAGCGCCACCAACCACAACGGCGGTGCTCTGCACTTCGGCCCCGATGGAATGCTGTATGTTGCTGTGGGTGACAACGCCACCGGAAGCCAATGCACCAGAGCATGAGTTCTCCGTTCGGAAAGATCCTTCGTTTTAATGACGACGGATCGTTCAACTGACAACCTTTCTATGGGAGCACGACTGGCGGAAACCGGGCGATCTGGTCATTGGGGCTAAGAAACCCGTTTGCTGCATTTCAGCCGGTGACGGGTCGGATGTTTATTGACGATGTTGGGAGAGCATCTGGGAAGAGGTCGACGAAGGTCTTGCCGGCGCCAATTTCGGCTGGCCTGTCAGGGAAGGGCCAGGTGGGGCCGACGTGCCGACCCACTGCGTCTACAGACATTCCAGTGATAATCAAGCCTAGTAGTCGGGTTCGCCATTGCTGGGGCTACGTTTTATGGACCCGTCCTCGCTCTTCCCTGCGGAATACCAGGGCAGCTTTTTCTTCGCTGACTATGTAAGCGGATGGGTCAGCCGCCTCGACACTGTCAACGACAATTCCGTAAACTCGTTTTGGAACTATGGTTCCCCATAACTGGTTGAGGGTGGGTCCCGACGGAGCGCTTTACGTCCTCGCTGACATGGGGAACTCGTGGGGTGTCTGTCGCATCGGATATCTGACCACACCCAGACCCCTCACTCTCCCCCTTCCAACGGATCCTGCTGGTGCTGATTGCGCTGGGCGCCGTGCCCACCGCGATCGCCATCTTCAGCTTCAGGCCCTCACCATCCGCACCAACAACCCCGCTACCGCCGCCCGCGCGGCCGTGGAAGGTCGGCAACTCCAGCCGGAGTGCTGGTGGAAACCATCGACACCACACGGCTCCGCGCTCCCGAGCGCCGCGCCCTGGCCGCCCACGCAGAGGCGCTGAACCGGGCCCTGGTGCGCACCCAGGCGGCCGAGGCGTACGGCCAGTACTACTACGCCGGGCTGGCGGCGCTGCTCCTGGCCCTCGGTGCGTTGTATGTCTACGCCGCCGTCCGCCTCGGCGGGCACCTATCCCGGCAGCTGAGCCGGCCGATCGATGAACTGGTCGGCTGGACCGGCCACATCGCCCGGCACGAGCCGATACCCGACGCCGAGACGCTGCGGGGCGCCCCGGAATTCGAGGCACTCCGCTCCGCCCTCCGCTCCATGGCCAGTGAACTCGAGCTCGGCCGCTCCCGCGAACTCGAGACCGAGCGGATCCGCGCCTTCGGCGAGGTGGCGCGCCGGGTGGCGCACGAGATGAAGAACCCGCTGACGCCGATCGGGTTCGCGGTGAAGGCGCTCGCCCGCACGGCGCGCCCCGAACAGACGGAGGCCATCGAGGTCCTGGCCGCCGAGTCGAACCGGCTGGAGCGGCTCGCCAAGGAGTTCGCCGAACTGGGCCGGCTCCCCGAGGGACCCGCCGCCGAGGTGGACCTGCCGGAACTGCTCGAGGAGCTGCGGCGCACCGCCGTGCCACCCACGGTCGAGGCCACCCTGCAGGTCCATCCCGACACGCCGCGAATCATGGGTCACTACGACCCCCTCCGCCGCGCCTTCAGCAACCTGATCCGGAACGCCGTCGAGGCGATGGACGGCGCCGGCCAGCTCGACATCCGGATCGCCCCCGGCGCCGGCGGCGTGATCGTGGCGATTGCCGACCACGGCATCGGCATCCCCGAGGAGCAGCGCGCCCAGGTGTTCGAACCCTACTGGACCACGAAGGACGAGGGCACCGGCCTCGGCCTGGCGCTCGTGCGGCAGACCGCCGTGGCGCACGGCGGCAACGTGGAGGTGCGGGAGACCCCGGGAGGGGGAGCCACGTTCGTGGTGATGCTGTCGGGCGGTCCCCCCTCTCCATATCATGGAGAGGGGGACAGGGGGTGAGGTGGTATTGGCGGGGCCGCTGGGCAGCGGGGCAGCGGGGCAGCGGGGCAGCGGGGCAGTAGGGCGCTATCTTTCCGAATGTCCTCAATCTTGCTCATCGACGACGAAGCCAACATCCGCCGGATGCTCGGGGCGCTGCTCCGCGCCGAGGGGCATGTGGTGTCGGAAGCCGCCAATGGCAACGCCGCCATCCTGGCCGTCGAAGAGGCCGAGCCGGACGCCATTTTTCTGGACCTGATGATGCCGCCGGGCCCCGATGGTCTGGCCACGCTGCAGGCACTCCGCGAGCGCGGCGTCTCCGCCCCCGTCATCATGATGAGCGGCAAGGCCCAGCTGGCCGACGCGGTCCGCGCCGCCCGACTCGGCGCCTTCCAGTTCCTCGAGAAGCCCCTCACCCCCGAGTCGGTCCTCGTCACCCTCCAGGCCGCCCTCGACCTCTCCCGGACCCGCGCCGCCAACCGCGCCCTGCACGCCGCCCTCGGCCACCGTGACGAAATGGTCGGCACCTCCGCCGCCCTCCGCAAAGTCCGCGAACTGGTGGCCCAGGTGGCACCGGGCGACACCCGCGTGCTCATCACAGGCGAGTCCGGCACCGGCAAGGAACTGGTGGCCGCGGCCATTCACCGCGCCAGCGGTCGCGCCGGTGGGCCCTTCGTGGCCGTCAACTCCGCCGCCATCCCGCGCGAACTGGTCGAGTCGGAGATGTTCGGCCACGAGCGCGGCGCATTCACAGGCGCCACCGAGCGCCGGATGGGCCGCTTCGAGCTGGCCGACGGCGGCACCCTCTTCCTCGACGAAGTGGGCGACCTGCACCTCGAGGCGCAGGCCAAGCTGCTGCGCGTCCTCGAGACGGGCGAGGTCCAGCACCTCGGCGCCGAGCGGACGACGCGGGTGGACGTGCGGGTTATCGCCGCCACCAACAGCCGCCTCGATACCGCCGTGGCGCGGGGTCAGGTGCGCGAGGACCTCTTCTTCCGCCTCAACGTCTTTCCGATTCACCTGCCGCCGCTCCGGGAGCGGCTCGAAGACCTCCCGGCCCTGGTGCGGCACTTCGCAAGCCGGCTCCGGCCGCAGGATCCGGTGCCGTTCACTCCCGACGCGGTGGCCGCGCTGGCGGGCTACCGCTGGCCCGGCAATGTGCGGGAACTGGCCAACGTGGTCGAGCGGCTGACGATTCTTGCCGACGGCAGCGTGACGGCAGAGCTCGTGCGGCAGGTGGTGCCGAGCGTTCCCCCTCTCCAGTTGTCTCACCTCACCCCCCGGCCCCCTCTCCACAATGTGGAGAGGGGGAGCCATGCATCATTGAGTGAGTCGCTTGAGAATCATGAACGTGCACTGATCCAGGCGGCGCTGAACGACGCGAACGGGGTCGTGGCCGAGGCGGCGCGGGCGCTGCAGACCGACCGGGCGAACTTGTACCGACGAATGAAGCGGCTGGGGCTTGGCGAATGACATGATCTAACGGGCGTCCCCCTCTCCATATCATGGAGAGGGGGACAGGGGGTGAGGTGGATGCGGGGATGACGGACCATGGACCCCGGCTTTCGCCGGGGTGACGACTGGGGGCACGAACCGATGCATAACAAGGCGCGTTGGGTATGTGGGCTCTGGCTCCTGACATTGATGTTGGGGGTGACGCCACTCCTGCACGCCCAAGACAGCGTGGTGGTCATCGACCCCGACGCCCCCTTTGCCGACAGCTCGGGGATGGGCGCCCTCCCCGCCGCCGTCACCCAGCAGCTCCTCCGGACCTGGAACGACTCCGGCACCACCCGCCTGACCGGCAACGTCACCCTCGCGCGGGGGAGCACGCTGCAGGGAGCGGTGGCCCTCTATCGCGGCGCGCTGCGCGTCGGCGGCACCATCGAGGGCCCCGTCACCATCATCAACGGCAACCTGGTCCTTCTCCCCGGCGCCCGCATCACCGGCGATGTCCTCGTGGTGGGCGGACGGCTCATCCAACAAGAAGGGAGCACCCTGGACGGCGCCGAGAAGGTCTACTGGGACCTCGCACCGGTCGCGAAGCTGAGTGACGGCACGCTCATCGTGCAGAAGACCCCCGACCTCGAAACACTCGGCACGGCCAAGGCGAGTTTCGGCGTCGGCAAGGTGCGCACCACGCTCAACGCCTCGCTTGGCGGCACCTACGATCGCGTCGAGGGATTCCCGCTGGAGGCCGGCGTCGGGTTCGACTGGCGGGCCACCGACCGCGACCGGGTCCGGCTCGACCTCGCCGGGATTCTCCGCACCAGCACCGACCGGACCGACTCGCGCAGCGACTTCGGCTACCGCACCGGGCTGGAGTGGCGCCGCAGCGGCGAGGTGACCTACGGCCTCGGCGGCAAGGCGTGGAGCGTGATCCAGGTGATTCCCGACCAGACCCTCTCCCGGGCCGAGTCGGGGTGGTCGTCAATTCTCGTGCAGGAAGACCAGTACGACTACTACGACGACCAGGGAATCGGCGTCTACGCCTTCCTCATCCCCGCCCGCCAGTTCCGCGTGGATCTCAGCTGGTACAGCGAGCAGATGTCCTCGGTGCCCGCCGCCGATCCCTGGTCGCTCTTCGTCAACGACAGCCGCTGGCGCCCCAACCCGCTGATCGACGACGGCACCTATTCGATCACCACGGCGGGCCTCACCCTCGACACCCGCGACAGCGACCGTCAGCCCCAGCTCGGCTGGTACGCCAAGGCGAGCGCGGAATTCGCCTCGAGCGACAACGTCGGGCCGGTGAGCCTCCCGCCGGGCGTGCGCAACCCGATCCCCACCGACGGGTCGTACAACTATTCGATGCTCACCCTCGACCTGCGGCGCTACCTCCGGCTCTCACCAGACGACCGGCTCAGCGGCCGCGGCTACTTTGCCGGCTGGGTGGGCGGCGGCGCCCTCCCGATGCAGCGGCGGCTCTCGCTCGGCGGCCCGTCGATTCTCCCGGGCGACGCCTTCCGCCAGGTGAACTGCACCCCGCCCGGCTTCAACAACAGTTCCCAGGCGAGCCTCTGCGACCGCACAATGTTCTTCCAGGTCGAGTACCGGCACCGCCTGAACCTGGGGTGGCACTACACGCTCTCGAAGGGGAGCGAGACCTCGGCCGGCAGGGTCATCGGGATCCAGACGGCGGACCTCGTGTTCCTCTCCGACATTGGCTCCGCCTGGCTGACCGGCTCCGGCCCCGGCCGCGTGCCGAACAATCGGCTCCCCTCCGCCGATTTCTGGTCGGCGGACATCGGCGCCGGCATCGACTTCGGATTTCTCGGCGCCTACCTGGCCAAGTCGGTCACCGACGATGGCCCGCTCCGCCTCTCCCTGCGCCTGCAGCGCCGCTTCTAGCATGCGCCTGCCGGCCGTCCTCCTGCTGCTCGCGGCCCTCACGCTGCCTGCCGCCCCTCCGCTCGCTGCGCAGGGGTCGAACGACGTCACGCTCACCGTGACCCTCGTCCCCGATGCGAACCGCAAGGATGGCCAGCTCCCCGAGGCGCGCGTCAACGGCCTGCTGGAAGACGACCGCTGGACCTCCGCCCTCCTGAGCGGACTCCCACTCCGGCTGCATTACCGCCTCGAGCTCTGGCGCGCGCGCGCGTCATGGTTCGATGCCGCCGTGCGCTCGATCGACTGGGACGTGGTGGTGCGGCGGGAGCCGCTGCTGGACCAGTACACCGTCACGACCGTGCTGCTCGGGCGTACCCGCCAGCAGCGCTACCCCGACCTGGCCACCCTCGGCCGGGCCCTCGGCGTGGCCTACCGGATCGCGGTGCGAGCCACGGACAAGGGCAACTACTACTACGTGGCAACGCTGTCAGTATCGACGCTGTCCGACGCCGACCTCGACGAGATGGACCGGGTGATGCGGGGAGAGACCGGCGCCGCCACCGACGACAACGGCAACCTGGGTGGCGCCGTCAGCCGCTCCGCACGCCGGATGCTGCTGCGCGTGGCAGGGCTGCCCATCATGCGGGTGGAGGGGAAGAGCGAGAACTTCGAAGTGGAGTAGGCGGGGCAGCGGGGCAGCGGGGCCGAATCTCGTCACCCCGGCGAAAGCCGGGGTCCATGTCACAGACCGGGAATGGATCCCGGCGTGCGCCGGGATGACGGCGTTCGAGCTAGTGTCCGCGCAGCGCGTGCAGCGCCGCTTCGCCGTAGAACAGCCGGATGTACTTGGCCTGGGTCCGGCTCAGGCGGCGGACTGCCCACGACAGGTGCACGAAGTGAGGCTCGGTCGGCGGGTGAATCGGCAGCATGCCGCACTCTTCCGGGAGCCGGTTCCCCTTCCGGGTGTTGCAGCTGCTGCACGCCGTGACGACGTTGGTCCAGGCGTTTCCTCCCCCGCGAGAAATCGGCACCAGGTGGTCGCGCGTGAGGCACTCGCGCGGACGCAACTCGGGCTGGGTCCGGTTGCAGTACTGGCACCGGTACTCATCGCGGGCAAAGAGGAAGGTGTTGGTGACGTGGCGGCGGAAGCGGCGGGGGACATGCACGAACTTGACGAGGCGGATGATGGCTGGCCGTGGGATGGCCAGCCGCTCACTTCGCATGTATTCAGGGCCGTCGGCTTCGACGATCTCGGCCTTGCCCTCAATGACAAGCCGCAGCGCCCGGCGCACGGGCACCATGGTGAGTGGCTCGAATGAGGCGTTCAGTGCAAGGCAGCGCATGCGGTGAATTCCGCCTGAGTTGGTTGCAGGAATCGTAACGAGCGGTGCTGGCGCCAGCAAGGGAGGGCCGGGAGGCGTTTCACCCCCGGTACACGGTCCGCCCGCCAAGGATCGTTTCCGCCACCTCGGCGGGGGTGCTCGCCAGGACCGACTCGAGTGCCGACTCCGCCGCCTCGGTCCGATCGATATTCACCACTGCCACGTCTCCCCAACGGCCTGCCCGAAGCGTCCCCACCTCGTTCTCCATTCCGATTGCCCGCGCGGCCCCGCTGGTGACCAGTGCGAGCGCTTCCACGGCCGACAGCCCGGCCAAATCACGGGCGGCCTGCGCCTCGGCCAGCAGGTCCAGCCGTCCCACGCTGGCCACCGAGTCGGTACCCACCCCCACGGCCAGACCGGCCGCCAGGAAGGCGGCAAGCGGCGCGGCGCCATGAAGGTGCCTGCGGTTGGAGAGCGGGCAGTGCGCCACTGATGTGCGGCTGCGCCGGAGCAGCGCCACGTCCCCCGCATCAGCTCGGACAGCATGGATGGCCAGCGTCCGCTCCCCGAGGACACCATGCCGGTCGAGCCAGGCCACCGGAGAGACACCCGAGGAGTCCGGCAACGGTATCCCGCGCGCGCGCCACGCCTCCGCGAACGCCCCTGTCCCGCCGGTTATCAGTTCCGTCTCCGCCGCCGATTCCGCCAGGTGCACCGCGACCGGCAACCGCTCCTGCTCCGCGAACTCGGCGACCGCCCGGTACAGCTCGGCACTGACGGTGTACGGAGCGTGAGGAGAGACACCAAGCCTCACCCGCTCCGACGCGAAACGGCGGAGATCGGACACCCGCTGGCGCAACCCCGCCATGCTCTCGGTGACCTGGTCCGGATGCGGACCGAACACCTCGTGGTAGGCGATCCCGCTCCCGCCCGCCTCCGCCAGCGCCTCGATGACCGCGCCGCTGTCGCCGGTGTCGGCGACGGTGGTGACGCCCGCCGCGTGGCAGTCGGCGAGTCCCTGGCGCGCCGCGACGAGGAAATCCTCTGCGCTGCGCTCCGCCTTCAGCACGCGGATCCGCCGGATCCAGGCGGGAAAATCATCCTCGTCCGCCATGCCGGCGAATCCGGTGAGTTCGAGATGGGTGTGGGTGTTGACGAGGCCGGGGAGGATGGCGGCGTCGGGCCAGGCGGAATGGTCGGCGTCTGCGGGGCGCGGGATGCTCCCCGCCGGACCGACAGCCTCGATCCGTCCATCGCCCCCGATCAGGATTGCGCCATTCCGGATCGGTGGCCCGTCCATCGGGAGGAGCCAGCCGGCGGTCAGGAACCGGGGGGGCATGTTACTGGCCGTCGGGCGCGGGCTCGACTGGGGCGGCTTCGACTTCGGTGGACCGGCCGAAGGGCAGGTGCACCGGGCAGGCCTCGTTCGGCTCGCTGCCCGGCAGGAACCACTCGGTGGCCCGCACCGCCGTCGGGCAGTAGGGCGACGCGCGGAAGCCGGTGGTGCGGTCGATTTCGGCGCTCACGAGGCCATCGGGCTGGGGCCAGCCGCCGGGGGTGGGGCGCCGTTCGTACACCTCGGTCATCATCTGCTGCCACGCCGGCGCGGCGAGGAGACCACCCTGCGCGTTGGTCTTGATCTTCTCCGGCGCATCGAACCCGAACCAGAATCCGGTAACGAGGTCCGACGTGTAGCCGACGAACCAGACGTCGTTGCCGTCGTTGGTGGTGCCCGTCTTCCCGCCGACGGGGAAGCTGATGCCGGTCACGGCGCGGGTGCCGGTGCCGCGGCGCACCACATCCTGCAGCGCGCCGTTCATGATCCACGCAAGCGGCGGGTCCATGACCGGTTCCAGCCGGGGCTTCGGCTGCCAGAGGATGTTCCCCTGGCGATCCTCCACCCGCAGGATCCCCATCGGCGTGGCCCGCTCCCCCTGGTTGGCGAAGGCGGTGTAGGCCGCAATCAGTTCGAGCGGCTTGACCACCGCCGAGCCGAGGTGGATCGAGGGGACGGCCGGGATGGGCGAGGCCACGAGGCCGAAGCGGGTGGCCTCCGCGATGACCGCCTCCTCGCCGATTTCCATGCCGAGCTTGATGGCGATGATGTTGACCGACTTGTAGAGCGCCTGCCGGAGCGGCATCGGCCCGGCGAAGGTGTTGTCGTAGTTCTGCGGCTCCCACGGCTCCTGGATGCCCGGCATCTCCACGGTGATCGGCTCGTCCACCATCACCGTGGAGAGCGGCACGCCGGCCCGCACGCCGGCGGTGTACACGATCGGCTTGAAGGTGGAGCCGGGCTGTCGCAGCGCCTGGGTGGCGCGGTTGAACTTGCTGTCCTCGAAGTCGCGCCCACCCACCATGGCCAGGATGTAGCCGGTCTTTGCCTCGAGGGTGACCGCCAGGCCCTGCAGATAGGGCGACTGGGCGGGCCCGATCTCGTCTTCCGACTCCGCCTTCTTCTCGAGATAGGCGGCATAGGTCGGGTGCTTGTACGGGCCGTACGCCCCCGCCTCGATGGAGCTGAGTTGCGACTCGAGCGCCCGCTCCGCCGCCTGCTGCACCTCGAGATCGAGGGTGGTGTAGATCCGGAGCCCGTCGGTGTAGAGCCGGGGCCCGAACCGGGCGTCGAGCTGCTGGCGGATGTACTCGACGAAATACTCGGCCACGCCGCTGAAATCGTCGCGCGAGGAGAGCAGGAGGGGATACGCCTTCCAGCGATTCGCCTCCTCCTGCGTGATCGATCCTTGGTCGGCCAGGAGATTCAGGATCAGGTTCCGGCGCTGGATGGCGCGTGCCGGGTGACGGCGCGGGTTGTAGCGGCTCGGCGCCTTGGGCATGGCGGCAAGGGTGGCCGCCTCCGCCACGTTGAGATCGCGGGACGACTTGCCGAAGTAGCGCTGTGACGCCGCCTCGACGCCGAACGCCCGGTTGCCGAGATCGATCTGGTTGAGATAGAGCTCGAGGATCTTGTCCTTGCTGTACCGGTCCTCGATCTGCCGCGCCACCTTCGATTCCCGGATCTTCCGGTCGTACGACCGCACCCGGCGGTTCAGGTCTTCCGGGAAGAGATTGCCCGCCAGCTGCATGGTGATGGTCGAGAACCCCTCGGTGACGCCCCCCGCCAAAATGTTGGCCTTGACCGCGCCGAAGAAGCGGATCCAGTCGACGCCGTGGTGCTGGTAGAAGCGCTTGTCCTCGGTGGCGATGAAGGCGGCGACGAGCGCCGGCGACATCTCCTGCAGGCTGACGACGGTGCGCCGCTCCTTGCCGAGGTCGGTGATGAGGCGGCCGTCGGCGGCATAGACCTTGGAAGCCTGGTCAGGGTCGTAGCTGTCGAGTCCCTCGATGGAGGGACAGCGGTTACCGGAGCAGGCGCGCAGCCAGATGCCGGCGCCGAGGGCGGCCCCGAAGACCATCACGCCGAGGATGGAGAGGATGACACCCCGGCGGATTTTGGGGGTACGCCACCACCGGAGGAGGGTGTCGCGGAGGGTGGCCAGCAGGGAACGGAGCATTGAGGGAAAGTAATCGTCCCCCTAGGTTTCTCCACCATGCCCACCCTTCTCGACACCATGACCGCCCGGGGCCTCGTCCACGACGCCACCCCCGGGCTGCAGGCCCGCCTCGGTGAGGGGCCGGTCACCGCCTACATCGGGTTCGACCCGACCGCCGACTCCCTGCATGTGGGGAGCCTCCTCCCGGTCATGGGCCTGGCCTGGCTCCAGCGGTCCGGGGGACGTCCGATTGCCCTGGTCGGCGGGGGCACCGGCATGGTCGGCGATCCGAGCGGGAAGCGGGACGAGCGGCCGATTCTCTCCGTCGAGGTCCTCGACCGAAACTCCGCCGCGCTCAAGGCCCAGCTGGCCCACTTCCTCGATTTCGAGGGGCCGACCGCTGCCCGCGTCATGAACAACGCCGACTGGCTCCGGAACCTGGGGCTGATGGATTTCCTGCGCGACACCGGCAAGCACTTCACGGTCAACTACATGCTGCAGAAGGAATCGGTCCAGAGTCGGATGGAGACCGGCATCAGCTTCACGGAATTCACCTACATGCTGGTGCAGGCCTACGACTTCTGGCACCTCTTCCGCCAGGCGGGGTGCGAGCTGCAGATGGGCGGCAGCGACCAGTGGGGCAACATCACGGCGGGGATCGAGCTCATCGGGAGGCGGGAACAGGGGAGCGCCCACGGGCTCGTGATGCCACTCCTGACCACGGCGGCCGGCGCCAAGTTCGGGAAGAGCGAGGACGGAAACGTCTGGCTCGACCCGGCGCGCACCAGCCCCTACAAGTTCTACCAGTTCTGGCTCAACACCGACGACCGGGACGTGGAGCGGCTCCTCAACTTCTTCACCTTCCTCTCGGGTGACGAGATCGCCGTGGCGATGACCGAACAGGCCGCCGACCCGAGCCGCCGCTCCGCCCAGCGTCTCCTCGCGCAGGACATCACCACGCGGGTGCATGGTGCGGACACCACCGCGCGTGTCATCGCCGCGAGCGCCATCCTCTTCGGCGGTACCGACCTGCGCACCGCCGACGCCGGCGTGTTCGAGGTGCTGAGCGGCGAGATGCCGACCACCGCGCTGCCCGCCGGGATGCTCGACACCGGCCTCCCGCTGGTGGACGCGCTGGTGACCGCCGGCCTGGCCACCTCCAAGAGCGACGCGCGGCGCGGTATCCAGGGGAAGGGCTACGCCGTCAACGGCGAGAAGACCGACGACGTGGAGCGGATGCTGACCTCGGGGGACCTGCTCGCCGGCGGGTACGTGATGCTGCAGAAGGGGAAGAAGAATTACGGGCTGCTGCGGGTCGGGGAGTAGGGGTGGCGGGCTCGTAACCAATACGAAGGAATGTCGGAGGAGAATCGGAGGGTCGGAAATCTGGATTGGTGGGTGACGACGCGACCACTCGATCCGTTATCCGACCCTCCGTGGTTCTTCCGACCCTCTCTCGTTTCCCTTTTGGTGAGGCTACCAGCGAGTGGTCCGCCTCCGCGTCTTCGGTGGCTTGGCTCCCAGCAGTCCGAAAAGACCGCGCACCATCTCCCGGCCCACCGTCCGGCCCACCGTCGCCGCCAGGCTCCCCAGCAGCGCCCCCCCCAGCACCTTCGTGGTCTTTGACACTTGGCTCGGCTTGCCCGGTGCCGCCGGCGCGGCGGGGGCGGCGGGGGCCGCCGGCATCTCCGCGGTCTTCTCGATCCGGCGCGCCAGCATTTCCCGCGCGCTGTCGCGATCGATGGCCTGCCCGTACTCCGCCAGCAGGTCGGAGCTGCGGATATCGGCCTGCAATTCCTCCGGTGTCAGCGGGGCCATGCGCGATGTCGGCGGGATCAGCCGGGTGGCCACCACCGGTGTGGGCACGCCGCGCGGGTTGAGCGCGGTCACCACCGCCTCGCCGATGCCGAGGGTAGTCAGCGTCTCCTCGAGGTCGTAGAAGGTGGTCTTCGGAAAGGTGCGCACCGTGGCGCGGAGTGCCTTGTCGTCGTCGGGGGTGTGCGCGCGGAGTGCGTGCTGCACCCGGTGCCCCAGCTGCGCCAGCACATCGGAGGGCACGTCCTTCGGCGTCTGCGTCACGAAATAGACGCCGACCCCCTTGGAGCGGACCAGGCGCACCACCTGTTCCACCTGCTCCAGGAACGCCTTCGGCGCGTCGTTGAAGAGGAGGTGCGCCTCGTCGAAGAAGAAGACCAGCTTCGGCTTCGGCAGGTCGCCGGCCTCGGGGAGGTTGTGGTAGAGCTCGGCGAGCAGCCACATCATGAAGGTCGAGAAGAGCCGCGGCTTGTCCTGCACATCGGACAACTCGAGGCAGGTCACCACGCCGCGCCCGTCCGAGGTGCAGGTCAGGAGGTCCCGGACGTCGAACTCCGGCTCGCCGAAGAACGCCTCCGCCCCCTGCTCTTCCAGCTCGACCATCTTCCGGAGCAGTACCCCCACCGACGCCGAGGACATCCCGCCGTACTCCTTGAGCGCGGGCTTTCCTTCGTCGCTGTCGAGGTACTGGAGCACCGACCGGAGGTCGGCAAAGTCGAGGAGTGGCATCCCCTGGTCGTCGCAGAACTTGAACACCAGCGACAGGACGCTGGTCTGCGTCTCGTTGAGCGAGAGCACCTTGCCGAGGAGGAGAGGCCCGAACGAGCTGACGGTGGCCCGCAGTTGCACGCCCAGCTTTCCGGTCAGGCTCACGAACTCCACCGGCACACCGGCGCCCTGCCAGTCCCAGCCGATGCTGGTGGCCCGCTCCTCGATCCGCTTGTTGGTCTCGCCCGGCATGGCCAGGCCGGAGAGATCCCCCTTGAGGTCCGCCACGAACACCGGCACACCCTGCACCGAGAGCTGCTCGGCGAGCAGCTGCAGCGTCTTGCTCTTGCCGGTACCGGTGGCGCCGGCCACCAGCCCGTGACGGTTCATCATCGCCAGCGGTATGCAGACCTTAGGGGCGGGATGGACCGTGGCGCCGTCGAGTGCGGCGCCGAGCGTGACACTGGGCCCGTCAAAGCTGTAACCGGCCTGGAGTGCGTCATGGAATGAGGTCATGGGTTCTTCTCGAATTCAGGAGGCAGCGACCTGATCGTAGTTCCGAAACAACGGACGAGGGAAGGTCGGAAAAAGGCGGAGGGTCGGAAAGAATACGTTGGTGGTTGCGTTGGCACACCACAAAGGGTCATTCCGAATCTCCGGCTCTCCCCCGACCCTCCCTCGTCCACTTTTCCTTGATTGGACCCCGGCTTTCGCCAGGGTGACGTTCACACCCGGTCGAGCATCTTCGTCACCCGTTCCATCTCGTCGACGGAGTTGAACAGGTGCGGGCTCAGCCGGATGGCCCCCTCCCGCACACTGGCAATGACCCCCTGTGCGCGGATGGCCTGGTAGGCTTCTGCCGGTTCCGGCACCGCCACGCACACGATCCCCGACCCGTGCGCCCCGACCGGCGAAGTGACCTGCACGCCCTTGCGAGCCGCCCAGGCCAGCACCGGCTCCTGTACCTCGGCAATGTGCCTGGCCACGGCGGGAATGCCGGCGTCGAGCAGCAGCTGCACCGAGGTGTTGTACCCGGCAAAATCCTGGAAGGGGAGACTGATCATCTCGTAGCGCTTCGCGTCGCCGCGGAGGTGCGGGTCGTAATCGGTCAGCCGGGTGAAGTCGTCCGTGCCCTCGAACGCCATCCATCCCATCACCACCGGCTCCACCACCGGGATCAGTTTCTTCCGCACGTACACGAACCCGCTGCCCCAGGGCGAGAGGAGCCACTTCTGTCCGCCGCAGGAGAGGATGTCCACCGGGGTGGCCTGCAGGTCCACCGGCACCGCTCCCAGGCCCTGGATCGCGTCCACGACGAGGAATGTGTTGGTCTCGCGGGCGCGGCGCGAGAGGCGGTCGAGGTCCACCTTGAACCCGTTGCTGAACTGCACCAGCGACACGGCCAGCACGCGGACCTTCGGGTCGGCCATCCGCTCGACCAGGAAATCCTCGTCGGGCCACCCCTCGGCCGTGACCGGCGCCAGTTCGAGCGACACGCCGCCATCTGCCAGGCGGATCCAGGGGTAAACATTGGCCGGGAACTCCCGGTCGCTCGCGAGGACCACGTCGCCCCGTTCGAGCGGCAAGCCGCGCGCGGCGAGGTTGAGCCCGTAGCTGGTGTTGAAGGCGAGGGCGATCTCTCCGGCGGTGACGTTCAGCAGCTGGGCCGTCAGCGCCCGCGCCTGGTCGAGCTCCGAGAAGAAATCGTGGTCGTTCATCCGGTGCGGCGCGGTGCGCATCGAGCTGTATTCGTCGATGCGGCGGCGGGTGCGTTCCGGAATCGGCCCGACGGAGGCGCTGTTGAGATAGATCGCGTCGTCGAGGGCCGAGAATTCTTCGCGCCGGAGGGCGGCGAAGTCAGTGCTCATCGGGTGCTCCTACCGTTCGCTACGGAGTTTGGGGTCAAACGCCTCGCGCAATGTGTCGCCCACAAGGTTGAAGCCGAGGACGGCGAGCCCGATCGCGATGCCTGGGGCGAACGACACCCAGGGCGCCACGCGGAGGAGGTCCCGCCCGTCGGCCACCATCGACCCCCAGCTCGGTGTGGGGGGCTGGGCGCCAAGTCCCACGAATGAGAGCGCCGCCTCGGCCATGATGGCGCCGGCCATCCCGAGCGTCGCCGCCACGATCACCTGGGCGCGCACGTTGGGGAGGAGGTGCCGGAAGAGAATCCGCCGGTCGGGGGCGCCGAGGGCCCGCGCGGCGAGCACATACTCGGAGCCCTTGAGGACCAGGACCTGTCCGCGGACCAGCCGCGCCATGGCCGCCCATCCCACGACGCCGATCACCACGAAGACCACCGGCAGGGACGGATTGACCGCCGCCGCCACTGCGATGAGCAACAGGAGCGTCGGGAAGGCGAGGGTGACGTCGGCGAGGCGCATGATGAGCGCGTCCACCCGGCGGCCGTAGTATCCCGAGATCAGGCCGAGGGTGACGCCCAGCAGGCTCGCCACGACCTGGCTGATGATCCCGACGGCGAGCGAGATCCGCGCCCCGTAGATGACCCGGGTCAGCACGTCCCTGCCCTGCGTATCGGTGCCCAGGAGGTGATCGAGGCTTGGCGGAAGGAGGTAGGCGGTGGCAGGGTCCCCCGTATAGGGGCCACCCGGGGCGAGCCACTGCGCCAGGAGCGCGGCGCCGACCACCATGCCGACGAGCAGGAGCCCGAGCTGGAAGAAGCGGTCGCGGCGGAAGGGGCCGGCCAGTGGGGAAGCCATGAAGGAAGGTAAGTGAAGGGGGAAAAAGAGGTAGAGGAGTCGGGCCAACCACTCCCGGTCCTCACGTTCCTTTCTCCAAGCTCCATTGTATTCTTCCTTCATGCCTTCCTCCCCCAGCTTCAGCCTGGTCCTCGGCGGCGGCGGCCTCAAGGGGCTGGCGCACATCGGCGCATTGCAGGCCCTGGAGGAAGCGGGACTTCGGCCGAATGGCGTCGTGGGGTCGAGCATCGGTTCGCTCATCGCGGCGGCCTGGGCGGCCGGGCGCTCGGTCGAATTCATGCGGGAGCGTGCGCTGCGGCTGAAGCGGCGCGACGTCTTCCGGGTGGCCCACAGCGACATGGCGCTCAAGCGGATGCGTTCGCCCGCCGTGTACCGGCACGAGCCGCTGGACGACCTGATCCATGAGATGGTGGGCGAGAAGACCTTCGACGAGCTCACGCATCCCCTCATCGTCAACACGGTGGACATCAACTCCGGCATGCAGGTCCTCTGGGGCCTGCCGGGGCTCCGCTACGCCCGGGTGGCGGACGCGGTGTTCGCCTCCTGCGCCCTCCCCGGTATCCTGCCGCCGAGGGAAATTGCTGGACGGTGGTACGTGGATGGCGCGGTGGCCGATAACCTCCCGGTCAAGGCTGCCACCGTCTGTGGGCCGGGGCCGATCATCGGCGTCGATGTGAGCGCCTCGATGGCGCTCCGCTCGGAGATCGAGAAGACCGGCTTCGCGACGACGTACGCCCGCGGCCTAGAAATCGTGATGCAGACGATGCTGGAGCGGACGCTGCGGCTCTGGAAATCGCCGCCGCTGCTGCTGGTGCATCCGCGAGTCGAGGACTACCCGATGTTCGTCTTTGACCGCACCCAGGAACTGATGGCGGAGGGGTATCGGGCGATGCGGCAACTGATCCCCGAACTGCTGCGGCTCCTCGACACGGCGGAGGTGGGAATCTTCCCGAAGACGCCGGTCCGCATTCACGTCGACCGCACGCGCTGCATCGGCTGCGGCGCGTGCGCCCTGCGGGCGCCGGGGATCTTTCAGATGGATGGATTGGGCAAGGCGGAGGTGGTGGAGCCGCGGCAGGCGTGGTCGCCGCTCGACGGCATCTTTGTCCGGAACTGTCCGACCTGGGCCATCAGCGCCCGCCCGGTGACGGGAGAGTGGAGCGGCCCCCTGCCTATCGCGGCGGACCGCTAGTCCTCAGTCCGACGTTCCATCGCCCACAAGTGCGCGTACTTCAGGAACCCCGCGTACGCGTCCAGACCCGACTGCACCAACCCCAGGCGCCCGTCGAGCACCCCGCCCCCCAGCAGATAGGCCTTGAGGAACCTCCCGGCCGGACGAAGGCTGAGATCCGCCCAGCCGGCGCGGACGCCCCTGTCCCAGAGATCGGCCGCCCCCCACTCGGCGTAGCGGTCGAGCTTCTCGATGTGGTGACTGAGCGACCGGTATGGATGATGCAGCAGCCGCGCCTCAAGCTCCCCGACATCCGCGACCGGCTCCAGTCCCTCGTGTACCCGGCGTTCCACGTACCGCCTGTCCCGGCTGAAGAGACGCACGACCCAGTCGCGCGCCCACCCGCCGCGGGTCTGCTCGACCCCGAGATAGAAGTTGCGCCGGTGCACCCGGTAGGCGGCGTGCGCCGGCACGGCCAGCACGCGCGCGATTTCGGCGGCGAGCTCCGGGGTCACCCGCTCGTCGGCGTCCAGCGCGAGAATCCAGGGATGGTGGGCGGCGGCGATGGCGGCGTTGCGCTGGGCGGCGATGGTGGGGCCGGTCCCTTCGAGCACGGTGGCGCCGGCCGCGCGCGCCCGGGCGACCGTCTCATCGGTGGAACCGCCGTCGGCGACGATGACTTCGCCCGCGAACGCGGCGCTTGCCACGCAGGCGGCAACGTTGGCCGCCTCGTTGAGGGTGGGGATGATGACGGTCAGCGCGAGTGGTGCCGGCACATTCCCTCGGGGGGCGTCGTCGATGGAACGTTCAGACGAGACGGTAGTTCCGATACTCGAACACACGGGCCCCCGTGAGGCGCTCGATCACGTCGGAGGCGTAGAAGCGCAGGTGCTCGAGCTCGAAGTGCGGCGGCTCCACCACCCGCTCGGGATCCTTCGCGCGCTCGTCGATGTAGGATTGCGCGACCTTCGGATGAATGCCGGTGAAGGGCTTGAGGCCGGGGAACCAGGGGAGGAGCGGGCGCTTGGCTTCGCGCTCCGCCGACCAGGGATAGATGGTCCGGTTGGTGACGATCTTGGCCCGCAGCGCCGCGGCCGGCCGCGCCCACCCGTAGTGGAACATCTCGGCGTTGGTGAGCCGCGCGCGCGTCTTCCGGTTGTCGGGGCCGACCCGGAATCCCTGCGCGCCCTTGTAGGGACGGAGATCGAGGGCGGGGTCGAGCCGCAGCGCGCGAATTTCGCGGCGATACCACCGGCGGTTGGTGGCGATGGTGTCGAAGTCGCCGTAAAAGTGGAGATACTTGACCAGCAGCGCCTCGACCCGGGGATCGTCGTCCACCGCTTCCATGGTGGCGAGGAGTTCCGGCCCGCCGCGTTCGTGGAGCACCTCGTCGCCCTGGATGTAGATGCCCCAGGGGTGACTGCAGGCCCGCATGGCGCGCAGCGTTTCGTCGCTCAGCATCCAGTTCTGGCGGGAGACGTCCCAGACGCCTTCGATGATCTTGATCTTGGGGTCGTCGATCGACTTGATCAGGTCGAGCGTGCCGTCGTCCGAGGGCCCGACGTTGACGATGACCTCGTCGCAGAACGGAAGGATCGAGCGGATGCTCGCCTCGACGGGGAAGTCGTGGCTGATGGCGTTCTTGATGATCGTGAAGCCGGAGACCTTGACCATGGATCGCACCTGACACCGTTGCGAGGAGTGGGCAATTTACCCCGGCCACCGGGTGAATTCCACCGCGTCAGGCGCGGTGGGGCGTGGCCCGGACCACGTCGAGCAGTTCCTTGAGCCGGTGCATGTAGGTGTGGTCGGCCAGCAGCCGTGCCCGCCCGGCCTGCGCCACCGTCTCGGCGGCCGCCGGGTCCTGGAGCGCCGCCTCGACCAGCCCTCGCATCTCCTCCACGGAGTGGTACACCAGCAGTTCCCGCCGGTCGACGAAGTGCCGCTCCAGGTCTCCCCGAAAATCCACCACCTGCGGCACGCCGATCGCCGCCACCTCGAAGGTCCGCTGGTTGACGCCCCGCTCGGTGACGGCCGGCTCGGCATCCGCCGAGCGGTGGATATTGACCGCCACCGACGCGCCGGCATAGGCGCGGACGAAATTCTCGGTGTCGAGTTGCTCACCGCGGCAGTAGTCGCGCAGCGACGTCCGCCGCCATCCCGGTCCCCAGAGCGCGAGCCCGAATTCCACCAGTTCGCCGAGGAGGCGCTCCCGTCTCGGCGTGGCCGTCCCGGCAAAGACGACGTTGGCGCGGTACTGGTCGCGCGAGCGCATCGGCTTGTACACCGACGGATCGGCGGCGAGCGGCAGGTAGTGCACCGGCCGGTCGATGGTACTGGCGAGCGCCTCGGCCACGTCGGTGCCGGCCGCGAAGACCATGTCGTACGCCGGCAGGGCGTGTTGCACAATGGCCAGGCCATGGAGGTCGTCGGGCACCCAGTTGACCCAGGTCCCGGGATGGTCGCGCCGGAGGTTGGTCACCGCCTGCGCCGAAAGCGCCTCCCCCCGCACGACGAGCACGATATCTGGCGCGACGACTTCGAGCTCTCGGTCGAGCCGGCTGACGAGATCCCCGCCGCGCAAACGGGACAGGAGACCGGGCCGCGCATTGATATCGAACCGGGTGACCGTCTGTCCATGCCGCTCCAGCGCCCGTTCCCGCTGCGCCGAGTGGGCGTTGAGGGCGTCGTCGTACGCGGCCACCACCAGGACCCGGGTCATGACGCCGGCTCCGGATCCCGGAACTGCATGTCGTGCAGCCGCCGATAGAGACCGTTGTGCTCGATCAGCTGCGCGTGCGTGCCATGCTCCACCACGTGACCCGCCTCGAGCACCAGGATCTGGTCGGCGTGCCGCACCGTGGCCAGCCGGTGCGCGATGACCATCACGGTCCGGTCCTTCATCAGCCGCTCGATGGCCTCCTGCACCAGCCGTTCCGATTCGGTGTCGAGCGCGCTGGTGGCCTCGTCAAGGATCAGGATCGGCGGGTCGCGGAGCAGCGCCCGCGCAATGCTGATTCGCTGCCGCTGCCCGCCGGAGAGCCGGGTGCCCCGCTCCCCGAGGACGGTGTCGTAGCCGTTCGGCAGGGCGGCGATGAACTCGGCGGCATTGGCCGCCCGGGCCGCCGCCTCCACCTGCGCCGCGGTGGCCTTGGGCGACCCGAAGGCGATGTTGGCGCGCACGGTGTCGTTCAGCAGGACGGTGTCCTGGCTGACCACGCCAAGGCTGGCGCGAAGGGAGCCGCGCTTGATGGTGTCGAGGGGGATCCCGTCGAGGTAGATCTGCCCGCTCACCGGCTCGTTGAAGCGCGGCAGCAGGTCCACCAGCGTCGTCTTACCGGCGCCGGAGGGACCGACGATGGCCAGGACCTGCCCCTTCGGCAGGCGGAACGAGATTTCCGTCAGCACGGGGGTGTCGGTGCCGTAGCGGAACGACACCCGGTCGAAGACGATGTCGCGGTCGAACTGCAGCGGCACGCTGCCGGGGGCGTCGACGTCGGAGACCGGCTCGTCGAGCAGCGCGTACACCCGCTCGGCGCTCGCCATCGCGATGGCCATGCTCGCCGGGTACTGCGAAATCGCCTTGATGGGCGACGTCAGCTGCAGCGCGGCCACCAGGAAGGCGATGGCCGCCTCCGGCGTCAGCGGCACGCCGCCCACCAGCCCCGGCTGCGTCGCCGCGGCGATGATGAGGATGATCAGCAACCCGCCGAAGATTTCGCTCATCGGCCCGGTCAGCGACGAATACCGCTGGGTCCGGATGACCTTCTTCCGGTACCGGGTGAGCTGGTCTGTGAGCTTGCCGAGCTGGCGCGACTCCTCGCCGTATGCCCGGATCAGCTTGACCGCCCCGACCTGCTCGGCGACCATCGCGAAGATGCCGGCGCGGTCCTGCGTCCGGTCGCGGGCGTGGCGCCGGAGGCGCACCAGCACGAACTGCAGGCCGAGCACCAGGATCGGGGCGGTGGAGAGCGTGAGGATGGTGAGCCGGCCGCTGATCTGGCTCATCAGGACGAGGATGGTGACAATCCGCACGACGCTCTGGAAGAGCCGCACCACCGCGGCGGTCACCACTTCCTTGAGCTGTTCCACTTCCGTGGTGAGGGTCGAGAGAATGTGTCCCTGGCGGGTGCGCTGGAAGTACCCGAGGTCGAGCTTGAGGAGGTGCGCAAAGATCTCGGAGCGCAGGTCGCGGACCAGCCCCTCCTGCACCGCGACCTGCAGTTGCGTGGTGCTGTAGGTCATCAGGTTCCGCAGCACCAACCCCAGCACCAGCACGCCGAGGAGCCGCGCGACCGCCACGTTGGTCGGGACTCCGGCGATGAGCGGGTCGAGCAGCCACTCGGTAAACCGGGTCAGCGCCTGCGACCCCGAAGCCCCGAACTGACCGGTGGTGCCGAACAGCAGCCGCAGCAGCGGGATGAGGACCACGATCGTCGTACCGTCGAGGAGCGACGCCAGCACCGACGTGACCATCGACAGGATGAACGGCGCACGATAGGGCTTCACCTGCCGGAGCAGGCGGAGTTCAGTCCGCACGCCTACGACCGCCGCGGGGTCAACAGCGTGATCGGCAGGACGACCTCTTCGGGCGACACGCCGCCGTGCAGGAAGGCGCCGCGATACCGCGCCTGGTATTCACGGAGCTTGGTCGGGTAGACGAAGAACCGGTCGCCGGTGGCGAGCAGGAGCCGGGTGCCCGGCGTCCGCGCCGGCAGCCCGAACCGCTCCAGGTCGTTGACCACCAGCGCGGCGTCGTCATCCTCGGCGCGGAGATCCTCGCCGAACTTGTACCGAAGGTGGCTGGTGGTGTCGCGCCGGGCGAAGACAGTGGCCGGTGTGTGGCAGTGAATGGACCCGTGGTCGGTGGTCAGCAGCACCGGCACGTTGCGGCGCTCCGCTTCGCGCAGCGCATCCCACAGCGGGGAACGCTCGAACCAGGTGCGGGTGAGGTTGCGGAGCGCCTGGGTGTCGCGCGCCACCTCGAAGAGGGTCGAGTTCTCGGTACGGCCGTGGGTGAGCTGGTCGATGAAATTGAAGACCAGCGCCGTCACCCCGTCCTGCGAGAGATGCGCCGGCAGGCGGCGAAGGAGCCCCTCGCCGTCGGCGGCTGTGAAGACCTTCTCATAGCGCACCGGCACCGCGCGGCCGGTGAGCTGGAGAAGGTGCTCCTCGAGCAACTCCGCCTCGTGCGCGTTGAGTCCCGCCTCCTCCTCCGTCTTCCACCACTCCGGGTGCCGCGCGGCGAGCTCGTTCGGGAAGAGTCCGCTGAAGATGGCGTTTCGGGCGTAAGGCGTGGCCGTGGGCAGGATCGAGAAGTAGTGCGCTGTCTCGATGTCGAACCGCGTGGCCACCAGCGGGCGGATCATGGCCCACTGGTCGAGCCGGAGGCAGTCCACCACGACGAGCAGCGCCTTGCCGTGCGCGTCGAGGGTGGGGCGCACGAACTCCGCGATGATGTCCACCGACAGGGCTGGACGATCCTCCTCCGAGCCGTCGAGCCAGGCGCCGTAGTGCTTGCCGAGGAACTTGGCGAAATCGGCGCGCAGGGAGTCCTGCAGCGTCCGGAGCGCGTCCTGCAGCCCCGGTTCGTCGGCCCGGCCGAGCTTGACCTCCCACTCGGCAAGTTCGACGATCAGCTCGATCCATTCCCGCCACGCCATCCCCTCCCCGCGCCGGGTGTCGAGCTCCCGGAAGCGGGTGGCGAAGTCGCGAGAGAGTCGCTGCTGGCGGATCCGGTCGCCCTCGAGGAGGCGGGTGACCACCGAAAGGATCTGCCGCGGATTGACGGGCTTGATGAGGTAGTCGCTGATTTCGGCGCCGATGGCGTCCTTGAGCGTGTCCTGCTCCTCGCTCTTGGTCACCATCACCACCGGCATCGATTGATCGACGGCGCGAATGGCCTGGAAAATCTCGAGCCCGCGGCGACCCGGCATCTGTTCGTCGAGGAGGACCACGCCGTAGGGCTGGCGCTGGAGCATGACGAGGGCGTCGTCGCCATGGGGCGACTTGTCCACCGTAAACCCGTGTTCTTCGAGAAAGAGAATGTGCGACGTGAGGCTCTCAACCTCATCGTCTACCCACAGGATGCTCTTCGGTCGTGGCATGCACCAAACCTAATCGCCGCTCGCGGCGGGGCACAACGCGCTGGCGGCCTCCGGCGGCGGGGCCTACATTCCCGCCGTGCCTCACTCCGGTCCCGCCACCGCGCCGCGCATCCTCCTGGTGCGCTTCAGTTCCATCGGCGACATCCTCCTGACGACGCCGTTGATCCGCGCCCTCCGGGCGCGCCACCCCGGCGCCCGGATCGACGCGCTCACCAAGGCACGTTTCGTCCCGCTGCTCGCCGACAACCCCCATCTGGATGCGGTCCTGGCCCCCGCCGACGGGGAATCGATGCCGGCGTTGGCCGCTCGCCTCCGCGCCGGGAACTACACCCATCGCCTCGACCTGCACGGGAGCCTGCGGAGCCGCCAGCTGCGCCTGCTCCTCCCAGGGCGGTGGCGCGGGTACCGAAAGCACCGGGTGGCCCGGGGGGTGCTGGTGCTGACCCACCGGAATTTCTACCCGTCCGGGAGCCCACCGGTGCCGGAACGGTATTTCGAGGCCGCCGCGGGGCTCGACGTCCGTCCCGATGGCGGGCCGCCGGAGTTCGGGCTCTCCGCCGCGGCGTTCGCCGAAGCGGATGCCTACCTGGCCCAGATGGATACGGCGCCGGGGAGACCGTTGGTCGCCCTTGCCCCGGGAGCGGCCCACATGACAAAACGGTGGCCTGTGGAACACTGGCAAGCGCTGGCGCGGGCGCTGGGGGCGGAGGGGAAGCGGATGGTCGTCCTGGGAGGCCCGGAAGACGTCACCGCCGCGGAGGAGGTTGCCAGAGTGACCCCGGCCGCGGTGTCAGCCGCTGGGAAGTTCGGACTTCAGGGCACCGGCGCCCTCCTCGCCCGGGCCTCGGCCCTCGTATCGGGAGACACGGGGGTGATGCACATGGCCACGGGGGTCGGCACACCGGTCGTGGCGCTCTTCGGCCCGACGGTCGAGGCCTTCGGCTTCTTCCCGTACCGGGCCACCGCCACCGTGCTCCAGCGCGATCTCCCCTGCCGACCCTGCAGCCGGATGGGGGGGCCCTCCTGCCCGCTGGGCCATCACGCCTGCCTCCGCGACATCGGCCCCGATGTGGTAGCCACCGCGCTCGGCGCTCTGGAGGAGAGATGAGCGACGAGGCGGCGCTGGCCCGCCCCTGGGAGCCGGCAGCGGTGGCGCTCGCCGATCTGCTCTCGAGAACTTCCCGCGGCTCGAAACGCGACGGCGTCTTCGCGCTCTGGCTCACGGTGCGGGTGGCGCTCGACCTCAGCCTCACCCCTCCCCTGCCCGACCGCGCCCGAAGGCGCCGGACCGGCGCTCTCGAGCGACGTCTGGCGAGCCTGACCGTTCCCGCGCCGCTCCGGCGCGCACTCACCGCCGCCCTGGCCCAGCTCCAGGCCGGCGATCCGCCAGCCGCGGCGCTCGCCCTGACCCAGCTCGTGGCGCCAGTACGCGACACCCTCGGTGCCGAAGCGGGCGATGCGATTGCGCTCGCAGCCCGGGTGGCGCGAAGTTCCGTCCCATGAAGGCCATCATCACCGCCGCGGGGCAGAGCAGCCGCCTCTGGGAAACGACCGGCCGGGAGCCGAAGACGCTGCTCCCCTTCGGCGATGGTTCGATCCTGTCCGCCATCCTGGGGAACTTCGCGCAGATCGGGATTCGCGAGTTCCTGATCGTGACCGGCTACCGGGGAGACCTCATCCGCCAGCACCTCGGCGATCACGCCAGTTTCGGGATGTCGGTGGACCTCCTCGACAACCCGGAGTGGCACCGCGGGAATGGCCTCTCGGTGCTGAAGGCGCTGGCCCACCTGGCACCGGAAGAACCGGTCATCCTCTCGATGGCCGACCACGTGGTGAGCCCCGCCGCCCTCGCCGCCGTGCGCGATGGCCCCGTCGGCATGAATCTCCTGCTGGTGGACCCCCGCATCGACGAGTGCTTCGACCTGCCGGACGCCACCAAGGTACGGCGCGAGGGCGACCGGATTGCGGACATCGGCAAGGACCTTACCAGCTACGATGTCCTCGATTGCGGCGTGTTCCGGCTGAACCAGCAATTCCGCTCGGCGCTCGAGTCCGCCGTGGCCCAGGGTCGGGAGGGGATCTCCGACGGGGTCCGTGAGCTGGTCCGCGGGCCCGGATTCGGTACGGTCCTGCTGCCGGCCGGTGCCGCCTGGCTCGACATCGATACGCCCGAGAGCTACCAGCACGCCCTGACCCGGCGCGCCACCTTCGCCTGAGGAGCGGCGCCCCATGCCCCGGATCCGCCTGCTGTTCAAGATCGGCTTCGTCTATCACAAGGCGGCGTTCGATCCGGTCATCGAGCAGTTCCTCTCCGACGAACGCTATGATGTCTTCTTCGCGCTCGACGAAGAGCGGATCCGCCGCTGGGGGATCTTCAACGTCCCGTACCGCCCCCCGATCGTGGACCAGTGGGTGCGCGACGGGTACCGCTTCACCACCGAGAAGCGCGGCTTCGACGTGGTCATTGCCGGCGACACCATCCGCGACGCCGCCGCCTACGGCCGCACCCTCCTCTGCTTCCTGAACCACGGCACCGGCATCAAGACCATCCTCTACCGGAACCTCGCCCAGCACCGCGACACCCGGTACCAGATCTACGTGGAGGGGCCGTACCGGGAGGAAAAGATCCTCGAGTCGGGCCAGTTGGGCCGCAGCGAGGTGCGTGTCGTGGGGCTTCCCAAGCTGGACGGGATATTCCAGGGGCGGTACGACGACCGCGCGGGGTTCCTGTCGGCCCGGGGGCTCGATCCGTCGAAGCCGACGGTCCTCTTTGCCCCGACCTACAAGCCCACCTGCCTCTACGATGTGAAGGACGCCATCTTCGAGGCCACCGAGGGCCGCTGCAACCTCGTGGTCAAGCTCCATCACTACAGCTGGATGGGGAAATACGCGCCGCACGAGCAGCATCGCATCTTCGAGCGCCGGGTGCGCAAGTACCCCCACGCTCTGCTGGTGCCGATGGAGGAGTACAACATCGTGCCCTGGATGGCCGCGGCCGACACCCTCCTGAGCGAGGCCTCGAGCACGGTGTTCGACTTCCTGGCCCTGGGCAAGACCGGCATCATCTACGACCTGCCCAGCGACCGCCTGAAGCACAGCGACGGCATGCCCCTGCTCGGGGAGGACAACCGCGCGTTCCTGAAGGATGCCTTCGTCCATGTGGGGCGCCCCGGCGATCTCGGCGACGCAATTACCCGCGCGCTGGCGCCGACCGACGCGATGCGCGCGGCCCAGAACCGGGAACGCGACCACCTCTTCTACAAGCTGGACGGACAGGCCGCTGCGCGGATGAAGGCGTCGATCGAGGAACTGCTCGAGGAGGGGGGGCACGAAAACGCCCCGGACGAGCCGGGGCGTGGGGAAGCGGCCAGCACGGCCTGAGCAAACTCAGCTCCCGGACGGCGCTCCAGCTGCGGTATCAGTCGCGGTCGCGGGTGGCTCCACCACCGCCCCGTTGAGCGAGATGACGGATCCGGGCATGCCCGGTGTCTGGCTGATCCGGATCCAGATCGGATGCCCGCTCTTGACCGCGTACAGCGCGTAGGCTCCTTCCGCATCCTCGCTGTCACTCTCCAGCGACCAGCCGGTACTCGGCAGGCTCTTCCGGTAGTAGTCCAGCACCTCGGATGGCGTGGCGCCGCTCTGGAAGGAGATTTGGACGGCGTTGGGGGACGTGGCGCGCGAGATGACCGTGGCCTGCGGCGGAATCGGCAGGTACGGCAGCGCCGAAGAGGTCGTGGCCTGGCTCTGGGGCGCGTCCTTGCATGCCCCAAGGGCCAGGACAAGCAGCGCTAAGTGTAGGTATCGCATAGGGCAAGGAGAGTAGCGGCGGGCCCGCCCGCGGTCAAGCGGGCGCGTTGCCGCCCCGCGCGCCTGCCGCTATGCTTGGGGTCTGAATTCTCGCGATGGAGTGGGCCATGGCAGGCCATAGCAAGTGGAAACAGATCAAGCGGAAAAAGGCGGTCACCGACTCGCGCCGGGCGTCGTCCTGGACCAAGGTGATCCGCGAAATCACCATTGCCGCCAAGTTCGGCGGGGGTGACCCTGGCGGCAATCCGCGCCTGCGGACCGCGATCGACGCCGCGAAGGCCGTCAACATGCCGGCCGAAAACATCGAACGGGCCATCAAGAAGGGCACCGGCGAGCTCGAGGGCGGCAACATCGAGGAAGTGGCTTACGAAGGCTACGGCCCCGGCGGCGCGGCGCTCTTCATCGAGGGGACCACCGACAATCCCCACCGGACCGTCGCCGACATCCGGCACGCCATGAGCCGGAACGCCGGCAACCTCGGCGCCACCAACTCGGTGGCCTGGATGTTCGACCGCAAGGGCCAGCTGTACATCGACGCCACCCAGCATGGCGAGGAGCGTACGCTGGAGGCCGCCCTCGAGGCCGGCGCGGAAGACATGGTCCGCGAGGGCGACCAGTTCATCGTCTCGACCGCGCCAAACGACATCCACGCCGTGCAGGACGCCATGCGAGAGAAGGGGATCAAGATCGACGAGGCCGAGCTCGCCATGGTGCCGAAAAACACCGTCAAGGTCGAGGGTCCGGACGTCGAGGCGCTCTTCAAGCTGATCGAGGCCCTCGAGGAACTCGACGACGTCTCGAAGGTCTTCTCCAACTTCGACATCGACTCCGAGCTGGCGGAGGCGGCAGGCTGACCGGCCGCCCGTGATCATTCTCGGCGTGGACCCCGGCACGGCGGTCACGGGCTACGGCGTCATCGACTCCGGCCCCGGCAGCAGGGCCCGGCTCATCGAGTGCGGCGTCGTGCGGACCCCCGCACGCGACCCCCTCCCGGTGCGGCTCCGCGCGATTCGCGACGGCATGATGGAACTCATCGAGCGACACCGCCCCGACGCCGTCGCCATCGAGGAAGTCTTCTACGGCAAGAATGTGCGGACCACGGTGGTGCTCTCCCACGCCCGCGGGGTCATCCTGCTGACGGCGGAGGAGGCCGGCGTGGCGATCGGCGAGTATCCACCCGCCCTCGTCAAGAAGACGGTGGTCGGGCGAGGGGGCGCTGCCAAGCCGCAGGTCGGATACATGGTGGCGCAGCTCCTCCGGCTCACGGCGCCGCCCAGCCCGGCGGACGCGGCGGACGGCGTCGCGGTGGCGCTCACGCACCACATCCTGGCGGGCGGCGCGCTGTCGCGCGCCCGCCGCGGGCAGGTGGCGTGATCGCCGGCGTCCGGGGACAGCTGGAAAGCGTCGAGCTCGACGTGGCCACCATCGAGACCGCCGGTGGTGTCTCATACGAAGTGCTGGTGCCCCTCGGCGTGCTTGGCCGACTCCCCGCCCCCGGCAACCCGGTGCGTCTCTACACCGAACTGGTGGTGCGCGAGGACAACTGGCTCCTCGTCGGGTTCGACACGGCGCACGAGCGGCTGGTGTTCCGGCGGCTGCTGACGGCGAGCGGGTTCGGCCCGCGCCTGGCGCTGGCGCTCCTGTCGACTCTCGGCCCCGATCGCGCGGTGCGCGCCATCCTGGGCAACGACCTCGCCGCGCTGGGCAGCGTGTCCGGCATCGGCAAGAAGAAGGCGGAGCGGCTGGTCCTGGAACTGCGCGACCGCTTCAAGGATCTGCCGACGGCGGCGGGACCGGCGGCGGTCCGCCCCGACCAGGCCTCGGTGAGCGCGCTCGTCGGCCTGGGATATTCGATGTCCGCCGCCGAGGATGCGGTCCGCGCGGTGCTGACCGACGGCGTTACCGAGGATACGACACACATCGTCCGGCGGGCGCTGCAGCGCCTGACCGCCGGCAAGGGAGGAAGTTCCACATGACCGTCACGGCCCAGACCGCAGAGTGGCAATGCACCCGCTGCGGCTCCACCAACCGCAAGCTCGTCCCCAGCACCAGCGACGAAGCCACGGACCGCTGCGTCTACTGCCGCACCAAGCATCGGCTGGAGCCGGGTGAGACGGCGGTCCGCTGGCTGGCGCAGGCCAGCTAGCCCCCCGCCCCGTCACGATGGCCCAGCGCCTCGAAGTCACCACCCCGGACGCCCTCCCCGAAGAGACCGGCGCCGAAGCCGCCCTGCGGCCCTCCCGCCTCGACGAATTCGTCGGGCAGGAGCAGGTCAAGGCGTCTCTTCAGATTGCCATGGACGCGGCCCGGGGACGGGGCGAGGCGCTCGACCATACCCTCTTCTTCGGTCCTCCCGGACTCGGCAAGACCACCCTGGCCATGCTGATGGCGCGGGAAATGGGCGTGCAGTTGCGGACCTCGTCCGGCCCGGTGCTGGAGAAGGCCGGCGACCTGGTCGGGCTGCTGACCACGCTCGGGCCGGGCGACATCCTCTTCATCGATGAAATCCACCGGATGCGCCCGGCACTCGAAGAATTCCTCTACTCCGCCATGGAAGACTTCCGGGTGGATGTGCGGATTGCCGACGGGCCGAACGCGCAGACCATCCCGATGACGCTGGAGCGCTTCACGCTGGTGGGCGCCACGACGCGGTTCGGCCTGCTCACGCCGCCGATGCGGGCCCGGTTCGGGATGGTGGAGCGGCTGAATTTCTATCCGGCGGAGGACCTGGAGCGGATCGTGACGCGGTCAGCGGCGCTGCTGCAGGTGCCGACCGACGCCGAGGGCGGACTGGAGATCGCAAAGCGCAGCCGCGGCACGCCGCGCGTGGCCAACCGGCTGCTGCGCAGGGTGCGCGACTTCGCCCAGGTTCGGGCGGAGGGAAAGATTACCGGACCGGTGGCGCGGGAGGCGCTCTCGCGGCTCAACGTCGACGAGTTCGGGCTCGACGACATGGACGCGCGGATCCTCACCACGCTGATCGAGAAGTTCAACGGCGGACCGGTGGGCCTCAACACCCTCGCGGTGGCCGTCGGCGAGGACAGCGGCACCCTCGAGGAGGTGTACGAGCCCTATCTCATCCAGCAGGGCTTCCTCGAGCGCACGCCGCGCGGCCGGTGCGCCACCGCCAACGCCTATCGCCGCTTCGGCATCACGCCGCCACCCGGACAGGCCACGATCTTTGACGGCTGACCGTCCCCTCCGCACCGCCGACTTCGCGTACCATCTCCCCCCGGAACTGATTGCCCAGACCCCCGGCACCGAGCGGGGCGACAGCCGGCTGCTGCTTGTCAGGCGGGGTAGCGGGGCCGCAGGGCTGGAAGACCGCCAGTTCGCCGACCTCCCGACGATCATCCCCGCCGGCGACCTGCTGGTGCTCAACTCCACCCGGGTGCGCCACGCCCGTCTCCTCGGGACCCGGCCCTCGGGGGCGCCCGCCGAGGTCCTGCTGCTCCACCCTTCCACCGATGGCAGCTGGCTCGCCATTGGAAAGCCGGGCAGCGCCATGCGCGCGGGAAAGCGGATCACCCTGGGCGACGGGGCGGAGATCGAGACGCTCGAGGTGCTTCCCGAGGGAGAGCGCCGGGTCCGTTTCGTCGGCATGCCGGCCGAGGAAGCGATTGCACTGTTCGGCCGGCTGCCACTCCCTCCGTATATCGACCGTGACCCCGAGGCGGAGGACGAAATCCGCTACCAGACGGTCTACGCCGATCGTGAGGGCAGCGTGGCGGCGCCGACCGCCGGGCTGCACTTTACCGACGCCATGCTGGCGGATCTCCGGGGACGCGGCGTGCGGATCGTCTCGCTGGACCTCGAAGTCGGCCCCGGTACCTTCAAGCCGGTCGAGGAGGAGGAGATCGCCGCGCACCCGATGCACCCGGAACGCTACGAGATTCCTGCGGAGGTCGCCGACGCGGTGCGCGATGCCCGCGCACGCGGCGCCGCGGTCTGGGCGGTCGGCACCACGGTGGTCCGCGCGCTGGAAAGCGCCGCGGACGCGACCGGGGCGGTGCGCGCAGGAGCCGCGGAGACGCGCCTGCTCATCGCGCCGGGCTACAAGTTCAAGGTGGTCGATCGCCTGGTGACCAACTTTCACCTCCCCCGCTCCACCCTGCTGATGCTCGTGGCGGCCTTTGCCGGCTACGACACCATGATGGCGGCGTACCAGCACGCCGTGGCCGAGCGCTATCGGTTCTACTCCTACGGGGACGCGATGTGCATCCTGTGACCGACGCCCCCTTCTCCTTCACCCTTCACGGCACCCAAGGCGAGGCCCGCGCCGGCACCCTGCACACCCCGCACGGCGAGGTGGCCACACCGGCATTCATGCCGGTGGGCACCTACGGCACGGTGCGCGGACTCCATCCCGTCGAGGTAGAACGCACCGGCGCGCAGGTGATGCTGGGCAACACCTACCACCTGCATCTCCGCCCCGGCGAGGACGTGGTGCAATCCCTGGGCGGACTCCACGCCTTTTCGCACTGGAACCGCCCGATGCTGACCGACAGCGGCGGGTTCCAGGTGTTCTCGCTGGAGGGGCTCCGCACCATCGCCGAGGAGGGCGTGGCCTTCCAGAGCCATGTCGACGGCAGCCACCGGACCATCACCCCCGAGAAGTCGGTGGAGATCCAGTGGGCGCTCGGTGCCGACATCGCGATGCAGTTCGACCACGTGGTCCCTGGCGGCGCCGACCATACCCTGGCGAAGGAAGGGATGGAGCGCTCGCTCCGCTGGCTCGCGCGGTGCAAGGCAAGGCACACGGAACTTGCCCTCGCCCCCCGTCCCCCTCTCCAGCAAGTGGAGAGGGGGGGCGTCGCCCAAACACTGTGGCCAATTGTTCAGGGTGGAACTCATCCCGATCTGCGTCGTGCCTCCCTCGAGGGAATCCTCGAGCAGGGCCCCTGGACCGGCATCGCGATCGGGGGCCTCTCCGTCGGCGAGCCGAAGCCGGTCATGCACGCGGTCCTGGAGGGGCTGGCCCCCGTCCTGCCCAGGGCCACCCCGCGTTATCTTATGGGGGTGGGGTTTCCGCAGGACCTGCTGGAGGGGATCGCCCGCGGGGTGGATCTGTTCGACTGTGTGGCCCCGACGCGCAACGGCCGGCACGGCTCGGCCTGGATCTCGACCGGCAAGGTGAACGTGCGCGCCGCGATCCACCGGCTCTCGAAGGAGCCGCTCGACCCCGAGTGCGACTGCGAGACCTGCGCGACCTTCAGTCGCGGATACCTGCGCCACCTGTTCGTGGCCGAGGAGATCCTGGGCCTCCGCCTGGTGTCGATTCATAATGTCCGGTTCCTGGTCCGGCTGGGTGAGATGGCCCGCACCCACATCCTGGCCGGAACCTTTGATGGCTGGAGCCGCGAGTGGCTCCGCCGCTACCACTCGAAAGGCGAATCGTGATGCATGCTCTTTCCCTGATGGCCCCGGCAGCCGGATCCGGCGGCGGCATGTCCGTCCTCCTCCTGCAGATCGGCCTGATCGGCGCCGTGTTCTACTTCCTCATCCTCCGGCCCCAGTCGCAGGCGAGGAAGAAGCACGCCGCCATGCTCGAGGCCCTGAAGAAGGGGGACGAGGTCATCACCTCCGGCGGCCTGATGGGCAAGGTGAAGAGCATCAAGGAGCAGGAAGTGACCATCACCAGCGGCGAGAGCACCGTCGTGGTGCACCGCGCCCGCATCGTCCAGGTCGGCGACACCGCCGCACCCAACACGCCGGCCTGATGTCGCTGCTGCCCATTCACCTCCTCGGCTCCCCGGTGCTCCGGGAACCCTCGGCGCCGGTGCCCGAGGTGACGGACGAGGTGCGTCGGTTGGTGGAGGACATGTTCGAGACGATGGACGGCGCCGAAGGGGTCGGTCTCGCGGCCAACCAGATCGGAATGGCGATTCGCATTGCCGTCGTGGATGCGGAGGGATCCCGCATCGCGATGATCAATCCGGTCATCGCCGAGGCGTCCGGCAAGGCCCGCGAAGAAGAGGGGTGCCTCTCGATTCCCGACGTCTACGGCGAGGTGACGCGTCCCGAAAGAATCGTCCTCGAGGCGACCGATCAGCAGGGCGCCCCGTACCGCCTCGAAGCGGCGGGGCTCCTGGCCCGCGCCATCCAGCACGAGATCGACCACCTTGACGGGATCCTCTTTCTGGATCGGCTGAGTCCCATGAAGCGGCGGCTGTTGGTCGCGAAGTACCGCCGCGAACACAAGGAGGGCGACGGCCTCCTGCGGGAGGTTGCGCGGCCCTCCGGCCGGACCCCCTGATGCGCATCGTCTTCTTCGGGACACCGGAATTCGCGGTGCCCTCGCTCGACACTCTCCGCCGCGGCGGCCACGACGTGGTCGCAGTGGTGACCCAGCCGGACCGACCCCACGGCCGCTCCCGATCCAAGCTCATTCCCCCGCCGGTCAAGGTGGCGGCGCTGGCCGCCGGACTCGACGTCCTGCAGCCGGAGCGCCCCGTGGGCGATCTCTTCGCCGCGACGCTGCGGCACCACCGCGCCGAGCTCGGTGTCGTCGCCGCCTATGGTCATATCCTCAAGCCCGACATCCTGGCCATCCCGACCCGCGGAATGATCAACGTCCATGCTTCGCTCCTTCCGCGGTGGCGCGGTGCGGCGCCGATCCAGGCGGCCATCCTGCACGGCGATCGGGAGACCGGCGTGAGCATCATGCAGATGGAGGCGGGGCTCGACAGCGGGCCGGTGTACCTCCGGCGCGAACTCCCGATCGGCGCGGAAGACACCGCCGACATCCTCACCGCCCGCCTGGCCGAGCTGGGGGCGGAGGCGCTGTTGGAGGTGGTGGACGGTCTGGACGCGGGGAACCTCAAACCGGAGGCCCAGCACGAGGCCGATGCGACCTTTGCCCCAAAGGTTTCCAGAGCAGCGGCTCGGGTGCCATGGAACAGGAGCGCGGTCGAGGTCGTGCTGCACATCCGCGCGTACGATCCATGGCCGGGGGCATGGACTGAAGGCCCGGCGGGGGAGGTGAAGTTCTTCACCCCGCGGCTCGCAGAAGGAGAGGGCACGCCGGGAAAGGTGCTGCAGGCCGACAAGGCGCTGGTCGTTGCGTGTGGGGAGGGGGCCGTGCAGGTGGCGGAGGTCAAGGCGGCCGGCGGGCGACGGATGGCCGCGGCGGAGTGGCTGCGCGGGCGTCCCCTCGCGGTCGGGGACCGGCTGGGGTGAGGCCCCTCCCGCGACTCCACGCGATCACGGACGACGCGATCCTCGCGGACGCCGACGTCGGGATCCGGGCCGCGGCGATCGCCGCCGCAGGGCCGGCGGCGGCGCTGCACGTGCGGGGACGAGACAGTTCCGCCGCCTTCCTGGCCAAGTGCGCCACGCGCTTCACGTCGCTCGCAACTCCCGCGGAGGCCGCGGTCATCATCAACGCCCGTCCCGACCTGGCGCGGGCCGTCGATGCGCAGGGTGCAGCTTGGAGGCGGGCGACCTCTCGGTGGGGACGCGCGGCGCGTCCTGGGCCCGGGTGGATCGGTCGCTCGGTGCATGGCGTGGCGGAGTCCCGGGAGGCGATCGACGAGGCGCGGACTATCTCCTGCTGGGGACCATCTTCGAGACCGCATCGCATCCCGGCCGGGCGGGACTCGGCCTGAACGTGCTCGCCGAGGTGGCCGCATTCGGCACTCCGGTGATCGCCATCGGAGGCATGACTCCGGCGCGCACCACCGACCTGAGGGAGGCCGGCGCGTGGGGGGTGGCCGCCATCCGCGCGCTCTGGCACGTGCCCGATGCGTATGCCGCCGCAATGGAACTGCTGACCCCGTGGAGCAGCGGAGCATGACCGAACTCACCATTACCGTCAACGGCGACGAGCGTGCAGTACCGGCGCCGATCTCCCTCGCCGGCCTCCTCGAACACCTCGGACTCGACCCGCGCGCCGTGGTGGTCGAGCAGAACCGCGTCATCATCCGCCGCCCCAGCCTGGCCGACACCCCGGTGGCCGACGGCGACGTGATCGAGCTGGTCCATTTCGTCGGAGGCGGGTAGCCGCCACGCCGTTATCTTTCCCCGCATGACAGACATCCTCGCAACCCCGCCCAGTGACACTCCCGACGCGCCCCTGGAAATCGGTGGCCAGCGTTTCCGCTCCCGCCTGCTGGTTGGTACCGGCAAGTACCGCGACAACCTCCAGACGGCACGTGCCATCGAGGCCTCCGGCGCCCACGTCGTGACGGTCGCGGTGCGGCGCGTGGACCTCGACCGCACCAAGGAAGAGGGCGTGCTCTACCACCTCCCCGCCGACCGATACTTCCTCCTGGCCAACACCGCCGGCTGTTACACCGCCGACGAGGCGGTCCGGTACGCGAGGCTGGCGCGCGAGGCGGGGTTCAACGAGTTCATCAAGCTCGAGGTGATCGGGGACAAGGAGACCCTCCTCCCCGATACCGACGGGCTCCTCGCCGCCACCCGGACCCTGGTGAAGGAGGGCTTCAAGGTCCTCGCCTACACCAACGACGACCTCATCACCGCCCTCCGGCTCGAGGAGGCGGGCTGTGCCGCCGTCATGCCCCTCGCGTCGCCGATCGGGAGCGGGCTCGGACTGCTGAACCCCTACTCCATCCGCACCATCAAGCGCCGGCTCACGGTGCCGGTCATCGTGGACGCCGGCGTCGGAACGGCGAGCGATGCCTGCCTCACCATGGAACAGGGCGTGGACGGGATCCTGATGAACACGGCGCTCGCCGAGGCCGCCGATCCGGTGCTCATGGCGTGGGCCATGCGCCACGCGGTTGAGGCGGGGCGCGCCGCCTGGCGGGCCGGGCGGATGCCCCGCCGCGAGACCGCCGTCCCCTCCAGTCCGACCTCGGGGATGCTGCGCTGACCGAGCCCGTCGGCGTCGACGCGCGGCGCGCCGCCCTCACGATTCTCCGCGACGTGCGCGACGGCCGGCCCTTCGATGCCGCCCTGAGCGGCGCCATTGAAGGGCTGGGTGACGCCGATCGCCGGCTCGCCCACGAACTCGCGGGCGGTGTGCTCCGCACCCAGGACTCCCTCGACGACCGCCTCGCCCGCCTCATCAGGCTCGGCTGGGACTCCGTCTCCCCTCCCCTCCGCGACCTGCTCCGCGTCGGCGCCTATCAGCTGATCCACCTCGACCGGGTCCCGCCCCACGCGGCGGTTAGCACCTCCGTCGACCTCGCGCGGGAAATCGCCGGCAAGGCCCCAGCGGGTTTCGTCAACGCGGTGCTCCGGCGTCTCGGCCGGGAAGCAACGCCGGCACCGGCCGTCGCCTCCGCCGATCCGGTCGCCTCGCTCGCGCGCGCGCACAGCCACCCGGAATGGCTGGTGGCCGGCTGGGTCGCACGCTTCGGCGCCGCGGACACCGAGGCGCTGCTCCGCTGGAACAACGGGCGCCCGCCGCTGGTGCTGCAGGCGGCACGGGAGGACCTCACCACGCTGCGTGAACGCCTCGACGCCGCGGGTGTGGCGAATGACGCCGCCCCGTTCGGCGCGGGACTCGTGGTGGAAACCACCCGGCCAGGCGAGCTCCCTGGATACGCCGATGGCGCCTTCTTCGTACAGGACGCGGCGCAGGCGCTGGTGGCGCGGTTCGCGGACTTTCCCAGCGGCGGCCGGGTGCTCGACGCCTGCGCGGCCCCGGGCGGCAAGGCGATCGCACTGGGTCGCACGGCCGGCATGCTGGTGGCGGCTGAGCGAAGCCGGCGGCGCTCCACCCGCCTCGGCGAGAACCTGCGGCGGTCGGGATCGGGACGGGAATTTCTGGTCATCGCCGACGCGGCCTCCCCCCCGACACGCCCTCTCGATGGCGTCCTGCTCGACGCCCCCTGCCTCGGCACCGGCACCTTCGCGCGGCACCCTGACGCACGCCTGCGGGTCACCTCGGAGGCCTTGCGGGAACTGGCCAGGACGCAGGCCGACCTGCTCGAGGGTGCCGCGGGGGCGGTGCGACCGGGCGGGCTGTTAGTTTACGCCACATGTTCCCTCGAACCGGAAGAGAATGAGGAGCAGGTGGCACGCTTCCTTGCAGCACACCCCGAATTTCAGCGCGAACCATCACGGACAGTCCCCGAAGAATGCCTGTCGGAGGCGGGAGACCTGACACTCCTGCCGCATCGACATGGCACCGACGGCGCCTTCGCGGCGCGGCTCCGGCGGGCTTCGTGAAGGTTCGGCGGCATACTCCAGCGTCCACACCCTTGGTCAGCCGGCGCTTCCTCACCTGGCTGGCTGTTCTCGGGGGCGCCTCCCTGCTGGGCTACCTCCTGGCTGCCGTGGTGCTCTTTCCGGCGCCGATCTCGGACACCGGCAATCTGGTCCCCAGCGTGATCGGCCAGCCCTACACCTCGGCGGAGAAGACGCTTCAGGCGGCGGGATTTCGGGTGCGCCGTGAATCGGAGGTGCCGCATCCCACGGCGCTCGGCGGTGTCGTCGTCTGGCAGGATCCACCGCCCGATATGCAGCTGCCTCCCTCCGCTGTGGTCCGCCTGACAGTAAGCACCGGGCCGGAAGCGTCCGTGGTGCCCGATGTGGTGAACCTCGACCTGGACCTGGCCATCTCCGTCCTGCGCGAGGCGGGCTTCCGGGTGGGTTCCATCGACTCGGTGGCCTCCCTTACCGTCCCGGGCACCGTGCTGGCCACACGGCCGGGGCTGGGGGTGGTCCGCCGGCCGGGTGAAGATGTGACGCTGGTCGTGAGCCGCGGGCCCGCCGATATTCAGGTGCCGACCCTCCGGGGCCTGAACCGCGACCAGGCCGCCGAACGCCTGGAGGCGCTGGGCCTGCTGGTCGGCTACGTCCGGTATGAGAGCCGGCCCGGGTCGCGGCCCGGTGTGGTGCTGGAACAGCGACCCTCCCCCGGCGTGCGCCTCCCCCGGCGGAGCAGAGTGGACCTGACCCTGGAGAGGACCCCGTGAACCCGATCATCGCACCCAGCGTGCTCAGCGCCGACCTCGCGCGCCTCCCGGAGCAGGTGGAGAAGGCCCTCGCGGGCGGCGCCGAATGGATGCACGTGGATGTGATGGACGGCCACTTCGTGCCGAACCTCACCTTTGGGGCGCCGATGATCCGGGCGATCCGCCGGATCACCGACTGTCCGATTGATGTCCACCTGATGGTCGAGCGGCCGGAGCAGTATATCGAGGAGTACGCCGCCGCCGGCGCGAACGTGTTCACCTTTCATCCCGAAGCGACGGTGCATGTGCAGCGACACCTGGCCACCGTGCGCGCCCACGGGATGGCGGCGGGGCTGGCGCTCAATCCCTCGACGCCGCTCGCGCTCATCGAGGAAGTCGTGGCCGACCTCGACCTGGTGCTGGTGATGTCGGTGAACCCCGGATTCGGCGGGCAGTCGTACATCCCGGCCGCCACCGACAAGATTCGTCGCGTCCGCGCACTGCTTGATGCCCGGAGGTCGGGCGCCCGCCTCGAGGTCGATGGCGGGATCACGCCCAAGACCATCGCGCAGGCGCACGCCGCCGGCGCGGACACCTTTGTGGCGGGCACCGCCATCTTCGGCGCCGCCTTTTTGGGCGGCGCCGTCAATGAACTCCATCGCCTGTGCATGGCACGGGCCTGAGGAAGAGCACAATCATGTCCAAGCAGTGGATGGTCGTCGGCGCAATCGTCATCGCGATGGTCGTCGGGGCCGTGGCGCTCGTGAAGAACAGCCCGGACAACTACGGCGTCGCGGTCAACAAGAAGGCCCCGGACTTCCGGGTCCTGGATCTCGCGACCAACGACACCGTTTCGCTTCGCGAGAAGTACGCCGGGCAGGTCACGCTGGTGAATATCTGGGCCACGTGGTGCGCCCCATGCCGGGAAGAGATGCCCGCCATGGAGGCCGCCTACAAGGATCTTGCACCCCGCGGTTTCAAGGTGGCCGCCGTCAGCATCGACGATGGCGACCCGGCCGGCGTGCTCGCCTTCGGGACCGAACTGGGCCTGACCTTCGACCTCCTGCTCGACCGGAGCGGGGAGATCCAGCGCATCTACCAGACCACGGGCGTGCCAGAGAGTTTCCTGCTCGACCACAACGGCGTGATCATCAAGCGGATCATCGGCACGCACGACTGGAGCTCCAAGGCCAACCGGGACCTGATCGAGCGGCTGCTCGACCAGCAGAGCTGACCCACCCGATGCGCGTCCTCGGCATCGAGTCGTCCTGCGACGAGACATCTGCCGCGGTCGTCCGGCTGGAGCAGGGGCGCCCGGCGCTCGAGAGCGTCGTGATCCTCTCGCAAGACGTGCACACGGTGTTCGGCGGCGTGGTGCCCGAACTCGCGAGCCGCGCCCACCTCACCGCCATCGCTCCCGTGGTGGACCGGGCGCTCGGCGAGGCCGGTGCCACCCTCGACGACATCGACGCGATTGCCGTGACGTCGGGACCCGGGCTCGTCGGCGCGCTCCTGGTGGGACTGATGTACGGGAAGACGCTCGCCTGGTCGACCGGCAAGCCGCTCATCGGCGTGCACCACATGGAGGGGCACCTTTTTGCACCGGCGCTGGAAGACGCCGACTTCGCCCCGCCCTTCGTGGCGCTCCTCGTGAGCGGCGGCCACACCCTCCTGCTCGATGTCCCGGCGTGGGGAGAGTACCGCCTGCTCGGCCAGACGCTCGACGACGCGGCAGGCGAGGCGTTCGACAAGGTGGCCACCCTCCTCGGCCTCGGGTATCCCGGCGGCGCCCCGCTCGAACGCCTGGCGGCGACCGGAACAGCCGGGAAGTTCGTGTTTCCCCGCCCGCTGCTCCGCGACCTGAAGGGCGACGGACCCAATCGCTGGAATTTCTCGTTCAGCGGACTCAAGACCGCGGTGCTCCGGGCGGTGCGTCAGAGCACCGACCTCGACGCCGAACGAGCCGACCTGGCCCGCGGATTCCAGGATGCGGCGCTGGACGTCCTGGTGCAGAAGACCGCCGCTGCCGTCGAGGAACTGGGGTATCCGCTCGCCATGATCGGCGGGGGGGTGGCCTGCAACCGGGCGCTGGCCCTCCGGCTGCGGGAACGACTGGGCACCCGGGTGCGTTTGGCTGTCGCCTCGCCGCGCCTCAACACCGACAACGCCGCCATGATCGCGGCCGCCGGCGCGTGGCGGCTCGCCCGCGGCGAACGCAGCGGGCCCGGGCTGGAGCCGAGCGACAGCCTGCCCCTTCCCGGACTCTTCACAACCGCCGCCTGAACCGGAGCATCGATGCCTGTCTACCCGTTCAACATCAATCTCGGCCCACTGCAGGTCACGGGCTACGGGATCATGATGATGGTCGGCTTCCTGGTCGGCGGCTGGCTCATCGGCCTCGAACTCGAGCGCCGGGGACTCAACCGGAACTACGCCTCCGACATCGTGATGGCGGCGCTCATCGGCGGCGTCCTCGGCGCCAAACTCTGGTACGTGGCCCTGACGCAGGATCCCGGCGCGCTCTTCTCGCGCGGTGGCCTGGTCTGGTATGGCGGCTTCCTCGGCGGCGTCGTGGCTGTCCTCGCCAACGGATGGCGCCTCCGCGTCCCCGCGCGGTGGACCCTGCACATTACCGCCCCCGCGCTCGCGGCCTCGTACGCCATTGGCCGGGTCGGGTGCTTCCTCGTGGGCGACGACTACGGCGGCCCGACCAACCTCCCCTGGGCGGTGGCATTCCCGCAGGGCCTGCCGCCGTCGACCGCGGGCAACCTCGCCGCGTTCGGCGTCTCCGTTCCACCCGGACTCGACCCGACGACCGTGCTGGCAGTCCACCCAACCCAGCTCTACGAGACCGGGTTGATGCTCATCGCATTCATGATCCTGTGGAAGCTGCGCACCAAGGACTGGGGAACGGGGACCCTCCTCGGCCTCTACCTGATGATGGCCGGCGTGGAGCGGTTCTTCATCGAGATCCTGCGCGCCAAGGATGACCGGTTCTTCGCTGGTTTCACGGCAGCACAGGTAACAAGCGTCGCCATCGTCCTCGTGGGGGCCGCCGTGTTCGCTCGACTCCGGGGGGCCGGGGAGGCTCCGCCAGGGGAGTACCTTTCCATGACACCGACCCGGTCTGTCAAGTAACTCGACAGCACCGTAAGTGACTCAGATCACAAAGCTTGAGAAAAGAGGGCTGAAATCGTCGACTTTTTTGACGATTTCGGCCCTTTTCAGCGGCTCGAAGCAATAAGCCAACTTATTACGCTTCAACAGGTTACCGATTTGTACAATGTGGCACGAACGGTGCTTTAGTTATCGACCAGCAAGGGGTGAATGCTGCCCCGGAAGAAAGTGGTAGGTCGAAGAAGGGTTGGAGCGGGCACATCCGCCCGTCTCCGTATAACTCAGGGGGCGATCTACCACCTCTCATACGCGAACGGCCCGCCGACATCGGCGGGCCGTTTGCATTTGTGCCTGAGCGACCGAAGACGCTCGACTACCGCCTTGCGTGCAGGCGCGCCTTCAGGCGCTCCACCTCCGCGCGCAACTCCGCCAGGTCGGCGTCCATCCGCTCGAGCGAGCGGAGCAAGTCCAATTCGAAGGGCACCGAAAGGCTGGCAACCATCGCAGGCGGCTCAGGGGCGGCCGCTTGATCAGGGGGCAGCGGCTCGGGAACCAGCTCCTGGGTGACCCGCAGCCTGCGCGGCTCGAGGTAGAAGGTCCAGATGAGTGCGCCGACAAAGAGCAGCGCCAGGATGCCCTGCGCCGTAAGCGATTCCACTGTCCGGTAGATGCCGAGCCGCTCGATCTGCGGGGCCCACGGCACCACCGTGATCGGTACCACCCCACCCCCCTGCAGTTCCGCAATGCCCTTCCCCAGGAACACGAAGGCCATGTAGTAGAGGAAGGCGCTCGTCACGCCGAAGAACGGTTTGAGCGGCAGCTTGACGCCGAACCGGTTGATCATCACGTAGACGATGGCGAGGACGACCGACGCCGCGAGGATGCCGAGGAGCACCGGCCACACGGCCCCCGACGTCGGCCCCGCCACCAGCAGCGCCTTGTAGAAGAGGACCGTCTCCACCCCTTCCCGATAGACTGCCAGGAAGGCGACCGACGGCAGCGCGAACATCGAGCCCGAGACCAGCGCGTCCTGCACCTTCCCCTTCACGAACCGGTTCCACTTCGCCACTTCCATCTTCGACAGCAGCCAGTAGCTCACGTAGAAAAGGGCGACTGTCGCCACCAGCATCGTGATCCCCTCGAGCACCTCCTGGCTGGCGGGCGAGAAACGGAAGATGGTTTCGAACGCCACCGCCGTCAGGAGGCTCACGACCACCGCGGCACCGACGCCGATGTGAATGTCGCGCCGGCGCCGGGCGTTGCCGGTCTTCATCAGGAACGCGATCAGCGCTCCGATCAGCAGGATGGCCTCCAGTCCCTCCCGCAGCAGGATGACGAACGACTGGACGAAGAGGTCGGACGGCGTCATCGGCGTGCCGAGAATCCGTTCGGCGCGGGCCAGCCCGCTGACCAGGTCGTCATGCAGGGCGTCCAGTTCGGCGGAGGTGGCGCCGCCACCCGCGCGGCCACGCAGCGTGGCGAACCCCGCCTCGAGTTGTCCCGCGAGCGAGGGATCGATGGCACGGAGTCCCGACTCCACCTGCTCGAAGGTGAGATAGGCCTCGAATGCCTCGGCACTGGCGGCCTCGCTCTGGCCTGCGGCGGCCAGGGTAAGCACCGAGTCGAGCCGGACGTTGACCTCGGCAAGGACCTCTTCCGCGTGCACCCCCGACTCCTGCACCTGGAAGCTCCGGACTGCGGCGATAGCCGGGGCCGCCGCGCCAACGGGGGCACCGAGCGCCTCGGCGATCTGCGCGTCCGACATCCTGGCCGTGGTGCTGAAGGTGCGCAGTCCCGCCGGCACATCACCCGAGGGAGCGGGATACCGGAGGAGGGTGGCATAGGCGGCGGCAGCCCAGCGGTCGGCGGTGCTCAGCCGGGTCTCGAACGCCGGCATCGCGGTGCCCGACACGCCGATGGTGATGCGCCGGTAGAAGTCGAGCGGGGAGACGTTCACGAGCCGCGCGCCATCCCGCAACGCCGACGGAGGCGGGGTAAGGCCGAGTCCCTCCTGCCCATCGCCGCTCCCGGTGAGGCCGTGGCAACTGGCGCACTGCTCCTGGTACACCTGCGCCCCCCGCGCGAGCGAGGGCGCGGTGCCCGGCACCTGGTCCACATCGACGCGATAGCGATCAGCCAGGCCACTGGTGAGCCCGCGGGCCACCACGGCGACCGTATCGGGATCCGCGGTCCGGCTCACGGCGGCGATCAGCTGGTCAATGGCAGCAATGGTCGAAGTCGAGGACTCCGGGGGGAGTCGCTCGGCTGTCCGGCGGGCCTCGGCCAGGAAGAGGTGGGCTTCCTCCACCTCGGCGGGCGAAACGACCCTGCCCCCCGAGACCCCGATGCGATATTCCTGCGCCGCGAGCTGCACCGTCGAGGCGATGCGCTGGACGATCGGCGCCAGATCTTCTCCGCCGGCCGGCGACTGCACCCCCTGCTGGGGAGCGGCGAGGAGGAAGACAGATGTCAGTACAGGAATGAGAATCATTATCAAGTCGTTTGGTCGGCGAAGCTGGAAACTATGCCGCGTTAGTCGGATTAGCTAGGGCTGGTTCCGGGAGAGAACAACGACCGCCCCTGCGACCCCATGCGTATGGGTCAGCGACAGGAGCAGCGAGTATTCGGCAGGCACTTCGGTGGCGATGCCGTGCAGCGTGAGTCGAGGCCGTCCATCGGATTCCCGTGACACTTCCAGGTCGTGCCAGCCGACCGCCCGCATCCCCGGCAACGACTGCAGCGCTTTGTAGGCCGCCTCCTTGGCGGCCACGCGGACCGCAAAGTGGGGCGCCGGGTCGGGTTGCCGCAGGACGTATTCCCGCTCGCCCTCCAGCAGGAAGCGGCCGAGCGCCCGCTCCCCGTGCCGCGAGAGAATGTGCCGGGCGCGCTCGACTTCCACCACATCCATCCCGACCCCGATGACGCTCACAGCTGTCCCCAGAGCGTCTCGACGATCGGCCGGAGCAGTTCCGGAACAGGGAGATACCCGCCGAGGAGGAGTCCGGCCCAGAGCGCCACGGCGAGCACCACACCGGTCGCCGTCCAGAGGGGCCAGCGGGCACGGCGCCAGGCGGCCACCAGTTCAATATCCGGTTCCCACTCCGCCAACTCACGGTCCGCCGCGGTGATCAACGCCGCCCAGGCGCTCTCCACCCGCCTCGCGGTGGCGAGCACCTGCTCCCCCCACTGTGCATCCGAGACATGCTCGAGTTCCGCGGAGGCCCGGAGCAACGCCCCCGCCCCGGCACCCAGCCGGGCGTGGATTGCGCGATGCTCCGCCGGGGTGACGCGGTGCCGCTCCAGTCGCCACGCCGGCATCCGGGCCGCCACCGCGGCCGAGGTGATCCGGGCCTCCAGCTTCCCGATCACGACCGCGGCCGCTTCCTCCGCGGCCTGGTCCCAGGATGCGGCCCACACCGCCGGCGCCAGCGCTTCGCGGGCCGCCGACTGGTCTCCCGAGGCCAGCGAGGCGCGAGCTCTCCCCGCGGCGTCAAGCAGGCGCGTCACCAGCGCGATGCGCACCGTCGCGAGCAGCGCTTCGGTGCCACCCGCGGCAGCGGGATGCACCAGCCGGCCCATCGCCGGCCCGAGCTCCGGCAGCGAGGGTCCCCGTGTCACCGACGATCCCACAGCGGTCGCCCTCCCTTCAGGTCGGCCACGGCCAGCGCCGCCCGCTCCCCGGATCGCTCCTCATAGCGACGGACAAACTCGACCAGCGGCTCCGGTTCAAACGCCACACGCGGCAGGCCCGTCACCCCCAGCGCCGCTTCGATGGCCGCCGCCGTCCCCTCTACTTCCACCAGCACATCCATCTGCGGATACCACTCGAGCCGCACCTCGGCGCCGTGCACCCGGTAGACCTCGACGAAGCGGTCCACCGACTTGGTGACGCGATAGCCCAGCGCGGTCAGGATCCCTGCCGCAATCCCACCGTCCCCCTCGATTGCGCACTCCAGCTCGTCACGCAGCTTGTATCCTTCCGGCGATCGCCGCGTCGCTCCCTTCCATGCCATCTGCGTGCGGGCCGGCGCTCCCTCCGGTTTCCAGGTCCGGATGCGGAGGACTTCGTCACGCTCCCGCAGGGCGCCGTCCCGATCGAAGTTCCGGTCTTCCATCAACCCCCGGAACGTGGACTCGGCCCCCGACTCCACCAGGTGACGCCGCAGCAGCGCGGGATCCGGCACCACCGCCTTCAGTTCCAGCTCCGGGTGTGCCCCGGAAACGGTACTCATCGGAGGATGGCCTCCAGGACGGCGTCGGTATCGGACAGGTCCTCGAAGGCAACACGCGCGCCGGCGTCGCGGAGCTCGGATACGGCATAGCTCCCGGTGGCCACCGCCACCGCGCGGGCGCCGATCGCGCGACCGCAGGTGACATCGGCGGGCGTGTCGCCGACGATGATCACCGTCTCGCCTTCAGGCACCCGCCCGAAGATCGGTGCGGCGCGCTCGGCGGCGATGGCCGGCAGGTCGGGGCGGTGGGAGGAATCGGAACCGTATGCGCCGACCCGGAAGCGAGTGGGGTCGAGTCCACCGGAGCGCAACTTCAACCCGGCGCCCGGCGCGATGTTGCCGGTCAGCAATCCGAGCACGACGTCTTCCTCGGCCTCGAGCCGGTCCAGCAGCATGGACACGCCGGGAAGGACGCGCGTCCGTCCCGGCGTGCGGGCCAGTTCCGCCTCGAGGAGCACCAGGTAGCGTTCCAGGATCTCCGTCACGGCCAGGGGATCGCCCGCCGAGGCATCGCCCGCCGCCTCGAGCATTTCGCGTACGATCTGCGGATCGGTCTTGCCGTCGAACCGGATCTCCTCCCACACCCGGGCATCGATCATCCGGTCGGCCAGGGCCGCGGTGATCGCCCGCCGGCCCGCGCCGGGGGTAAGCAAGAGTGTGCCGTCGATGTCGAAGAGGACGAGAAGGCGAGTCATTCGGAGGCGGCGGCTCCCGGAACACGACGGGCGGTCACGAACAACTCCCGGAGGTGCGCCGCCCGATGCCCCGGGGCCCACGACTCCCGGAGCACACCGCCGCACGACACGGTCGAGTGGACCAGCGTGTCGTCCTCGGCGGCAAAGGCCACGTGGGTCACGCTCCGGCCGTTCTCGCTGAAGAAGAGCAGGTCTCCAGGGGCGATCGCGTCGCGTGCCACCTCCGCGCCGACCAGCGCCTGCGCCGACGAATCGCGCGGCAGCGGTACCCCGCGCGCCGCGAAGGTGGTCTGCACCAGTCCCGAACAGTCGACGCCGCACTCGGTGAGTCCACCCCACTGGTACGGCGCGCCGGAGAACGTCTCCAGCGCCCACTGTTCGGCCGGCACGGTCCGCGCCAAGCGCCGGAGTTCATCGGCGGGCAGCATGTGCCCCTGCGTCAGCGAGCCGCTGGTGCCGTCGGGCAGGCGAATCCGGCCGTGCTCCAGTACTGCGCGGGCACGCACCGGAACTCGCCGACGGCCCGCCGTCGTCTCGATCTCCGCGCCCGTTGACCACCCCGTGGCCTCCTCCCGCCACCGGACCGCCTCCTCCGCGGTCACGTCGCGGATGTATCCCCGGTGGACCCACCCTTCGTAGTGGTCCACGGCGGTCCGGATCCGGTACCAGGTACCGGTGGTCTCGAGCAGGTCGGCCGTTTCACCCATCACCAGTTGCGTGACCTGCTCGGTCCGCAGTGACGCCTCCCGGAACACGGGAGCCACCGCGGCGTGCGCAATGACAGAGTTCACGCCGGGCTGGCCTTGGCGTGCTTCGCCTGGCAGGGGGCGCAGCGTTCCACGCCCCGGAACGCGCAGATGAGGCAGATGAAGGTGCCGCAATCGATGCAGGGATACCCCTCGGACGCACGCTCCTCCCGGCCGCAGGCGCGGCACTGCATCGCGTCGTGTTCGTGGATTTCCGCCATGCGGCCTCCGCTCAGATGTCCAGGTTCCAGCGTTTGATCTTGTTGATCAGCGTTGCGCGCGAAATGCCCAGCTCCAGGGCTGAGCGCGTGCGATTGCCTCCATGGTGCCGGAGGGTTCGCTCAATGTGCTGCCGCTCCAGCTCCTCGAGGGCCAGCGGGGTGTGCCGTCGGTCGCCCGGTCCCGGCCGGGCGCGGAATTCGCCTGGCAGGTGCTCGACGCCGATTCCCGCCTGTCCCCGGCCGAGGATCAGGGCACGCTCGAGCACGTTCCGCATCTCGCGCACGTTGCCGGGCCAGCCATAGCCCAGCAGCCGCTCGAGAGCCTCCGCGCCGATTTCCGGCGGACCATCGGGGAGCTCCGTGCGGAGGTCGTTGAAGATCCGCGTGATCAGCGCCAGGCGATCGTCCCGCGAGCGTTCCCGGACCGCCGGCAGCCGCACGGGCATCACGCTGAGGCGATAGTAGAGGTCCTCGCGGAACCGGCCCGCCTCCACTTCCGCCGACAGATCCTTGTTCGTGGCGGCGATCAACCGGACATCCACCGAGATTTCCCGCGTGCCGCCCAGCCGGCGGAAGGTCTTCGTCTCCAGCACCTTCAGCAGCTTGGGCTGGAGCTCCAGCGACAGGTCCCCGATTTCGTCGAGAAAGATCGTGCCGCGGTCGGCGATTTCGAAGAGCCCCTGCTTGCGGTCCTTCGCGTCGGTGAACGCCCCCTTCTCGTGCCCGAACAGTTCGGAGTCGAGGAAGGTGGCACTCAGGCCGGCGCAGTTGACCTCCACGAACGGCATCCGTGCCCGGGGGCCGAGGTTGTGGATCATCCGTGCGACCCACCCCTTGCCGCTGCCGCTCTCCCCAAGGAGGAGCACGGTGGTCCGCTCGCTCTGCGCGAGGAGCGAAATCTGGTGGGCGAAGGCCTTCATCGTGGCCGAGCCGCCGAGGGAGTCGAGCCCGTGCCCCGCGCCGCCATGGTTGACTAGCGCCTCGTTGACGCGGCGGAGCCGCGCCTTGTCCGCCACCCGCGCGGCCGCGGCCGACAGGTGCGTCATGTCCACCGGCTTGGACAGGAAGTTCTCGGCGCCGAGCTGCATGGCCCGCACCGCGGTGGGGACGTCGCTGTTGCCGGTCAGGAGAATGACGCCGGCGTCGCGTTCCCGGAGCTTCTCGAGCACCTCGAGGCCGTCCATCCCCGGGAGATGAAGGTCGAGCATCACGACGTCGGGGTGCAGGCGATCGAACGTGGCGAGCCCGGCCTCCCCGCTGAGTTCGCGGGTGACCTCCCAGCCGAGCTGCTCGAAGTAGTTGCCGATGGCGCGCAGCACGTCCGTGTCGTCATCGATCAGTAGTACGGAACCGATCATCGTCTCACCTCGCACCGCGGCCAGGATGCCGCGGGAGTTCGAACCAGAAGCGCGCCCCGCCTCCCGGACGGTTCTCGGCGCGGATGTCGCCGCCGTGGGCACGGATGATCCCGTGGGAAATCGAGAGCCCGAGCCCGGTGCCCTCCCCGGCCGGCTTGGTCGTGAAGAATGGTTCGAAGATACGCGCCATCACGTCCGGCGGAATACCCGGCCCGTCATCGAGGACCTCAAGCAGCAGGAGGGGGCCGTCGGCCCAGACGCGCACTGTCCCGCTCGCTCCCGTGGCGCGCATCGCGTGCGCCCCGTTGGACAGCAGGTTCAGCACCACCTGCCGGATCTGGTCGGGGTCGGCGTGGGCGGCGGGCAGGTCCGGCGCACACTCGAGTGCCCACCGGCCGATCCGTTCGCCATTGGTATCGATCACATCCCGGACCAGTGCGCCCAGGTCCACCTCAGCCCGGCGGAGTGGCCGCTGCCGGGCGAACGCCAGGAGGTCGGTCACGATCTGGGCCGCGCGCGTCGCCTCAACCCGGATGCTCTCTACCACCCGCTGGCTCCCGTCGTCGAGCGGCTCATCGAGAATGAGCGCCTGCGCCAGCGCGCTGATCCCGGCCAGGGGGTTGTTCAACTCGTGCGCCACGCCGCTCACCAGGCGCCCCAGCGCCGCCAGCTTTTCGGTATGCCCGAGTTGTTCCCGCAGCCGCTGTTCGTCGGTCACGTCGCGGGCGATGGCGAGCACCAGGGGCGCGCCGGCCTCCTCACCGGCCGCCGGCACCGCCACGACCTCCGCCTCCCGGACCGTCCCGTCGGGCCGCCGGAGGTGCATGACGAATTCCCGGGGCTCGCCCCCGCGCACCTTTGCCAGTTGCCTGTCAACGTACCCGGATTCCGCCGGCACCACGAAGTCCTCAAGGCGGGGCGCCTCGTCCTCGAACCCGCCGAGTGCCCGCGCCGCGGGATTGACCGAACGCAGGACCCCTGCCTCGTCCAGCGTGAAGATGGCGACCGGAACGGTGGCGAACAATGCCCGATACCGCATTTCGGAACGGCGGAGCTCGTCGGTCGCCACCCGCTCGCGGGTGACATCGCGCATCAGCGCCACCGACCCCCCTTCGCCTTCCGCGGTCCCCAGCGGCGCGAGCGAGACCGACAGCAACCGGGCCCCGCCGTCCGGCCGCACAATGCACGACTCGAACCGACGCGAGCCCGTTCCGCCCTGGGGCTCGCCCGGGATCAGCCCGGCCAGCAGGCGGCCCTTAAGCTCCTCGGCGGAACTCCCGAACAAGTCGGCCGCGGCGGCGTTGGCGAACCGCACGTTTCCCTGCCCGTCCGCAAGAACGATGGCGTCGTGGGCCGCTTCGACCACGAGGCGGAAGCGCTGCTCCAACCGCAGCACCTGGCTCACGTCATCCACCGCCACCACATGCCCCCCCTCGGGGAGTGGCGTGGCCGTCACCACCAGCGACCGGCCGTCCGCCGACTCCAGCAGGGTGGTCACCCCCGAGCCCGTCTTCGCCGAGAGCGCGACGGGATCTTCCCGCGCTTCGTCGCCCTCGACAAAGAGCCCGTGAAACGACCGCCCGACAATCTCCGTCACGGCCACACCGGCCAGGTCGGCGACAAACCGGTTGGCCCGCGCGATCTGGCCCTGTGCGTCGAGGATGGCGAGCCCGGTGGCGGCGGCGTCAAAGGCCGTCTCCCACTCTCGCCGGCTGCGGCTGACCAGGTCGAAGAGGCGGCTCTTGCCAATGGCCAGCGCCGCCTGGTCCGCAAACGCCACCGCCAGGCGGCGTTCCTCCGACAGGTATTCCCGGGGCCGATCGTGAAAGAAGGCCAGTACCCCGATCGTCTCGTCGGCAAAGACCAGTGGAAGGAAGGCCACCGACGCGTACCCCTCCGCCTGCACCGCCGCCGCCATGGGCGAGGCGAAGTCGCTCCGGGCGTGCTCCACAAAGACGGGCCGCCCGTCGAGGAGGGTCGACGCGGCCGGCAGGGCATGGAACTGCCGCTCGAGCGCCTGGGCATACTCCGCGGAGAGGTTGATGCGAGCGAGGCAGGACGCCGTCCGCGCTTTCCTGTCGAGGAGGAAGACGGCGGTGCGTTCCGCGTTGAAGACTCGCATCCCCTCTTCCACCAGGAAGTGCGTCGTGCGGTCGGCGTCTTCCACGCCGGTCAGCGCATGGGCCACCCGCCCAAGCGCGTCAATCTGGTCGAGGCGCGTCAGGAGTTCGCCCCGGAGCCGCAATCCGCTGATGGCCGCCGCAACCTGGTCGCCCACCGCCTGAAGCAGCAGAAGCGCATCGGGCGATGGGATGGACCATGCCCCGTCGGGTCCCGACACCGTGAGGACCCCCGTGACCACGGAACCGAACCGCATCGGGACCATCGCTCCGGGCCGGTGTGGGCGCGGCCGCCGCGGGTCCGGCGCCGCTTCCGGCTCACCTTCGAGGTCCTCGCTCGAGCGGAGCTCGCCGCTGCGGGAGACGGCCACCTGCGGATCACGCTCGCCGAGGACGTCGCCGACCCGGTAGAGGCGCGCCTCCCGCCCGAGGGCGCCGAGCACGACCAACCCCGGCAACTGCTCGCCCGGCCGTCCGGCGATCATCGCCCCGGCCGCCTGCCCGATGGTGAGCGCCGCCTGCAGCCCACGTTCGACCATCGCGTCGAGGGTGCCGAGGGTGGAGAGGTCGTGGGCCAGGGCGCGGAGCGCCTCGCTGCCGGCGATCGTGGCCACCGCCATGGCCTCCGCGGCCCGGGTGCTGTCGACGGTGCGCGTCGCCTGGATGGCGATGGCCGCGTGTGCCGCCACCGCGGCCACCACGTGGACGGCGTCGTCGTCGTACGCATCGGCGCGGTACGATTGCGTGGACAGCACCCCGATCACGCGGTCGCCCAGCATCATGGGGGCATGCACGGCCGATTGACTCGGCTCGGCGGATCCGAATGCATTGCCCCGCGTGGCTTCCATGGCCTCGGGGCGCCCGAGCGCAAGCACTCGCCGGTGACGCACCACCCAGCTGGTCGGCCCCCGGCCGAGGGGCGCCTCCGAGGGAGGCAGGCGCTCCCCGCGATCGGTGTGCGCCACGAATCGGAGGCGCTCGGCGGCAGGTTCGTAGAGCGCCACGTAGAACGCATCGCAGTCCACGAGGCTGGCGACCTGCTCCCGCAGCACCTCATAGAGGGCCTCCGGCGGCAGCAGGCGCGCCGTCGCCTCGGCGATGGCGGCCAGCACCTCGACCGGCAGCGATCCGCCGCGATAGGGGCGGCTCATGCGGGCGCCGGCACCATGACGCGAATCGCGCCGGGGACCACCGTCGCCGTGAACGGCGTCTGTCCGCCGAGGTCGCCGTCGAGTTCCACCGGGACCACCGCGTCGGTTTCGATGTGTATCTCGCGCCCCCGCACGTGGCCGACCCGGGACTCGGGTCCGTCGGCGCGGCGGAGGAAGTGCCAGATCGCCTGGACCCCATCCGCCAGCCCGTCCGCGCGCAGCACGACCACGTCCAGCAATCCGTCATCGGGACGGACGCCCTCACCAAAGCGGAGGATCGGCGGCAGCACCTCGGCACAGTTGGCCACCATCACGACCGCCGCATTCGCCTCGTACTCCACCCCATCCACCCGGATGTGATAGCAATGGCTCCGCATCTGGCTGATCAGCCGCAGCGAGGTTGCGATGTAGGCGCCCACGCCCCAGCGCTGTTTCAGCGCGCTGGAGGTCTCCGCCATGATCTGCGCATCGAATCCGGCCCCGCACGCCACCGCGAAGTAATGCGGGACGCCGGTGGCGTCGTCGAGGCGTCCGAGGTCGAGCTGCTTCGAGACGCCCCGGACCAGCACCTCGGCCGCCCGACCCGCCACGAACGGGATGCGGAGGTTACCCGCGAGGAGATTGCCGGTCCCACCGGGGATGAGCGCCAGGGCAACGTCGGACCCCACCAGCGACGAGGCGGCCTGCATCGTCGTGCCATCGCCGCCGAACACCGCCACCGCGTCCATGCCCGCCGCCACCGCTTCGGCGGCCAGACGGCGGGCGTCGCCCGTGCCCCCGGTTGCCACCACCTCGGCGTGCCACCCGCCACGTCGCAACACGTCGCGCACGTCGCGCACGGTCTTCGGCTTGGTCCGCGCGGCGGCGGGGTTGGTGATGACGAGGGCACGTGGCACGCTAGAACTCCTGCTCCCAGAGGACGTCGAGACCGGCCTGGTACCTGTCGTTGGTGGAGAGCGGCGCCGTCTGCTGGTCGGCGGTGCAGGACGCCGACGGCTCGAAGCTCGCGAGGAAGCGAAAGCCACGCGCAAAGCGATACTCGAAGCTCGCCCCGATGTTCTTGTAGCTGGTGGCGCCGCCGGTCGTGCAGATGCCGGCGCTGAACGTGAGGAACGTCTTGCGACCGATCTGCCACCCGGCGGCCAGCTGGGTGGCGGTCGAGGAGCCGTAGGCGCCCCCGGCCGTGCCAGGCCGCAGTTCAATGTAGTCCACCGGCACCCGCAGGTCGGTCACGAGCGCCCGCTGGAGTTCGCTCGTCACGGCGCTCGAGAGATAGGCCAGCCCCAGGTTCAGCGCCTGTTGCTGATCGCCGGGCGCGCCCCCGGTGGTCTGCAGCGTCGAGGCCGGCCGGCGGAACATCAGATAGGAAACCAGGTTCGTCTCGGAAATCGGCGGCAGGATCGTGGACGTCAACTCGAGCTTGGGCTCGAGCAGCGTCCCGGTGATGTTGGCGATGACGGGCACATCCTGGCTCCCGTCGAGGGGCCGCACGGTGTGCTCGGCCTTGATGTTGAGGTCGGCGTTCAGGTCCGGCGTGCCGAGGAAGCGCACCTGCCCCTGCTGCACCTTGAAGTCGCGCCGCACCGGCCCGATGACCAGCGTGTAGTTGCCCCGGAGCGCGTCCATCCGCCCGTCCACCCGGTACTCGCGGCGGAGCTTGTCCACCCGGACCTGGCCCCCGAGCTGGATGTTCGCCTCGTTGGAACGAAGCCAGAAGGCGTCGCCCACCCGGACGGTGAGGTTGTCCACCCGCAGCGAATCGATGAACCGGTTGCGGGTCGTGTATCCGCGCTGCAGCATCCGCTGGAACCGGGCGTCGAGCAGGTCACGGAACTCGGGATCGTCGAGGTCGACCACGTCCTTCGAGACGAGGTCGGCAAAGTACAGGGCGCCGCTGTTGGCGGTCACACCGCCCGTCAGCGTCGGTGAACTGAACGGGCCGGTCAGGCGCATCCGGCCCGAGCCATTGAGCGTCAGGAAGCCGCGGATGTCGGTCGCCAGGAAATCGGCCGCCAGCAAACGAATGTCGAGGACCGGGTTTGTCAGCGGCCGGAAGCGAACGCTGCCGCTGGCACGCAGCGACCCGTCGTTGGGAGCGCTGCGGAGCAGGAGGGAGTCAAGGGCGAGCGAGTCGCCCATGAACCGGGCGTACCCCACGATGCTCGAGTATCGCACACCCAGGCTGGGCACCGAGCCGCGCCCGTTCCGGATATCGAGGAACCCGTCCAGGGTCGGCGCCTCCCAGGTGCCCGCCACCCGGACGTCGGCGCTCATCACTCCCGACATGCTGCGGACACGGGTCGTAAACGCCTCGAGCGTCCCGAGGTCGAGGCTGTCGGCGCGCGCACGAATCATCAGCGGGCCGTCGATCTGACGCCGCGGGACGGCGGCCAGCGCCAGGTCGAGGGGCAGCGCCACCTCGATGCCAAGGATCCGCTGGCCGGTCTTCCAGATGGAGAGGTTCCCCTCGAGACGACGATTCTCGTAGTGCAGGATTCCCTGGATGAAGGGAGAGCGGAAGTCGCCGAACACCGCATCACCAAGGGACGCGGTCCCCTGGATGACTGGCGAGAGGCGCGTGCCTGCCACTTCAAGGTCGGCGCCGATGGAGCCGGACACGCCGGTGGTGTCGCCCCGGAAGAGTCCCGAGACATCGCGAAGATCCAGACCGTACGCGTCGAGACGGAGGTTGCCCGGCAGGTCGCCGGGGATAGTCCCGGACATGTTGATCGCGCCGGAACCGTCCGCCGTCTCGAGCCGGACCGGCGACAACGACTGCCCAGAGTCGGTCGAGCGCACCACCACCGGGGCGAGCAAGTTCCAGCGATGGCCGGTCAGCGCCATCGACATCGAGTCAATCGTCGTGATCCGCGTGTCGCCCGTGGCGACATGACTTCCGCGCGCGCCGACCGCCGCCCCTTCGCCCCCCTCGAACGACCCCGACCATTCCAGGGAGTCGGTCCAGCCGACGGTTCCGATCCGCACGTTGCTCGTCACCAGCCGTCCGAACGAGATGGTGTCGGCCAGCATGGTGAAGCTCAGCGAGGTGCGCGCGCCGCCCATCCAGCCGAACGTGGCGGAAAGCGAGTGGAGCCGCCCGCCGCGAAAGGTGAGATCGGAGGCGTCGGCAAATCCGGACGCCGTGAGCGAGTCGAGCGACCCTGAGAGGGAAAAGTCCAGCCGACCGCGACCGGCGAGCTCGGCTCCGGCAGAATCCGGCCCCAGTCCCAGTTTCGCCACGAGCAGGGAGTCGAGGCCCTGCAGGCTGTCGAGCTGTACCGTCAGCTCCATCTGCCCTTCATGCGGCGCCGTCCATCCGAGCGAGCCCCCGGCCCCCAGCTGGCCACCGCGCCAGTCGACACCAAGGGTGTCGACGACGAGGACGCTGTCGCGCACCGCGATCCGCGCCATCGCAGTGTCGATCCGGAACGCGTCGAACCGACCCGGCCCGATTGCCCCGGCAATTGAGCCTTCGGGCGCCACCAGCGTGTCGATCGTACCGGTGATCAACACGCCACCGGTGAGGTCGGAAGTCGGACCGGTGCCCCGGAGCGCGTGCAGGTCGAGGTGGCGGAAGTCGATCTGGAGCGAGTCGCCACCCCAGCGGGGAGGCGTCACGGTCGCCGGCCCCACCACCCGGAAGTCGCCGATCTCGCCGCGGACGCTGGCATCGAGGTCCATCCGCTCCATGGTCCCTGCCAGGCGCACCTGCCCGGTGATCGAGCCCAGGCTGGGCAACGTCGGATAGCCGGCACGAATCCCTTCGAACGACAGGGTGTCGAGCCGCAGATCGCCGTCGAACGCGGTGACCAGTGTGCGCGTATCGAGGCGGACCCACCCGTCGACGACGCTCACGGGGCGTTCCCCGTCCCGGTGCCGCATCCCGCCGGTGAAGAGCACGTTCCTCCACGGGCCGTCGAGGGTACCGGCGAGCTGGGCGCGCCCCTCCAGCGTGACGGTGGGCGTCATGAGCTGCACCGTCCGCAGGTCGACGTCGGAGGACGCGAGGGCAAAGTTCCGGAAGGTCAGCCCGTCGGCGTTCCCGGTGAGGATGCGGCCCTCTCCCTCGAAGCTGCTCGTTGCGCCGCCGGGCACGCCGATGTCCGTGACCTGCACGTCGAGCGACAGCTGGAGGTTGGACAGCAAACCGGTGCCGGCCACCCGCCCCGAGATGCTGCCGCGGAGCGGCAGGGTGTCGAGGTAGGGCCGCGCGGCCTCTAGGTCGAGGCGCTCGATCGTGAGGTCCATCCCCCGGACGCCGAGGCCCCGCCGCACGTCCGTGAGCACAACCAGCTGTCCGTCAATGCGGGTGGTGTCGTTCTCGAGGTGGAGGTTCGTCAGGTCGAAGCTGGCCCGATCCGCGTCCTGCGACTTGCCAACCACGTCGGCCCGGCCATGCAGCGCGGGGAAGTCGGGGGAAATCCAGCGCAGGTCCACGAGGTCGAGCGCACTGAATCGCATGCCAAAATCGAGCAGCAGCGGTCCCTCGGGAAAGGTCACCACGCCGGCGCCCTGAAAACGGGAGCCTGGCAGGGCACCCCGCGTGATTTCGAAGATGAGGCTGTCCCGGTGCACCCGGGCTTGGCCGCGCACCTGCTGGACCCGGACCCGGGGATCGCTGACCCGCGCGCCGAGGGTGTCGATGACCATCGAGAGGGGATCACGATTCGGGGTGCTGACGGTGAGGCGCGCGAGCCTGAGGTCGAGGCTGTCGAGCCGTCGGACCTGTTCGAGCCCTTCGTCTCCCTCCACGATGACTCGCCCAGGGAACGCGCGCTCCGCCGCGAGGACCGAGTCTCGCGCGCTGGCGCGGATTCGACCCGGGGGATTCCAGGGCAGTCGCAGGGTGAGGGTGCCGCCATGGATCTCGAGGTTGTGAAACTCGATCAGCGGGGGTTGGCCGGTGCCGGCTCCCTCGCCGAGGTGCAGCACTTCCTCGTAGTTCATCCGGCCATTGCGACGGCGGACCAGGTCGATGACGGGCGATTCGGCGCGCAGCGAGGAGAAGTCGAACCGCCCGGCCAGGAGGTTCGGGAGCTGGTAGCTGATATCCAGCCGAGGGAATTGCGCGACCACCGCGCCGCTGCTGTCCGTGAGGACCACCCCGCGCAGCGAGAGCCGGGTCAGGAAGTTGCCCGACACCTCGCCGATAGTGAGGTGGCCGCGAAAGATCCGGTCCGACAGGTCAGTGACCGTCCGCGCGAGCAGCCGGCGGCCCGGGGGTGCCACCGTCAGTGCGGCGAGCAGGCCTACCACGAGCGCGACCGTCCCGACCCCGGTCACGAACACGATGTGGGCGAGCCGGCGACGCATCAGAACGGCTGCCCGACGGCAAAGTGGAACACGAACCGATCCGGATTTCCCGAGGGCGTGTAGCTGTCGCGGATCCGGACCACCGCATCGTTCTGGCTCAGGTAGAGCGCGCCCGGCTGCTGGGAGTATCCATTGTACCCGACGTCGAGCCGGACCGGCCCGAGGGGAGTGACGAGCCGGATCCCAACGCCGGGCGTGACGCGAACCTCCGGGGTGTTCTGGTACCGATCCCAGAGCACCCCGGCGTCGACGAACATCACCCACCGGAACACCCGGCCCAAGATCGGGGAGGGGAGCCGCAGTTCGACGTTCCCGACCCCAAGCATGTTGCCGCCGATCGGCGAGTAGCTGACCTGGCCGTCAGGGATCGGCGTATTGCCGGGGTTGGTGGTGTCGATCGTCGCAGAGTCGTTGACGATCAGGTAGTTGATCGGTCCGAGTCCGTTGAGCTGGTACCCGCGGACGTCGTTGGGTCCGCCGGCATAGAACCGGTTGGCCGGCGGGATGTAGTTGGACTGCTCCACCCCGCTCAACGAGGTGAGGGGCGCCCACATGGCGCCGGCGCGCAGCCGGAAACTCAGCACCGCCTGCCGCGACAGCGTCCGGTACCAGGCGCGATTGGCCACCAGCTGGACAAACTGCTGCGATTCACTGGATCCGAGGAGCTGGGCGCTCACCGTCGCCTGGACGGTGGTGCGATGGCCGCGAGTCGGGTTGATGGGATTGTTGACCGACGGGAAGGTGGCCGACGCGCTCAGCGCGCCGAGCCCCTGGTTCGAGCTCAGTTGCGCGATGTCCTCGGCGCTGCAGACCAGGAGCGACACGCAGAAGCTCGCGGGGCTCGCCTGGGTATTGCCGTAGGTGAAGGAATAGGTCAGCGAAAGCTTCGCCTCGCGGAGGGTCTCGCGGTTGAGGCTCACCCCCGCACCCACCTCCTGTCGCAGGTACACCAGGTAGTCGGAGCGCCGGTCGGCAAAGACCGTGGTCGAGAGCGTGTTGTGCGGCGACAGGAACGCCGGCCGTCGGAGGGAGGCGGCCAGGCTGTAGTTCACCTGGCTGGAGCCGAGGGTGTCGGGCTTCAGCTGGGAGCACAGGAACCCGTCCTGCATGCCCCAGTCCGTCGGTGAGCCGACGCCGATTTTTGAGAGCCGTCCGCTGAGGTCCAGCACCCGGCCGCCGCCCAGGAAATTCCGGAAGGTAATGCCGGCGCCGACACGGAAGCAGTCATCCGTGGCGTAGCCGACACTCCCCCGCGCCCGCCGCGGCTTGCTCTCCGCCACCCGTACGGTGAGCGGGACCGAATCCGAGGCCGGGTCGTAGGCCGCACTGTCGATCCCCACGGCGGCGAAGCTGAAGAGCTCGGAGCGGTAGAGGTTGCGCTGGCTCCGATACAGATCCTCCTGCGAAAACTGCTGGTCGGGACGGGTGGCGAGGAGCGAGCGCACGACGTCCGGCGACACCCGCTTCGTGCCTGTGATGGCGATGCTGCTGACGTCGGAGAGCGGCCCGGTCTGGAGGTCGATCGCCGCGTTGGCGCTCAGGTCGGTCTTGTCGCGCTCGAAGCTCTGGAAGGCGATCGCATCGGGGTAGCCCCGGTCCCGCAGCCGGCGCACGAGGGTGTCGGACGTCGCATCGAGGAGGATGCGACTGAAGGGATCGCCCGCGCGCAGCGGGAGATCACGAACGATGAGCGCCGGCTTGGCGACGGAGTCCAGACCGAGGACCCCGAGCGAATCGAGAATGACCGGCGGCCCCTCGTCGATGAGGAAGGTGATGTAGATGTCCTTGTCGGTCCGGCGCACCGCGGTGTCCACCACGGCGTTCATGTACCCGCTCTTCCGGTACAGCAGCGTGATCCGAAGGACGTCGCGGTCGAACTCGACCTGGTCGAAGGTCCGCTTTTCCCCGAGGCCGATCCAGCGCACGAGTCCCGAACGCGCAAACCAGGAAGAGTTCGTCGTCGAGATGGCGGCCGAAAGTTGCAAGGCGTCCAGCGCGTGATTGCCCTTGAAGGACAGCTCGCGCACGATCAACGGCTCGTCTTGCGCGCGGAGTGGCGCGACGGCGAAAAGGGTGGCAACCACCACGAGGAGCGCGCCTCGCGGCACGCTCACGCGGCGTCCCCCTCTGAGACGGGGGCGCTCATGATTGACGGCATGCTGTAAGATGCCTAGTTTCTTCACCTTACGCCACAGCGGAGGAGCCCCCCGCTCCCCCCTCCTTCCGGTGCGCGGACCACCCGTCTCCAACCCGGCCTGGCCACCTGCCAATGACGCGCTTGCTGCTCGCCGCCGTGCTGGTCCTGACCGCCTGTGGCGGTGAGGGGGGACCCCGTTCGATTACCTACTATTTCACCGCCGACCCCCGGTCGCTGGACCCCGCCTTTTCGACCGATGTGCCAAGCGGCGAAATGATCGCGATGCTCTTCGACAACGTGACCCAGTTTAACGCCGCCGGGCGGCTGGTCCCCGGTATTGCGGCCCGCTGGGAGGCGGACTCCAGCGGCGCGGTGTACACCTTCCACCTGCGGACGGACGCGGTCTTTCACGACGGGACGCCGATCTCCGCGCAGACGGTCCGGGCCTCGTTCCGGCGCGTGCTCTCCCTGGCGTCCAAGGGCGCCCGCACCTGGACCCTCACGCCGATCAAGGGCGCGGCGGCCTTCGCGGCCGGCGCCACCGCCGACATCGAGGGGATCGCGGTCCCGGACGATTCCACCCTCGTGATCACCCTCGAGGAACCGCTGAACGTCTTCCCGAAGCTGCTGGCCATGCCCGCCTCCGCCATCGTGCCGGAATCGATCGGGCCCGACTTCAGCGAGCGCCCCGTCGGGAGCGGGCCGTGGCGCTTTGTCGAGTGGTCGCACGACGACGCCCTGCTCCTCTCCGCCAACGAGGAGTATTGGGGAGGGCGGCCCCGCTCCGACACGCTCCGGGTCCGCATCATCCCTGAGCCGCTTACGCAGGCGGCGGAGTTCGAGTTCGGGCAGCTGGCGGTGGTGGAGGTGCCCTTCAGCGAGACGGCACGATGGGAACGGGAACACAGCGCGGAGCTGCAGCGGCGCCCGGCCCTGCGGGCGCTGTACGTGGCCATCAACACCCAGCGCGGCCCCCTGCAGGATGTCCGGGTGCGGCGGGCGCTGAACCTGGGCGTGGACGCCGGCACCATGCTCCGGACCATCATGGCGGGGCGCGGGGTCCGGGCCGCCGGGGCGATTCCGCCGGGGCTCGAAGGCTACGACAGCACCCGCCCCCCCTATGCCTACGACCCCGCCGCGGCGCGCGCACTCCTCGCCGACGCGGGCTACCCCGACGGCATTACCCTGAAGCTCTGGCGCACGCAGCGCTCCGAGCTCGCGCGCATCGCGCAGGCCATCCAGCAGAGTCTGGCCCTGGCGGGAGTGACGATCGAGATCGTCGAACGTGACGCGTCGAGCGCCCGCGCCGCCTCGTCCAAGGGCGAGGCCGACCTCTTCCTCACCGACTGGTACGCCGACTACCCCGACCCGGAAAGCTTCAACTACCCGACGTTTTATTCGAAGAACGCCGGCAGCGGCGGCAACCGGGCATTCTACGCCGACCCGACGACCGACCGGATGATCATGCTGGCGCGAAGCACTCCCGACCTGGAGCTGAAGGACAGCCTCAGCCGAGCCATCGACCAGCGGATCTTCGAGGCCGCGCCCTGGATCTTTCTCTGGTTCCCGGTTGACCTCTGGGCCGAGCGCGCCGACGTGACCGGCTGGGAAATTCCGGCGATCTTCAATGGGCAGCGCTGGCGGAACGTGGAGCGCGTCCAGTGACCCGGTTCCTGGTCTGGCGCCTGCTCGTCGTGCTGCCGACGCTCTTCGGCGTGCTGGTGGTGGCTTTCCTCCTCCTCCACGTGGCCCCGGGCGACCCGGTGCAGGCGATGGTGGGGGAACGCGCCGATTCCGCCACGATGGTGCGCCTCCGCGCCGAGCTGCACCTCGACGAGCCGCTGCCGAAGCGGTTCGTCCTCTACACTGCCGGCATCCTCAAGGGCGACCTCGGCAAGAGTTACATCACCGGCCGGCCGATTCTCGGCGAACTGCTGCACCGCTTCCCGTACACCCTGCGCCTCGCCCTCGCCGCCATGCTCTTTGCCGTGACCACCGGCCTGATCGTCGGGATCTTCGGTGCCTGGCGCCCCGGCAGCTGGTTCGACCGGATCATGACCCTCGGCGCCTACCTCGGCGTCTCCTTCCCGGTGTACTGGGTCGGCCTGCTCCTGATCCTGATCTTTGCGGTGCAACTCCACTGGCTCCCGCCCTCGGGGTCCGGCGGCCTCGCGTTCCTGGTCCTCCCCGCCCTCACGCTGGGCATGCGGTCGGTGGCGGTCATCGCGCGCATGACGCGCGCCGCCATGCAGGAGGTGCTGCAGGCGGACTACATCCGTTCGGCGCGGGCCATCGGCCTGGGAGAGTCGCGCGTCGTACTCCGCCACGGGCTCCGGAACGCGCTGCTCCCGGTCATCACCGTCATCGGCCTCGATTTCGGCAGCTACCTGACTGGCTCTATCTTGACGGAGACCATTTTCTCGTGGCCGGGGGTGGGACGGTATGTCCTCACCGCCATCAGCAAGCGGGATCTCCCCGCGGTGCAGGGCAGCATCCTGTTTCTCAGTGTCGTGTTCGTCCTCGTCAACCTCATCACCGACCTCGTCTATGCCAAAGCCGACCCCAGGATCTCCTATGACTGAAGTCTTTCGGCGTGTTTGCGTGCTCGTGGCGTTGGCCGCCCTCATCGCGGCGGGCCCCGCCGGGGCACAGTCGCTCTCGAAGCGTATTAACACCCGCCTCGCAGCGCCTCCGCTTGACCACAATCTCTGGGGCGTGATCCTGGTGGGTGCCAACGGCAAGGTGATGTACGGCCAGAACGCGGACCGGATGTTCATCCCGGCCAGCAATACCAAGCTCGTGGTGAGTTCGGTGGCGGCAGCGCTCCTTCCTCCCGACTGGACGGTCAACACGAGTGTCTATGCCGACGGCTCGATCCGCGACGGCGTCGTCGAGGGCGACCTGATCCTCTACGGGCGCGGCGACCCGACGATGAGCTCCCGCTGTTACGCCGTGGACACCACCGCGCCGGGCGCCTGCGACACCGACTCGTTTCTCCGCCTCCGCGACCTGGCGGGCCAGCTGCGGGCCCGGGGCATCACCACGGTGCAGGGCGACCTCGTCGGCGACGGGAGCTGGTTCGACGACGAGATGGTCAACGGCGACTGGGAGATCTACGACCTCAACTGGTGGTACGCCGCCCCCGTGTCCGGCCTGGGGTTCAACGACAACAGCATTGACTTCACCTACGCCCCGGGCCCGTCCGTCGGTGGGCCGGCCACCATCTCCTTCACGCCGGACTTCGGCACCGTCGCGTTCGAGAACCGGACACGCACGGTGCCGGCGGGCCAGCCGACCACCATCGACTTCTTCCGTGAACCCGGCACCATGCACGTCTGGGCCGAGGGCGACGTCGCGCTCAGCTCCCGCGGCGGCAAGGAATACTTCGCCCTCCCCGACCCCGACCTGTACACGGCGTGGGCGTTCCGCGCGGTACTGGCGGACAGCGGCATCGCCGTCCTGGGGACCACGCGCTCCACGCGGGATTCCACCGAGTTCCGGCCCGCACGACAGGGCGCCGCGCTCGCCGAGGCCGCGTCGCGGCCGCTCAAGGACTGGATCTTTCCGATCCTGAACACCAGCCAGAACTGGTACGCCGAGATGCTGCTCAAGCAGCTCGGACGTCAGTTCGGAGACGGCGGGTCGTGGAAGGGGGGACTGGAGGTCGAACGGCGGTTCCTGATCGACTCGATGCACGTGGATTCGCTGCAGTTTTCGCTCAGGGACGGCTCCGGCCTCTCCAGCTCGAACCTGGTGTCGCCGCGCGCCTTCGCGACGCTGCTCGCCTGGATGCGCGCGCATCCGCGATTCGCGTCGTTTGCGGCGGGGCTCCCCCAGTCCGGTCAGCGCGGCTCGCTCAAGTCACGGTTCATCGGCACCCCGCTCGAAGGCCAGGTGCACGCGAAGACCGGCAGCATCAGCCGGGTGAACACGCTGTCGGGATACATCGAGCAGCCGGGGCGCACCCTGATATTCTCGGTGGAAACGAACAACCACACGTTGGGCAGTCGAGTGATGATCCCGCAGATCGACAGCCTCGTGGTGCAGATGGGGAAGAAGTAGCGTGACTGCCGGTCCATTGCGCATCGCCATCATCGGCGCCGGACCTTCGGGGTTCTACGCCGCGGATCACCTCCTCAAGCAGGACCGCCGGATCGAGGTGGACCTGTTTGACCGGCTCCCGACGCCGTTCGGGCTGGTGCGGGGGGGCGTGGCGCCGGACCACCCGAAGATCAAGTCCGTCACCCGGGTGTACGACAAGGTGGCGGCCCACCCGGCGTTCCGTTTCTTCGGCAACGTGACCGCCGGTCGGGACCTGTCGGCCGGCGAACTCCAGCGGCACTACCACGCCGTCGTGTGGTCCGTGGGCGCGGAGTCGGACCGCACCCTCGGCATCCCGGGCGAGGAACTGCCCGGCAGCCACACCGCCACCGAGTTCGTCGGCTGGTACAACGGGCATCCTGATTTCCAGGACCGCCGCTTCGACCTGACGCAGGAAGCCGCGGTGGTGGTTGGCGTCGGGAATGTGGCGATGGACGTGACCCGGATTCTCGCGAGCGATCCCGACGACCTCGCCAAGACCGACATCACGGCCTCCGCCCTGGCGGCACTGCGCGCCAGCAAGGTGCGGACGATCTACCTCCTCGGCCGCCGGGGACCCGCGCAGGCGGCGTTCACCAATCCGGAACTCAAGGAGCTCGGTGAGTTGCCGCTGACCGATGTGGTGGTCCGGCCCGAGGATCTCGAGCTGGACCCGGCGACGGTCGCCTCCCTCGCGGCGACGCCCAACCGGGAGGCGGAGAAGAACCTCAAGACCCTCCGTGGCTTCCTCGAGCGCGGCGTCGAAGGCCGGCCCCGCCGCATCGAGCTCCGGTTCTCGACCTCGCCGCTCCGCATCGAGGGAGACGGGCGTGTCGAGCGGGTGATCGTCGGCGCCAATCGCCTTGAGCCGGGGCCACGCGGCGTGCAGGCCGTTGCCACCGGAGAGGAAACCTCCCTGACGGCGGGCCTGGTCTTCCGCTCGGTCGGCTACCGCGCGCTCCCGGTGCCCGGGGTCCCGTTCGACGAACGCCGCGCCGTGATTCCCAACCAGCATGGACGCGTGCTCGCCGCCGCCGACGGCGCCCGGGTGCCAGGTTTCTACGTGGCGGGGTGGATCAAGCGGGGACCAAGCGGCATCATCGGCACCAACAAACCCGACGCGGTTGAGACGGTCGGCAGCCTGCTCGAGGATGCCGACGCCGGCGCGCTCCCAGAACCGGCCGTGGCCGACGGTAGCGCCATCCTGGCACTCCTCGAGGCCCGCGGGGTACAGGTGGTTCGGTGGGGCGACTGGCAGGCACTCGATGCGCACGAGTGCGCGGCCGGCGCCGTGCGCGGAGCTCCGCGGGAAAAAGTCACCGATACCGGCGAGATGCTCGCCGTCATCCGTCGCGCGAGACAGGGAACATGAAGATCTACACACGGACAGGTGACCACGGCGAAACCGGCCTCTTCGGCGGCGGGCGGGTGCCGAAAGACCACGAGCGCGTCGCGGCCTACGGTGACGTGGACGAGTTGAACGCCGTTCTCGGCGTGGCGCGGGCCGCCGCCCCCGACGCCAGCTTCGACCCGCTCCTCGAAACCGTGCAGAGCGACCTCTTCAGCATCGGCGGGTACCTGGCCACCCCGGATCCCGCCAAGGTCGAGGCCGCGCTGGCCAAGGCGGAGCTCCCGGCAACGCGAATCGGCGAATTCGAAGCCGCGATGGACGCGGCGGATACCGAGTTGCCACCGCTGCGCGCCTTCGTCCTCCCGGCAGGGACGGCGCAGGCCGCCGCCCTCCACCATGCCCGGACCGTATGCCGGCGGGCGGAACGCAGCGTCGTCCACCTGTCGCACAGCGCTGCCGTTCCCCCGCTCCTGATCACCTACCTCAATCGTCTCTCCGACCTCCTGTTCACCCTGGCGCGCCTGGCCAACCATCGGGCCGGCGTGGCCGACAAGACCTGGTAGCCGTGCCAGACTTCAGGGTGGCGCACGCCCTCGGGGAATACACCGTGACGGTCCGCGCCGGGGTGCTGGACGAACTCCCCGCGCGCATCGAATCGCTCTGGCCCGGCCGGCCGGTGGCGGTCATCACCGACGAAACCGTCGGCGCCCTGCTGGCCGATCGCCTGGCCACGGGCCCTTGGGCGCTGACGCTCACCGTCCCACCCGGCGAATCGTCGAAGACGCGGGCCCGCTGGGAAGCGCTCACCGACGCCCTCTTCTCGGCGGGGCTGACCCGCAACGCCGCCATCGTGGCGCTCGGCGGCGGCATGGTGGGAGACCTCGCCGGCTTCGTGGCCGCCACCTACGCGCGAGGCATTCCCTTCCTCCAGGTACCCACCACGCTCCTCGCCATGGTGGACTCTTCCGTTGGCGGGAAGACCGGAGTCGACACGCTGCTGGGGAAGAACCTGGTCGGCGCCTTTCACCACCCCGCCGCCGTCCTCGCCGATCCCCTGCTCCTGCGCTCGCTCCCGCCGCGGCACCTCCGCTGCGGGCTCGCCGAAATGGCAAAGCACGGCATCATTGCCGACGAGGCCTACTGGACCGAGCTGGGGACGCACGCGGAACCACTCCAGGCGAGGGACCCGGAGATACTCACCAGGTTCATTGCGCGCAGCGTCGAACTGAAGGCGGCGGTCGTGATGGAAGACGAGCGCGAGACCGGTCGCCGCGCGACCCTGAACGCCGGGCACACCGTGGCGCACGCCGTCGAGCACTCCTCGAACTTCACCGTCTCCCACGGCGATGCCGTGGCCATGGGCCTGGTGGCCGAGGCCCACCTGGCCGAGGCGATCGGCGTGGCCGTCCCCGGTCTGGCCGACCAGATAACCGCCGGTTTGCGGCTGCTCTCCCTTCCGACCCGGCTCCCCGTCGAAATCGACGCCGTCGAACTCTTCGAGGCGATGCGCCTCGACAAGAAACGCTCCAAGAACGAGCTCCGTTTCTCCCTTCCCCACGACATCGGCACCATGGCACGCGATGGAACGCAGTGGACCATCCCGGTGCGCGACACGCAAGCGATTGTGCACGCCCTCCGCGCCACCGGCGCCGCCTGAACCCACAGCCCTCCACAAATCCGCAATTTTATGTTGATTTGTAAGTGACTATTTAACAGTCACTTACATGAAATTGTCCACCTTTGTTGGCAACTATCATTCAGGGGAAGTGGACGGAATTTCCAAGTCGTTACAGGATGTGATTTTGTGATGTGGAAAGAAAATTTTGCTTGACCAGTTTCTAGTCGTGTCCTATATTCGCACACCTGATGGCTCGCCGCGCGCCGTCGGCTCCTACAACAATTCGCTGTATCCTGCTCGCGCCACGACCCACGGGGATCGCCATGGCTCACGGTAGTGCCACCAAGCCCAAAGCCCTCTTTCGCGCCGTACCGACCGGGGCATTCGACCAATACCTCCACGACATCCAGAAGCTCCCCATGATTTCGGACCCCGCCGAAGAGAAGCGCCTTGCGCGGCTGGCCCAGGATGGGGACGCCAAGGCGGCCGAACGCCTGGTGACCGCCAACCTCCGGTTCGTGATCTCCTACGTGAAGAAGTACCAGGGGCACGGGCTCGATCTCTCGGAGCTGGTCGCCATCGGCAACGAGGGGTTGCTGAAGGCGGTGCGGAAGTTCGACCCCGATCACGGCGTCAAGTTCATCTCCTACGCGGTCTGGTGGGTGCGTCAGGCCGTGCTCAAGGCTCTTGCTGAACAGACCCGCAGCGTCCGTATTCCCCTCAATCAGAATTCTGCCCTCATCAAGATGTCGCGTGCGGAGAGCTTCCTGGCGCAGGAAATGGGTCGGGAGCCGACGGACCGGGAAGTGGCCACCGCCCTGAACGAAACGGTGGAGAATGTGCGGCTGGCGCGACGGATGAGTTCTGGAGAGATGTCACTCGACGCCCCCGTGGAGCGGACGGACCGGGGCTCGAGCACCTTCGGCGACCGGTTCCAGGGTTCGGGAAGCGCCGATATCGAGGAGCAGACCGATGCCCGGCTCACCCGCGAGTTTATCGACCGCCTCTTCGATCAGTACCTCACCCCCCGCGAACGCAAGATCCTCTATCTCTACTACGGACTCGAGGAAGGCTCCGACGCCCTCACCCTGGAGCGCATCGGCGAGCTGCTCGGCGTCACCCGCGAGCGGATTCGCCAGATCCGCGAGCGCGCGTTCGAGAAGCTCCGCCAGGCTCCGGACGTCAAGGGCCTGAACGGCATGTGGGGCGCCGCCTAGGGCGGACACCGCCCGGCATTCTGGGGAGACCGCGGTGCGGCCTCCCCATGGCCGCACCGGGTCGGGCGACCGTCCCCTGCAGCCGGAAATGCGCTACATTCCTGCATGCCATCCCGGCTCCCGCTCTTCCCGCTCGAAGTGGTGCTGTTCCCCGGGACCCCGCTCCCGCTCCACATCTTTGAGCCCAGGTACCGTACCATGCTCACCGACTGCCTCGCAGCCGACGAGCGGTTCGGGCTCCTCCCCCCCTCGCGCGATGGTGGCACTCCCCGGTCCGGCACCGTCGGGTGCATCGCCCGCATCCGCGCGTCGCACCAGCTTCCCGACGGCCGCAGCAATATTGTCGTGGTGGGCGAGCGGCGGTTCCTCCTCCGGCAGACGCTCGCCGCGGAGACGCCCTACCTGATCGGTCTCGTGGACACCTTCGAGGATCTCGCCGGGCCGGACGTGCCCGAGGAAGCGCTGACCGCGCTCCGGGAAGTGGCGACGAGCTACCTCGCCGCGATGGATCTGCTCGGGGGAAGCAGCGAGCACTCCCCGTGGGCGGAGCAAGCCGAGCCGCTCTCCTTCCAGGTGGCGGCCGCGGTGGATTTCGAGTTCGAGGTGAAGCGGAGGCTGCTGGAGTTGCGCACCGCCTCCGAGCGGATCGCCCTGCTGCTGGAACTCCTGCCGCCCCTGGCCGCCGAGGCCGCGGTTCGCGCCAGGGTCCACTCCCGCGCCCAGACCAACGGGAAGGGCGGGCCTCACCCCGACATCGCCATCGCGCAGTGAGCGTGGCGCTCGCCACCGAACTGGGCCGGATTGTCGGAGCCCGCTGGGTCCGTGCCCGCCCCGCCGAGCTCGCCGTCTACGAGGCGGACGGCCTCCCCACCCACGCTTCCCGTCCCGCCCTCGCCGTCCTACCCGGCACCCGACAGGAACTCATCGAGGTCATCCGCCTCCTCCACCTCGCCAGTGTGCCCTTCGTGGCGCGCGGCGCCGGCACCGGACTCTCCGGCGGGGCCCTGGCGGGGAAGGAAGCGGTACTGGTGGTCCTCACCCGGCTCAACCGCATCCTGCAGCTCGACCCGAAGCACCGGCGCGCCGTGGTCGAGCCCGGTGTGGTCAATGCACGCCTCTCGGAGGCGGCGCTGCCGCATGGCCTGCACTACGCCCCCGACCCCTCGAGCCAGAGCGCATGCACGCTGGGCGGCAACGTCGCAGAAAACGCCGGCGGGCCGCACTGCCTGAAGTACGGGGTCACGACCAACCATGTTGTGGAGCTCGAGGTCCTGCTGCCAAACGCCGAACTGGTGCGCATCGGCTCCTCCAGCAGCGACGCCTGGGGCCCCGACCTGGTCGGGCTCTTCGTGGGAAGCGAGGGCATGTTCGGGATTGCAACCGAGATTACCCTCCGGCTCGAGCCGCTCCCCGCGGCCGTCCGTACCCTCCTCGCCGCCTTCCCGTCCATCCGCGCCGCGAGTGAAGCCGTGAGCGCCATCATCGCCGACGGCATCGTCCCCGCCGCCATGGAGATGATGGACCAGGCCTGCGTGCGCGCGGTGGAGGCCTCGATCTACGCCGCGGGCTATCCAGTGGAGGCCGCGGCCGTCCTCCTCGTCGAGCTCGACGGGACCGCGGAGGCCGTCGCCGCCGAGGCGGCACAGGTGGATGCCCTGCTCCGGTCGCACCAGGCCACCGAGGTCCGCACGGCATCGACCGCCGCCGAGCGCGCGAAGCTCTGGCAGGGACGGAAGAAGGCGTTCGGGGCCATGGGGCGGATCTCCCCCGACCTCGCGGTCCAGGACGCCGTGGTGCCGCGGAGTGCCCTCCCCGATATCCTTGACCGGGTGGCGGCCATCGCGGCGCATTACCGACTCGACGTCGCGAACGTGTTCCACGCCGGCGACGGCAATCTCCATCCGAACATCAGTTTCGACGGCCGCGACCCTGACATGGTCGCCCGTGTCCATGCCGCCAACCACGACATCATGCACGCCTGCCTCGCGGTCGGCGGAAGCATCACCGGCGAGCATGGCGTCGGGTCCGACAAGCTGGCCTATATGCCGGACGCCTTCGATGCGGAAACGCTCGGCGCCATGCGAGCGGTGCGGCTCGTCTTCGATCCGGGCGCGCGGGCCAACCCGGGCAAGGTCATTCCCTATCACGCCTGTCGCGAGTGGCGCCGGGGAGGTACGGTATGAGCCATGACGTTCTCGATCGCCTGCGGGCCCTCCTCGGCGCCGCGGCGGTCAGCCGCGATCCCGACGGGATTCCGCGGGCGGTCCCCGATTCCACCGACGCCGTCGCCGCCACACTCCGGTTGGCCGAGTCTTCCGGGTGGCGCGTCCGGCTGGAAGGGCATGGGAGCTGGGTGCCCGCCGACGCCCCGGCCGACCTCGCCCTCACCACGCGCGGGCTCGACCGCCTCGTGACGGTCCAGCCCGCTGACCTCGTCGCGACCGTCGAAGCCGGCGTGTCGATGGACGACCTGCAACGGCGCCTGGCAGCCGAGGGGATGTGGCTCGCCATCGATTCCCCCGGTCGCCCGGAGCGGACCGTCGGCTCGATCGTCGCCACCGCGACAGCCGGCGCGCTCCGGGCCGGTTTCGGCCCCGTGCGTGATCACATCCTCGGGTGTACTGCCGTCACCGGCGACGGACGAGTCGTCCGCCCGGGCGGCACCGTCGTCAAGAACGTGGCGGGCTACGACCTCACCAAGCTGCAGGTCGGCGGGTTCGGCGCCTTCGGCGTGCTCACGACGCTTCACCTCCGACTCCGCGCCCTTCCGAATGCGGACACCACGCTCGTGGCGCGCGCCCCGCGCGATCACCTGACCAGCGCGGCGCGCGACCTGGCCGACGCCGGAGTCCAGCCACAGGCCCTGGAACTCCTTTCCCCCGCCGTGGCCGCGGACTCGGACTGGATCCTTGCCGCCCGGTGTATCGGTTCCGAGGGAGGCGTCGCGGGAGACACCGCCCGAATCCTCGATGCCGCCGATCTCGCCTGGAACCGCCTGGATTCCGACAGCGCCCATGCCTTCTGGCACCTGGTGACCCACGCCGGCAGCGGCGCGACGATGACCGTCCGCCTCGGTGTGCTGGCCCCCGGCCTCGACGACCTGCTCGATCTCGTCGGCCAGCATCTCGATGAAGGGCTTGTCTGGGCGGGGGCCTCACAGGGCGGAATGCGCTGGGCCGGCGATGCCACGGCGGACAGCCTGCGCACCCTCAGGCGTCTCGCCGCGGAGCGCGAGGTGCCGCTCACCCTCGAGCGCGCGCCATGGCCCCTGCGCCAGGCGGTGGGGCACTTCGGTGCATACCGGGAAGGCGTCGGGCCCCTTGTCACGCAGTTGCGCGACGTGTTCGACCCCGGTGGGCGGCTTGTCGTCGCGCTGGACGGGGCGGAACCGTGAAGGCCGAAGCCGCCACCGGGATCCTCGAGCCACTCGCGCCGTGCGTGCACTGCGGGTTCTGCCTCCCGGCCTGCCCCACCTACCTCGTCACGGGAGACGAGAACGACAGCCCGAGGGGACGCATTGTCCTGATGCGCGCCCTTGCCTCCGGCGCGCTCGCGCCCACCGATCCCTCGCTCGGCAATCACCTCGACCGCTGTCTCGGCTGCCGCGGCTGCGAGCCCGCCTGTCCCTCCGGCGTCGCCTATGGCGCCGGGCTGACCGTGGCGCGGAAGCAGCTCGCCGAAGCCAGGGGCCTCCCGTGGGTGGCGCGGATCATCCTGCGCATCTTCTCCACCCCGTTGCTCTGGCGCCCCCTGCTCACGATGGCCCGGTGGTTCCGGGCCACCGGCATCCCCCGCGCCCTCTCGGGGGCCGGACGGCTCTCCTTCTCGATGGGCATGCTCGCCGCCACTTCGCCGCCTCCCGGCCCCCCCGTCTCCCTGCCGCGCCGCCGTCGGGCATTGCCCGACGGGCCGACCGTCGCGCTCTTCACCGGCTGCGTGATGGACACGCTCTTTTCACATGTGCACGACGCCGCGCGGCGGACGCTCGAGGCCAACGGCTATCGCGTGATCGAAGTCCGGGCACAGGAATGCTGTGGCGCGTTGCACGAGCACGCAGGGGATCACGCGGGCGCGGTCCGGCTCGCGCAGCGGAATCTCGCGGCGTTCGGAGACGCCGCGGACCTCATCGCGATCGACAGCGCCGGCTGTGGCGCGCTGCTCAAGGAGTACGGTCACCTCCTCGGAGGCGAAAAGGCCTCGGCATTCTCGGCACGGGTGAGGGATGTGACGGAACTGCTGGCGGCCAGGGGCCCCCGCCCCGCTGGCCCGCTGGCGGTGGACGTCGCGTACGACGCCCCCTGCCACCTGCAGCACGCGCAGGGCGTACACGCTGCCCCGCTGGCGGTGCTGCGCGCCGTCGAGGGCCTGGGCGTTCGTGAACTGCCTGGCGCCGATCGATGCTGCGGGAGTGCGGGCATCTACTCCCTCCTGGAACCCTCGCTCTCCCGCGATGTCCTCGCGACCAAGCTCGCCGCGATTCGGGACGCCGACCCGGTGCCCGCGGTGGTCGCGACCGGCAACCCCGGATGCCTGATGCAGATCGGTGCCGGCCTCATCGCCGAAGGCCTGGCCGTGCGAATCGCCCACCCCGTCGAATTGCTCGACGCGGCTTACCAATCGAGCGGCATCTACGAGCCGCCCGATCCCGCGTCCCGCTAGGTTTCACGCATGATCACTGTTGCCCTCCCCGATTTCCAGCGGCTCCACCTGCTGCGCGGTGGCGCCATCGTCGCGGGCGCCCCTGCCGCCGTCTTCCGCATTACAGGGGCCGGAGCGCTGACCTGCCTTCAGGGGCTCTGGACCAACGACCTCGTCGAACCCGGTCAAATGTCGGTCACGTACGGCGCGCTGCTCACCCCGAAAGGGATGATCATCACCGACGGCTGGGCGCTTCGCACCGGGGAGGCGGTGGACCTGATATTCCCGCCGCAGGCACGCGACGCGGTGGACCAGATCTTCCGTCGCTCCCTTCCGCCGCGACTGGCCACCGCCACCGACCTCTCCGACTCCGTCGTCGTGACACACCTCCTCGGAGATGCCGCCGCGGAACGCTGGCCGGTGGTGCCGTTAGGCCGCCTTCCGGACGCGGGGATGGTATCGCGGTGCGAGGTTGCCGAAGGGGAATTGCTGGTTGCGACCCCGGTAGCCGGACCGTTCGAGGGACTCCTGATCGGGCCCCGCGCAGCAATCGGGGGCGCGGAGGCCTTGCTCGAGGTCGCGGGAATGAAGGCCGGAGATGATGCCGACCGGGAGACGGCGCGGATCCTCTCCGGCTGGCCGGCGGTTGGCGCCGAAATCGAGGAGCGCACCCTCCCGCAGGAAGTCCGGTTCGATGAACACGCCGGCGTGTCGTACACCAAGGGCTGCTATACCGGCCAGGAAACGGTGGCACGGCTGCACTTTCGCGGACACGCCAACCGGGTGCTGCGCGGCCTCCGCTGGATCGGACCGCCGGCGGACGGAGACGAGATCCGTGCCGGTGAGAAGCCCGTGGGCCGTGTAGGCTCCCTCCTGAGGCTGCCGGACCGCGCCCTCGGCCTCGCGGTGCTCCGTCGCGAGGTTCATCCGGGCAATCGGGTCACAATCGGGGGCTCCCCCGCGGTCGTCACGGAGGTGCCGTTCGGGCCCGAGGATATCGAAGGGTGAGGGTACTCGTCACGGGGGGAACCGGCCTGGTCGGCGAACCCGTGATTCAGGCGCTCCTGGCGCGGGGAGATTCCGTCGTCGCCCTGGTCCGCAGCCGTGAGGCCGCCAAGCGGGTGGCCGCACTCGGCGCCTCACCGCTGCCCGGCACCGTCGAGGATCCACGGACCTGGGAGGCGATCAGCGGGATCGACGGCATTGTCCACTCGGCAGCGCTGGTGGCCGCGCGCACCCAGTGGCAGAATTTCTTCCAGGTCAACGTCGAAGGCACCCGCCTGGCCGCCGCCACCGCACGCCGCCTGCGTGTGCGGCTGGTGCATATCTCGTCGGTGGCCGTGTACGGACGGCAGGCGGCCGATGAGCCGCAGGGCAGCCGCGGCGAGCACGCGCCCTTCGGTCCGCTCGAGGAGCACGACTTCTACGCGCGCAGCAAGCGGCTCGCCGAGGAGATGGTGCGTTCAGAGGTGGCGGTGGGGCTGGAGGCGGTCATGCTCCGGCCCTGTGTCGTCTATGGAGAGGGCGATCGCCTCTTCCTGCCAAGGATGGCGAAAGTGGCCCGGCTGGGCTGGCTTCCCCGCATCGGTGCCGGCGATCAGGCAATGGCTCTCGTCCACGCGGAGAGTGTGGCGGATGCCGCCGTGCGGGCCCTCGACACCCCCCGCGCCGCGAGCCGCATCTACCAGGTGACCAACGACGGCGGCATCACGCCGCGTGCGTTCGTGGCAGCGCTCTCGGAGGGCCTCGGACGGCGGATCAGGACGGTGCCCCTGCCGGAACCCGCCGCCCTCGCCCTCGCGCACGGCGCGCAGGCCGTGCTGCGCGTGGTGGGCCCCGGTCTCTATCCCGGTACCATCACCAGCGCCGTTCGCTTCTGGCGCGGCGGCAATCCCTACACCTCGGCTCGAGCCGAGACGGAACTCGGTTGGAAGCCAACGGTCCCGCATCAGGCGCGGATCGCCGCACTCGCGCGCCGCTACGCGACGGCCTGACCGTCCCCTCCCGTACCCTTACATCGTCCGGGCGGTGTCCCGGGCCATCACGGAGTCCGCAAGCGGACTTTCCTTCGCTCCCGGCGCAGGCGCGGTGCTGTCCCGGACCGGAGCCACCACCGTGGTGTCCGTCGGGGCGCCGCCGGTGCCGGGCTGTTCGCGCGTACAGGCGGACAACAGCACCAGCGCCGCGATCCCAATCAGCGTTCGCATCCCGTCCTCACTTTCCTGAATCGTTCGGCGTCACGGGGGCCACGGTCCACCCCAGGCGCCGCGCCCGATCAACGATGACATCCCCCGCCCCGTCATATCCCAGTAATCCGGTGTTCAACACCAGGTGAAAATGCGTGGGGTCGGCCCAGTCACGGTCGTAGTACTCGCGGTGATAGCGCTTCCTGTTCTCGTCGGTGTCGTCCATCAACCGTTCCGCCTCCGCGGGCGCCAGGCGCTGCCGGGCCATGACAGCGCGGATCCGGTCGGCGCGTGGCGCCACGACCCGAACGTGCAGGCCGTCCTCCTTGCGCGCCAGCACTGCGGGTGCCGCCCGCCCGACCAGGATTACCCGGCCTTCATTGGCGAGGTCCGCCACGACACCCTCCGTCACCTTCACCAGCGCGGCCTCCTCGAGTTCGGCGGGCCGAAGCGGCGACGGCGGCGTGATCAGTTCGGGGGCCGCGCGGGACAGCGCGCGCAAGAGCCACTCCCGGAATCCGGGCGCCCGCTCATCCCGCATCGCGACCATGGCCTCCGGCAAACCGGCGCGCGCCGCCACCCGTGCCACGAAGTCGTTGTCGACCAGACGCCACCCGAGCGCGCGCGCGACCTGTTCCGCCACGAGTGAGCCGCCGGCCCCGAATTCACGAGAGATGGTAATCAGCATCGCCGCTCCATCCAGAAGGGAGTCTACGCCGCCGCCGGTGCCGGTGGCCGGCGCGTGCTCCGCCAGGCGAGCAAGGCCGCGATCGAGCAGACGGCGCCGCCCACCGCAAGCGACGTCTGCACTCCGAAGTGTTCCGACACCCAGCCGGCCTGCAGGGCGCCCAGGGGCGCCATGCCAACCACCATGAAGGAATAGAACCCCATGACGCGACCCCGGAGATGATCGGGGGCCTTGGTCTGCAGCAGGGTGTTCGTGAGGATGCTGGTCAGCGCCCAGGCGCATCCCGCGAGGGTGAGCAGGGCGAGCGCCGGGGCAAAGTGACCAACCGTGCTCGTGATGACGAGCACCGCGCCAAAGAGGGTTCCGAAGACAAACACCCGCCCTTCCTGCTGGACCCGGTGCCCCATGGCCGCCACGAACAGCGCCGCCGCCGCGGCACCGACGCCGACGCCGGACATGAGGATACCGTAACCGGTGGCGCCGGCGCCCAGCACTTGGGAAGCGTACACCGGAAGCATTGGGGCAAAGGAGAACCCGAAGACGCTGAACGTGATGGTCAGCATCGTCAGCAGGCGCGGCTCCGCAGTGTCAGCGATGTAGCGCCAGCCATCCCGGAAGGTCGACCGGCCGGTCGGCGCCTCACTCGCCCCGAGGAACGGGGGTCGCATGATTGCCAGCATCCAGAGAACCGCCAGGTAGCTCGCCGCGTTGACGAAGAAACAGGCAGCGATACCGATCGCGGCGATTACCACGCCGGCGACGGCGGGGCCGATGACCCGCGTGACGTTGAAGACGGATGAGTTGAGGGCGATCGCCGTCATCAGGTCTTCGCGCCCGGTCATCTCGACGAGGAACGACTGCCGTGCCGGAATTTCGAACGCCGCCAGCAGTCCCTGCGCGGCCGCCAGCACCATGACCCACCCGACGGTGACGCGCCCGGTGGCGGTCAGCAGTGCGAGTGCGAGCGCCTCGAGCAGCATCAGCGACTGCAACACGAGGAGGAAGCGCCGCTTGTTGACCCGATCGGCCACCACGCCGCCGTAGAGGGTAAAGAGGAGGACCGGCAGGGTGTTGACGGTGGTGACAAGCCCGACCTGGAAGGCGGAGTGGGTCAGCTGGAGCACCAGCCACCCCTGCGCCACGGTTTGCATCCAGGTGCCGCTCAGGGAGACGAACTGCCCCCCAATGAAGAGGCGGAAGTTCCGGTGCCGAAGGGCCCCGAAGGCGGGACGCGGGACCGCGGCGGTGCTCACCGCGAGGCGGCCCGCACGCCTACTTGACCACCCGCTTGACGAGCTTTCCTGCAGGGAAGCTGCCGTCCACCGCAACGCCGTTGAGCAACGCCACCTGCCCGATCGGCACCGTGGAGGGGTACTTGGCGTTGAACGCCGACACCGTCATCGGGGCACTGAGCTTCACGATCCGGATGCGGGCGGGGCTGACGTTGAGCCTCGCCGCGTCCGTGAGGGGACGAAAACTGCGGATCCAGCCCTGGATGATCGGGTCGTAGGCCGCCGCCTGCGCCTCCTTCGCAATGCCCATCAGGCGGTAGCTCCGGCCGCCGTAGCTGAGAATCGCGATGCGACCGCGGACAGGGGATCCGTCCTCGAGGGTCGCGCTGAAAGGCGCGGAGACCGCGGGAAGCCCGTTGATCGATGCGCTGCTGGTGCTGCCCGGCGTGACCCCTGGCTGGGCCAGGAAGGCCTGCAGCTGCGTTGCGATCGCGTCCGTGCTGCCGAGCTCGAGCTGCAGGAGCCCGTCCTGCTGCTCCGCCAGGCCCGTCACCGCCGAAAAGCCGTTGTTGGTCCGCCAGCCGGCAGGAAAGAGCAGCTGAAGCTTCAACTCCGGATGGTAGAACGCCTGGCCATCGAAGTACCCCTGACGGGGATCGGCGCCGTACACCATCCCGTCAAGCTGCCGGACGTACGTCTCCCGGTTCCAGATCAGCCCCGTGGAGCTCACCTTGGCGCTGTCGAGCATTCGCTGCGTCTGGGCCAGGCGGTTCTCCGGGTACGGGTGCGTCACGGCCCAGGCGGGAAGCCGCTCCTGCCCGCTGGCTGATTCCACGCCCTCGAGCATGGTGAACAGGTCGAGCATCGCATGCGGATCGTACCCCGAGCGCAGCGAGTACCGAAAGCCGAGCATGTCGGCCTGACTCTCGTCGTCACGGGTGTACTTCAGGAAGAGGAGTTGCAACCCGGCGCCGGCCACTCCCATGTACTGCTGGAGCTCGGGACGGAGGACGGCGCCGAGGCCCAGGCCCAACTGTGCCAGTTGGGCCCGGCTCATCTGGGTGGCGGAGTGACGCGCGGTGACGTGCCCGATTTCGTGGCCGAGCACGCCGGCCAGCTCGGCCTCCGAATTCATGTTCGCAAGAATACCGCGGGTGATGTAGATGAACCCGCCGGGCAGCGCGAAGGCGTTGACCTGCGGGTCGTCCACCACCGTGAACTTCCAGGGAAGTTGCGGCCGCTCCGAGCTGGCGGCCAGCTGCAACCCCAGTTTCGAGACGTACGGCTGCCAGACCGGATCCTCGTACGGCCCCATCTGGACGGCCACCTGCTGGGCCGCCTCCATCCCCATCGCGACTTCCTGGCTCTCCGACACCAGGTTGAACTCGTTCTGGCCGGTGGCCGGGTTCATGGCACAGCCGGCCACCAGGACCCCGGCCAGCGCCACCGCGAGGCGGCGGCGACCGAGATCCGTGATGCGCGCCTGGGGCGCCGTCTGCTTCATCAGTTGCCGGTCATCTCGTCGGCGAGCGGCCCGGCGCCGTACACCTGGCGTAGCGCCTCGATGATCGCACGGCTGTCCACCCAGACGGCTCGCGCGACCCGTTCGGTGTACAGGAACCGGTTCGGGAGCATCTCGATGTTGCCGTCGAAGATCAGCCCGACCACTTCGGCGTTCTTGTTGATGATGGGGCTGCCGGAGTTCCCGCCAATGATGTCCACCGTGCCCGCCACGTTGAACGGCGTCGCCAGGTCAAGCGCGCCGCGGTTCGTCACCCACCGCGAGGTGAGGTTGAACGGCGGGACACCGTTGAAGCCGGCCGACCGGTCGTACAACCCGTAGAAGGTGGTGAACGGCTGGGCGATGGTGCCGTTGTAGGGATACCGGAGGATCTCGCCATCGGAAATGCGGAGGCTGAAGGTCGCATCGGGGGCGACGCTGTTCCCGTACACCGCCAGCAGTGCGCGCGCCACGAGCTCGTCCTGCTCGGCTTCACGGTCGGCCAGGTCGGCCCACTTCGTCTGCACCGCCCGGTCAAGGGGATCGATCGTGACGGCCAGCTTGATGAACGGGTCGTTCGACGCCGCGATGGCCGATGCGCCGCCCGCCATCAACGCCTCACGCTGTGCGGCCGTGGAAATTTGGGAGCCGCGGACCATCGCCGCCGCCGCGTCGGCCGGTGTGCGGCCGGCCAGCGCCGCCTTCAGGACCGGATCGGTCGCGGGGAGCGCCGCCTGCATGGCCTCAAACCACTGGGCCAGGAGCAGACGCTCCTGCAGCGTGTCGATCGGGGTGGTCGAGCTGATGGCCCGGTCGCGCATGGCTTGCCGGGAGTCCTGATAGAGCGGCATCCGGGCGGAGTCGGGCTTCGCCGCCTCGGCGGGGGCCCGGACAATGAGCCCGGCCAGCTGCAGGAGGCGGGTGCCATACGCGTTGTACGAATAGAACTGGCGCTGTGCATCGAGCTTCCGCATCGATGCCCGCGCCTGCTCGATCTCCTTCCAGGGGTCGCCGTACGCCTTCTTGTACGCGGCGTTCGCGTTCACCGAGTGGCGGAAGTTGGTCTCCCACGCGGTCTTCTGGCTCATCAGCTTGGGATCGAGCAGCCCCGACTGATACCCACCCACGGCCTTCTGTGAGTTCTCAAGCCCAAAGATGGTGTTCCGGAGCGCCAGGGCCCGGGTCGAATCCATGGCGGACAGCTGGTGATACACGGCGATGCGCCGCTTGTAGCCGTCGAGCAGGCTCGGATAGGTCAGGTCACGCAGGAACTCGATCTGCGCCATCGTGTTGAGCCGCCCGGTCGAGCCGGGGTTGCCGGTCACGAAGACCAGGTCCTTCTCCTGGCTCCCCGTCTTGGCCCACTTGAAGTACTCGGTGCTGGCGGGCTTGCCGTCCACGTAGGCCCGCACCATCGACATGTCGAGGTCGTAGCGGGGATAGGTGAAGTTGTCGGGATCGCCGCCGAAGAAGGCCGTCTGGCTTTCCACCGCGAACACGAGCCGGAGGTCGTTGAACCGGTGGAAGCGATACAGCATGTACTTGCCACCCCGGTACATCGTGACCACCTGGCAGTTCACGTCGGCTGCCCCTGCCTTGCAGGTCGACTCGATCCGGTCAATCGCCTCGGCGCGCTTCGCCGCGGCGACCGTCGGTGAACTCCCCGCCGGGACCGCCTTCGTGACCTCCGCGGTGACGTCGGTGATCGCCTGCAGCTGGTCGGCCGTCATCCCCTGGCAGACCCGCTCGTCTTCCCGCCGCGCCGCATAGAAGCCGTTGCCGAGCAGGTCCTCGCCCGGCTTGGTCGCGGACTCGACACAGGCGCGAGCGCAGTGGTGGTTGGTCATGATCAGGCCGTTCGGCGAGACGAACGACGCCGAACAACCCGGAATCCGCAGCGAGCTGAGCCGCACGTGGTCGAGCCACTGCGGGGTGGCGTTGAAGCCGTAGCGCTTGGCCCAGTAGGCGAGCGGCGGCTGGTCAAAGGTCCACATCTTCCCGGTCTCGAGCCCCGGATATTCACTCGGGGCCCAGGTGTCCTGAGCGGTCAGCGGGGCGGCCATCAGGAATCCGATGACAGCCAGCAGCGGAAGGAAACGGCGGGACATGGGCAGCTCCACGACGAGTTGAAAGGGGGCCGCCAAAGGGCAGCCGAAGACTGGACAGCTCAGCGGGGCCAGAGCCAGCCAAACACGCCGGCAGTCAGCAACCCGAAGACCAGCCCATCAAACATCTCGCGGGCGGTGCTCCCCCACGAGCGCGAAAACCAGATGGCCCCGGGCACCAGCGCGGCCGCATAGGCCAACGTGGCGACCGTGCCGACCACCCGGAATACGGGAAGATAGGGTGCGCCGGCGGGCAAAGTGTGAGAAGCGGCATAACCAACTATGAAGGAAACGCCGAGGGTGTACAAGAAGTATTGCCCCAACGACTTACCGATCCTTGGCCGACCCGGCGCCCCGAGAATCAGGAACCCCATCGGCCCGGCCTCCGCCTTGGCCAGCCAGGCCGGGTCCCTCGCCGCATCCCGGGAATCACAATGCGGGAAGTTGTACTGACCGACGCCCGCCCCCGACTTCCGCAGGGCGGCGAGCACTCCATCCTCATCCGGGAGCTTCTTCCAGTCGCCGCGATGATGCGGCAAGACCATCCACATGACGAACCCGCCGACGTGGATGAGGACCGCGGCGAGCAGGATCGGGAGCCAGAGATCAAGGAGTGAGACCACGTAACCTCCAGGGGCGGCGGGGGAGGGCCAAGGTAGGCATCCCCCAACGATCCGCTTGGGGGGAAATGCCGCAAGGGGTCACTTGCCGCCCCGCACCTCGAGCAGCTCGACCTCGAAGACCAGCGTGGCGTTGCCGGGGATCATCGCCCCAGCTCCACCCGACCCGTATCCAAGCTGCGGAGGAATGACGAGGAGCCGCTTCCCGCCCACCCGCATGCCGGCCACCCCCTCGTCCCACCCATCGATCACCTGCCTCCGTCCCAGCGCGAAGGAGAACGGCCTTCCAGCGTTCTTGCTGCTGTCGAAGAGGTTGCCGTTGGCCAGCCAGCCGCTGTATTCCACCACCACCGTCGACCCGCGCACCGCCTCCGCGCCGGTGCCCTCGGTCAGGTCTTTCCAGTAGAGGCCGCTCTCCGTTCGGGCCATCATGTCGATATCGACGTTCAGGCTCGGAGCATAGGTCAGCGTTTCGGGCGCTCCCACCACGGCGCTCTTGGCCTGGGACTGCGCACCGAGCGGTCTGGAGCGGACGGCGTCGAGCGAACAGCCGGTGAGCACGGCGAGAATGAGGCAGAGAGCGGCGCGGCGCATCAGGAACTCCTTGAGAGATGGGCGCGGGCGAGGGAAAGACCCTCCTCCAGCGTGGCGGCGAATGCGAGCCGCCCGGGCGAGTGGACGATGCCCACCCGCGTCAGGAACTTTGCGGGCTGGGCCTGTACCCGCACGAGAATCACGAGCGTGTGGTCGCGCGCCAGGCGTGCCAGCGCCGACTCCAGATTGACCATCCCGGTCGCGTCGATGACCGGTACCGCCCCCAGTTCCAGCAGAACGACGCCGGCCTCGCCGGCGCTCGCGTGCAGCGAGTCCATCGCCTTTTCAGCCGCGCCGAAAAAGAGCGGCCCTGCAATTTCGTACAGCACCACGCCCGGGGGAAGCGGCTCCCGCAGCGCGAGGTGCTGACCGTCCTCCACCAGCCTGGTTCCCGAAAGATCGGCCATCCGGCGCATGAAGAGCACGGCGGCGAGCAGGACGCCCGCCGTGACCGCCACGGTCATGTCGAAGATGACGGTCAGGAAGAAGCAGGTCAGGAGGACAAGGGCATCGCTGCGGGGAGCCACGCGGAGGACCCGGAGCACGTGGGGAAGGTCGCTCATGTTCCAGGCGACCAGCAGCAGCAGCGCGGCCAGCGACGCCATGGGGAGCGCGCCAAGCAGCGGAGCCAGGACGAGCATGGCCGCCAGCACCACGACACTGTGGGTGATCGCCGCCACCGGGGAGCGCCCCCCGGCCCGGAAGTTCGTCGCCGTCCGGGCAATGGCGCCGGTCGCCGCGAACCCGCCGAAGAACGGGGCGATCAGGTTGCCGGTTCCCTGCGCGACCAGCTCCGCGTTGGGATCGTGTCGCGTCCCCGCCATTCCGTCCGCCACCACCGCGGAGAGGAGCGACTCGATGGCGCCCAGCATCGCGATGGCAAAGGCACTCGGCAGCAGGTCCTGCAGCAGGCCGAAGGAGAGCGTCAGTGGCTCCGCTCCCGCGCCGGGCATCTGCCAGGGGAGGATCGGCATCGGCGGCAGCCGCGGAATCCCGGTGCGGACCACCCCATCCACTACGTACTGGAAACGGCTGCCGATGGTGGCCACGTCGAATCCCGGGACAACCCGCCGCAGGACCTCGACCGCGACCGCCACGGCGACCAGGGCGACGAGCGGCCCGGGGAGCTTGGTCCGCAACCGTGGCCAGAACACGAGGATTGCCAGCGTCGCGGCCCCGACGACTGCCTCCTCCCAGCGCGCGGTCGGCATCGCGGCAACCAGCCCGCTGACCCGCTCCACAAAGTGCTCGGGAGCCCCCTCCGGGGTGAGGCCGAAGAAGTCCTTCAGCTGCAAGACCGCGATCACGAGCGCAATGCCCGCGGTGAAGCCGGCCGTCACCGGCAGCGGGATGAACTGAATGAGCTTGCCCATGCGCGCGACGCCGAATCCCACGAGAATGGCTCCCGCCATCATCGAGGCGATCAGGAGGCCGCCGATCCCGAACCGATGGACGATCGGCACCAGGATGACGACGAACGCCGCCGTAGGACCGGAGACCTGCAATCGAGATCCGCCCAGCGCCGCAATGACGGCGCCGGCGACGATCGCGGTATAGAGGCCGTGCTGCGGGGGGACGCCGGCCGCGATGGCGAGCGCCATCGAAAGCGGCAGGGCAACGACGCCGACCACGAGGCCCGCCAGGAGGTCGCTCCGGAAGCTCTTCCGTGAATAGCCCTCGCTCAGGACTTCGCGAAGCGCCGATGCGGGACGAAGCTTCAGCTCGGGCAGGATGGCGCGGGCCTGCCGGAACCGCGAGCGGTGGAAGCCGCCGGGATCGTCGGGCATGCTCATGATGACGGGAAGCCGGCGGCCCGACGGATGCGCCGGACCTGCCTGGCATGGTGCCGAATATGAGCGGTGTAGAACGCCACGCCTGTTCCGACCGACACCCATCCCCCGATCGGATGCCGGAAGCGGGCGGTCCGAGCCTCCGCCGCGGTAACCGGCTCGAGAACCTGTTGCAGACCTCGCCTCGCCTCCCCCCAGCGCGTCTCCAGCTCCGCCAGGGAAACGGTTCCGGTGGGAAGCACGCGCGCCACCGGCACCTTGACCCGGAGGTCCGTCCGCATGACCAGGAGCACCATCGCCATCCGGACCCGCGCCACCGGCGTGATCGTGGTGCCGGGCGGCGGTCCTTTCAGAATGCCGAGGAGACTCTTCTCCTCGGCAAGGACGAGGTGCTCGGTCACGTCGAGCATCGACCAGGCCCCTGGCGCCGGACGAAAGGACCGTTGCTGGTCGGTTGCAGCGCGGATCGGCGCCAGAAACGCCTCCCGCGCCGCGTCCAGCGTCGCCAACCGGTTCGAAAGATCGGGGAGCATGCCCATCGTCTCGCTATTCAGGATGTCAGGCGCCGGCGCGCGCCAATGCCGGCCGCCCTGCCCGTCGCCCACGCCCAGTGAAAGTTGTAGCCACCGATCGGCCCAAAGGCGTCCAGCACCTCGCCGCAAAGAAAGAGCCCCGGTGTCCGTCGGCTCTCCATGGTGACCGGGTCGATGTCGGAGAGCGCCACGCCGCCTCCCGTGACTTCCGCCTTGCGATACCCCTCGTCCCCGGTGACCGGAAGCGGCATCGCCGTGAGCGCCGTCAACAGTGACGCTCGCTCCTCGCGCCGCAGCTGCGCCAGCGTGCGATCCGCCGGCACTCCCGCCTCCTCGAGCAGCGCCAGGGCGAGCCGTTCCGGCAGCGCGCGGCGCACGACCGTCGCGACCTGCAGGCGTCCACCCGCGTTGAACTCGCGCTCCCAGTCTCCCCGTTCCAGCGCCCCCCACCGGGCCAGGATGACCGGGCGGGGCCCCGCCCGCGGTCGCGAAACGACATGCGAGATGTTGAGGACGGCCGGTCCGCTGAATCCGCGGTGGGTGAAGAGTAATCCCTGTGGGAGCGAGTAGCGCGGCGTCTCGGGCGGCGCCGTCAGCTCGGCATCCAGCGACACGCCGGACAGATCCGTCCACCGCGCCACATTCGTCGTCAGCGGCGTCAGCGCCGGATAGGTTGGATGTATCACATGCCCGAGCGCGCTCATGAGCTGAAGCCCCGTCCCGTCGCTTCCAGTGTTGGGCACACTGAGGCCGCCGGTTGCCACCACGACCGTCCGGGTCTGCAGCACCTCACCCGTTTCAAGCCCGACTTCCCACACCACACCGGACGGCGTCAGCCGGGTCACGCTGGAGCTGAAACGAATCTCCGCGCCGGCCCCGCGCGCATGCTCGATCAGCCGGTCGCGCACATCGCGCGCGCGGTTCGAGGCGGGGAAGAGCTTGCCGCTCTCCTCCTCGAGGACCAGCGGCAGGTGCAGCTCTTCCTCGAAGAAGCGCCGCTGGGCGGGAAGCGGCCAGCCACGAAGCATGTTGCGGAGCGAGTTCGGGGAGGAATCGGTGACGAACCACTCGGCCCGCACCACCGAAGGGAGGATGTTGCAGCGCCCTCCGCCGCTGATCAGGATCTTCCGCCCACCGTCCCGGGTCCGCTCGAGGAGGATGACGCGGCGCCCGTCGCCCGCCGCGAAGGCCGCGGCGAGCAGCCCCGCCGCCCCCGCGCCCACCACCACGGCATCAACAGGTCCCTGGGTCATTCCGACAGCACGGCATATACCACTAGGTCCTCGAACACTCCCCACTTGAGCGTGTGTTCCCGCAGGACCCCCTCCCGCTGCATGCCGAGCTTCTGCATCACACGGCCAGACGCGGGGTTGCGCGCCATGTGGCGGGCCATGATGCGATGCAGGCCGAGCGACGTGAACCCGAAGTCGATGATCGCCCGGCTCGCCTCGGTCGCGTACCCGAGGTTCCACCAGGGGGTCCCGATCCAGTATCCGAGTTCGGCACGGCGGTCCGCCATGGCCAACGCCAGCCCGACCGCGCCCACGAGTACATCGTCGCCGGGTGTCGTGACGGCGAGCGTCAGCACGTCCTTTGCCGCCCACCCGGCGGCATGCGTGGCGATCCACTCCTCGGCGGCCCCGTCCGGATACGGATGCGGCACCGTGAGCGTGTTGGCGGCGACCTCCCGTTCACCCGCGAGTCGCTGCACTGCCGGCGCGTCGTCAAGACGAAACGGCCGGAGCACGAGGCGCGGCGTGCGCAGGGTCGGCATCGGTGCGTCGGTCATGAGCGCTCCACCGGCAGATCCTCACGCCCGCCCCATTCCGTCCAGGCGCCATCGTAGAGCGCACCGGCAGGTGCGCCGACCACCTCCAGCGCCAGCAACACGGCGCAGGCCGAGGTCCCCGATCCGCAGGTCGCGACGACCGGCCGGCGCAGATCCACGCCGCTCGCGTGCAGACGCTCGCGAAGCGCATCGGGGGAGCGGAGGCGCCCGTTCGCATCGACCAGGTCGGCGTAGGGAAGGCTGAGGGAACCCGGCATGTGCCCGCTCCGCACCCCGGCGCGCGGCTCCGGGTCGATGCCCCTGAAGCGGCCAGCCGGCCGGGCATCCACCACCTGCGCCGACCGGGAGGCCACGATGGTCTCCATCTCTAAGAGCGATCGGACGTGACCGGGCTGGAGCACCGCGCCAAAATCGCCCCGGGCGCGGGGCGGCGGCGCACCGACTTCCAGCGGACGTCCCTCACTCCGCCACGCCCCGAGCCCGCCATCGAGCACAGCGACACGCTCGTGACCAAAGGCGCGAAACATCCACCACACCCGCGCGGCACTGAGATTCACGCCGGATCCGTCGTAGACCACCACGGAGGACGCCGCCGAAATCCCGAGCTCGCGCGCCACGGCTTCGAACGCCTCGGCCGTCGGCAGCATGTGCGGCAACGGCGTCGTGTGGTCGCTGGTGGCGTCGAGGTCGAAGAACCGGGCTCCGGGCAGATGCCCGGCAAGGTACTCCGCATAGGCGTTCCGGTCCGAGTTCGGGAGATACCAGCTGGCGTCCAGCACCGCGAGCGTGGGGTCCCCGAGGCGGCCCTGCACGGCAGCGGTGTCAATCAACGGCGGAAAGGACATTGTCAATCTTAGTTTCCCCCGACGGCGGGTCACAATACTATTCCCCGTCCCACTTCCCCGTACCTGGAGTCCATGACGTGCAAGCCAGCCGTGCCGAGCGACTCGCCGCCGCCATCCTGATCCTGGGGGCGTTCGCGGTCGTGCTGGCTGTGGTCCCGCACCGGAGCTTCGAACTCGACCGGTTCTTCCTGCCGAAGGAGGTCATCCTCCACGCGACGGCGCTCCTGGTGGCACTGCTCGTCATTCCGGGGCGGCGAGAATGGACGTGGAGCCGCGTGGACCTTTTCCTCCTCGCGTACCTCGGCCTGACGATCATCTCCGCCGCGTTCGCCACGAACGGATGGCTGGCCATCCGGGCGGTGGGAATCACCTGGTCAGGGCTTCTCCTGTTCTGGTCCAGCCGGGAGCTCTCGCGTGCCGGGCTCGGGCGGATGCTGACCGTCGGACTCGCCGCGGGGGCGGTGTTGGGCGTGCTCACCGCCATCGGCCAGGCCTACGGCCTGCTCGACTCCGACCTGTTCAGCCTGACTCGCGCCCCCGGTGGAACCTTCGGCAACCGCAACTTCGTGGCGCACTTGTCGGCGATCGTCCTTCCGGCGCTGTTCGCCGTCGCCCTCACTGCCCGAAACCGGTTTGGATACCTTCTTTCCGTCCTCGCCACCCTGCTGACCGTCGGCCTGCTCGTGCTCACCCGTTCGCGTGCCGCCTGGCTGGCCACGGCCCTGTCAGGGTCCGTCTTCGTGCTGCTCGCATTCTTTCCCGGCGGCCTCTGGCGCGACGCTGTGGTCCGCCGACGGCTGCTCGGCCCGTTCCTGGCCGTGGCGGCCGGCGCACTCCTGGCGCTCAGCGTACCCAATGCGCTCGATTGGCGGAGCGACACTCCCTACGTCGACACGCTGAAAGGCCTGACCAATTACCAGGAGGGCAGCGGGCGCGGGCGGCTGCTCCAGTGGAAGAACAGTCTGTCGCTGGTGCGTGCCGACCCGGTGCTGGGGGTCGGTCCCGGCAACTGGGCGGTGGAGTATCCCGCCGTGGTCACGCCGGAGGATCCCTCGCTCGACAGCGAGGGCATGGCGGCCAATCCTTGGCCAAGCAGCGACTGGATGGCGGTGCTCTCGGAGCGCGGGCTCTTCGCCTTCCTGTTGCTCACCTGCGCCGGAGGGCTCCTCTTCCTGACCGGAGTACGCAGCTGGATGGCGAGCCCACGCGGCGTGCAGGATCTCGCGCCGCTCGTCCTCGCGAGCACGGTCGCCGCCACGGCAGTGGTGGGTGCATTCGACGCCGTTCTCCTGCTCCCGGTGCCGGCGCTCTACGTGTGGAGCCTGGCGGGTAGCTTGTTGCCGGTGGAGCCCTTCCCGGAACGGCGGCCCGCGACGTGGCAGTCGCGGGTGGCCGTGGCCGCCCTGGTGCTGACCGTGGGAGCGGTCGTCACCTGGCGGAGCGTTCAGCAGGTGCGGGCAATGGAGTTGCTTGCTGTCTGGGGGCGGTTGAGCACACGGGCGGAAGCGGCTGCCATGGATCCCGGGAGTTACCGGATCCAGGTGATGGTGGCCCAGTCGTACCGGCGGCGCGGGCGGTGCAAGGACGCCATCCCCTTTGCGCAACAGGCCGCGCGCCTCTTTCCGGAGGCGGCGGAGCCGAGGGCCATCCTGCGGGCCTGCGGACAGCGCTGAACAGTTCCGACCGGATCGGGGAGGTCGACCTCGGGAAGCGCCGCCAGGCGGAGCTCAGGACCCGAGCAGTACCCGGCCGTCCACCGCCACCGCGCGGTCGGGAAACGCGAGGAGCGGGTTCACGTCGAGTTCGGCAATCTGGGGAAAATCCTCGGCGAGTCGTGACAAGCGGAGCAGGACTTCCTCGATCGCCACGCGGTCGGCGGGGGGGGCGCCGCGCACCGGCCCGAGCAGACGCGCCCCGCGCAGGCCGGCAATCATGTCCGACGCCTCGCGCCGGTTGATCGGCGCCACCCGGAAGACCACATCCCGCAGCACTTCCACAAAAATGCCGCCCAGCCCGAACATGACCAGCGGACCGAAGGAAGGATCGCGCGTCACGCCGGCGATCGTCTCACGGCCGCCGTGCACCATCTCCTGGACAAGGACACCGTGGATGGTGGCGTTCGGCACCGCGCGGCGCGCGGACGCGACAATCTCGTCATACGCCGCGCGCACATCGGCGGCACCTTCGACGCCGACCTTCACGCCGCCGACGTCGGTCTTATGGACGATTTCGGGCGACACGATCTTCATCGCCACGGCACCACCCGTCGCTGCGGCGAGCGTGACCGCCTCATCCGGGTTCCGCGCCAGGCCGGCCGCCGCGGTGGGAATCCCGTAGGCCCGAAGCAGCGCGAGCGACTCGACCTCTCCCAGCCGTGACAGTCCCGCCGCCTCTGCGTCGGCGAGCAGGCGTGCCGCCGTGTCGCGGTCAACCTCGAGCGTCTCGATCGGCGGGACCGGCCGCTCCATCCACTCCCGCTGGCGACACAGCGCGGAAAGCGCCCGCGCCGCCGACTCCGGGAAGATGTACGCCGGAACACCGACCTCATGCAGCTCGGCCTTCCCCTGCGGCAACCCCTCGCGACCCATCAGGACCGCGAGCACCGGCTTGTCGGGATGCGCACCCGCCACCGAGGCGATCGCCTCGGCGACATCCGCCTGCTTGATCCCCAGCGGCGGGACAAAAATGGCCAGGGCAGAATCGACGTTCGGATCGTTGAGCAGCGCATCCAGTGCCGCGCGATACCCCGGCGGCGTGGCGCTCGCAATCATGTCGAGCGGATTGCGCAACGACGCTTCCTCGGGAAAGAGCGGCTTGAGCCGCGCCACCGTCTCCGGCGCGAGTTCCGGCAGTTCCACCTGGACGCGCTCCAGCGCGTCCGCCGCCAGGATCCCGGGGCCGCCCGAATTCGTCACCACGGCGGTCCGCCGCGACCGCGGTGTCCGCTCGTCGGAGAACGCCATGGCGAGGTCGAAGAGCTCTTCCACCGTCTCCGCCCGGATCACGCCGGCCTGCGAGAGCATCGCGTCCACGAGCGTGTCGCTGGCGGCCAGCGCGCCGGTGTGCGACGAGGCCGCGCGTGCGCCGACCTTCGACCGGCCCGACTTCACCACGATGATCGGCTTGGTGCGCGTCATCCGCCGGGCAATCTCCAGGAACTTCCGCGGATTGCCGAAGTTCTCGACGTACATCAGGATCACGCCGACCGAGGGATCCTGCTCCCAGTGGAGCAGGAGGTCGTTGCCACTCACGTCGGGCTTGTTGCCCATCGAGACGAACTGGTTGATGCCGATGCCGTATTCCTTGGCGTAGTCGAGGACGCTCAACCCCATCGCGCCCGACTGCGACACAAACGCCGCGCGGCCGAAGGGGGGCATGCTTGGTGCAAACGTCGCGTTCATCGACACCGCGGGATCGGCATTGAGCACGCCCATGCAGTTCGGCCCGACCATCCGCATGCCGTACTGCCGGACGATTTCCATCAACTGGCGCTCACGTTCGACGCCCTCGCCGCCGACTTCCCGGAATCCCGCCGAGATGACGGTCAGCCCGGGCACGCCCGCCTCGCCGCACTCGCGGGCGACGCCGAGCACGTGCTGCTTGGGAACCGTGATCACCGCCATGTCCACCGGATCGGGGACGGCGCCGATGGTCGGGTAGGTCTTGAGGGAGTGAATCGAGTCGGCCTTCGGATTCACCGGGAAGACCGTCCCGGTGAAGCCGTAGTCGACGAGGTTGGAGACGATCTCGTTGCCGATCGTGTTCGGGGTGCGCGAGGCCCCGATGACTGCGACGCGGCGCGGTCGAAGAATGCAGTCCAGGGACGCGGTCATCCTAGCGCCGGCGTGCACCGCCGCGGTCGTCGTCCCGGGGACGGGACTTCGCGCGCTCGGCGGCGTCCTTTGCGGCCTGCCGGAGCATCTCCTCGGGGGATTTCGGATTGGCCCCCGGACGCGGGGCGCCGGACTTGAGAGTGATGGTCCCGTCGTCGTTGCCAACGGTGAGAGGACGCCCGCCACGCACCTCATACGCACCCACCACGTCCTCACCCATGAAGGCGGCGTTCTTGATGCGCTCGAGGAGCGCTTCGCGCGTCGGCAATCCCTCGCACGACGACAGCGGCGTCCCGCTCGCGGAACTCACGCGAATGACGATGGCGTACTTGGCGCCCGCCAGATCCTTGGTGGAGCGGAGATCCGTCGCCGCGGCCTCCCGCGCCCAGCGCAACGCCTCCTGCTCCTGCGCACTCAATCCATCAGCGGTCTCCGCACCGGATCCGCCTCGCTTGCTCTTGCCCCTGCGATTCTGCCGGAGACGCTGCAAATACATCGGTTCGTCGCTCATGCCAACCTCCCTGCGCCTGAAGAATGCTGCTTGGTGGCGGCAGGATAAGCTGTTACCCCAAGAGACACAAGGACTTGCAGACCCGTGGAGCCCGCGAATCAGTGAGGCCGCCAGGCCACGCAGCCTGCTTCGCCGGCGCGACAGCACTTGCACATCGCCGCAATTAGTTGACAGCGCAAAATGCAACTTGTTGTAAATAAACGTCTTAAAACTGGCCTGACTGTTGCTTGTGTTGACAGCGGGCAATTGTTGTCGAGCGCCCGCCGATTCTCCTTGGGGGCAGCATGTACCGTATCCGACTCGTCACTGGCAAGGAACAGGTCTATCCGTCAATCCAGGAACTCACCGCTGGCGTGCAGCGCGGCGAGGTCACGGCGGATGCCGAGATTTATCACCAGCGGAGCGACCGCTGGCTGTCGATCGAAAGCCACCCCCACTATCGGATGGCCGTGGAGGGTGGCACGGCCACCCGCACGTCGCGCTTGAAGTTCACCCGCCCGTCCAGCCCGACCTCCACGCCACGCGTCTTGCCAACCCCGGTGGCGCAGAAGCCCGACCAGGGCGACCTCGAAGAACTCAACCGCCTGCTCGTCCTCCTCGACCCGCTCCCCACCCCGGCACAGCGCGCCGAGCCGGAGCCGCCGCCCGCGCCGGCGACCCCCGAGCTGACCCTCGTCCGCCCGGAACCGGTGGACGCGCCAGAGATGTCCGAGGATTCCGAACCAGTCTTCGGAACGATGCTGCGGCTGGAGGACCTGGAGAGCGCACCGGACGCCAACGACGCCGACCCGACCGAACCACCATTCTCGACGATCGAGCCGGTGGCCGAGCGTGCCGAAGAACTCGCCCCCTCCGACCTTGGTCTGCCGGTCGAGATCCATCTCGACGAGATCCCGGTCGTGGCGGAAAGCGAACCGGTGGCAGTGGAGATGGCGGAACCGCAGGCCATCGACGCCGAGCTGCCGGTGGAAGATGCCGTGGCCGACGACCTCGAGCCTGTGGTGGTGGCTGCCACGGCAGCGCTCGAACCAACGGTCGAACAGGAAGTCGCCGCCATCGCGCCGACGTACATGGACGACCAAGCGGTGCCCACCCCGCCGATGCGCAAGTTGCGGCCGATGCTCTTCGTTGCCGCCGCCGCGCTCATTGCAGCCGTCATCTTCGCGTTCACTTCCGGTGGGGATGACTCCGACCAGGGCATGGTCACGCTCGCCTCGGCCACCGCGCCGGCCGCCGCGGCCACCCCCGCCCCCGCCCCCGTTGCCCCTCTCGACTCGGCAACGGCCACGCCGGCCCCGAGCGTCGGCTTTCCGGTGGCAACACCAACGACCAGGTCAGAGGCCGCCGACGCGCCCAGCGCCCTATCCCGAGACAGCGTCAGGGCCGACGGGATTCTCCCGAGCGCTCCGACAATCGACCTGCCGAGCGAGGGCACCGAGGCACTGAGCGCGGGCACCGCGCCGGCGCACGTGTCTTCCGACGGCGGCGCGGCGTTGGCCAAGGGGTACGCAGCGTCGTATGGGATTCTTGGTCGTGAATTCTCCGCCCAGATGGACCGGGCTGGTCTCGTGCGCCTTTTCAGCCAGACGCAACTCACCACGAACGACGGCCTTGCCGGAGCGCGCCGCGCGCTGGACGCCGCCACCAGCGCCGTGCGACAGTATCACGTCATGGAAGGGGTGATCGAGAAGGCCTACCAGGATTCTGCGCGCACGCTGGAGCGCAGCGGGGAGTCGCTGCGCGACTGGCTGACGCATCCGTCGCTGAAGGAATCCAAGGAAGCGGCGGACGAAGGCACCCGGCTCCTCGGGCAGATCGACGCCGTCTTCGCGCTGCTCCAGGCGAAGTCCGGTCGGTACCAGGTTACCGGAAGCACGGTGCACTTTGACGACGCCGACGCCGGCGCCCGATACGCCGAACTGCAGGGCTGGATAACTCGCCGCCTCGAACACTGGTCCGGACAGCCCACGTCGTCGGTTCCCACGACGGTCAAACCGATCCTCGAGGGGATCGGGCTCACCCGACTCCCAGTCTCCCGCTGATACGACGGCCGCCTCCGGGCGGCCGTTCCGTTTCCCCCCCGACTCTTGCGCGCTGCCGTCCGGGAGGTTTCTATCTAGGGTTGCAATGGACGTAACCCGTTACAGGAGATTGTGATGCGCATCACGTTCCAGCCCCGCGTGGTGGGATTTTTGGCCTTGGCAGCTCTGACATTCAGCGCCTGCACATCCCCCGCCGAAAAGAAGAAGCAGCAGGAAGAACTTCAAATGCAGCTGGATCAGGTCACGGCCCTCTCGGCGGAGAAGGACACGCTGCTGCAGGCCGTCGCCGAGAATGCGCGCCTGATGAACGAAATCAACGCCGAGATGGCCAAGGTCAAGAATCTCAAGGCGGGCGTCTCGCCGGTCGTGGGCTCGGAGGGGGGCCAGCAGCCGGAGGCCAACCAGCGCGCCATCGTCCTGGCGCGGGTCAAGGAAATGACCGAGCGGCTGAACGACGCCGAAACGCGGCTCGCGGCCAGCCAGGCGCGGATCCGCCGGCTCAACAAGCAGTCGGACAGCATGAAGACCGATCTCTCGTCGCTGGAGACGGCCGTTGCCGAGTACCAGCAGATGATCGCCACGCAGCGGGTCGAGATCGCCACGATGAGCGAGCAGCTGGCCACCAGCCAGCAGGAAGTGGCCGCCCTCTCGGTTGAGAAGAAGGAACTCATCGACACCGTCACGGCAATCACCGACCGCAGCAACACGGTCTACTACGTGATCGGCACCAAGGACTCGCTCAAGGCCAAGGGAATCATCGTCGAGGAGGGCGGATCGAAGATCCTCTTCTTCGGCAGCAAGGCCCTGCAGCCGGCCCGCGTGCTGAACGAGGCGGACTTCACCGCCGTCGATCGGCGGGTCGTCATGGAAATTCCGTCGCCGATGACGACCGAGCGGTACAAGATCGTCTCGCGGCAGAACACCGACTACATCGAGAACAAGCCGGACTCGAAGGGCCGCGTCACCGGCGGCGTGAAGATCGCCTCGCCCGAAGGGTTCTGGGCGCCCTCGAAGTTCCTGATTCTCGTCATCGACTGACAACGGGCAGGCGCAGGCGACGGGGCGCGGAGCAGTCCGCGCCCCGTTTGCGTACCTACCGCTCGAGCAACAGCCGGCGCCGCTTCGGCGGGACCCACGACTTTGGCAGGGCGGCGACCCCCCGCTGGATCGCGGCCACCGCCTCGTCGAGCGAGTCAGTCACCGTCAGGAGGTCGAGGTCGGCCGCCCCCACCATGCCCCTGGCTGCCTGCGTGTTCCGCATGAAATCGCACAGCGGCCGCCAGTACTCCGTGCCCATCAGCACCACGGGATACGCCGCAATCTTGCCCGTCTGGACCAGCGTCAGGGACTCAAACAGCTCATCGAGCGTGCCGAAGCCCCCAGGCATGACAACGAAGGCGACGCTGTACTTGACCAGCATCACCTTGCGGACAAAGAAGTACCGGAAGGTGATGAACCGGTCCACGTAGGGGTTGGGGCGCTGCTCGTGTGGCAGTTTGATGTTGCAGCCGATGGAGCGGCCTCCCGCCTCGTACGCCCCGCGATTAGCCGCCTCCATGATGCCAGGGCCGCCGCCGGTCATGACGGTATAGCCCAAGTCGGCCACCCGGGCTCCCACCGCACGGGCCAACTGGTAGTGAGGATCGTCCGCGCGGACCCGGGCCGAGCCGAAGACTGTCACGCAAGGGCCCACGAAGTGGAGCGCCCGGAAGCCGCGGAGAAACTCCATGGCGATGCGGCCGATGCGAGCGAGCTCGCTGAGCCGGGATCCCGGACCAGCCAGCCAGTCGCGGATGTCGGGGAGGCCGGGGCCGGTCGGCCAGGGGCCGTTGGATGGTTCGTTGGGGTCGGTCATCCCGGGAATCTCCCACGGGGCCGCCCCCCGGCGCAAACCCTCGCCCCCTCCTCCATCCCCGCCTCCCGGTGTATCTTGGGGCCCGGCAGCACGGCCCGCCGACCGGGCCGGCATACTCCAACGCAGGGAACGCAGATCTCATGAAGGCAACCGATGTCCGCAAGGGCCACGTCATCCTGATCGACGGGCAGCCGTGCCGCGTGATGGACTTCACGCACCGCACCCCCGGCAATCTCCGCGCGTTCGTCCAGGTGCGGTTTCGGAACCTGATTTCCGGCAACACCTTTGACACCCGCCTGAACGCCTCGGACTTCGTCGACCAGGCCCGGCTCGACACCAAGGAAATGCAGGTGCTCTACCAGGACGCACAGGGCACGCACATCATGGATCAGGACACCTTCGACCAGGTCACCCTGGACCAGGAAGTGACCGGCGACATGACCCCCTGGCTCCAGCCGGAAATGAAGTTCATGGTCGAGTGGCTCGGTGGAAAGCCGATTGCCATCAACCTGCCGACCACCATCGAACTCGAGGTCGTCGAAACCGCGCCGGCCATGAAGACGGCCACCAAGAACGCGAGCAGCAAGCCGGCGGTGTTGAGCAACGGCGTGACGGTCAACGTCCCCGAGTTCGTCAACCAGGGCGAGCGGGTCCGCGTCAACCCGAACACCGGCGAATATCTCGAGCGCGCCAAGTAGGCGTCAGCTCCCCGAGCCGCTCGCTCCAAAGGCCTCGCACCCCGGTGCGGGGCCTTCTATCTTGAGGGACCTCCCCCTCCCGACACCGGAGCCGCTGCATGCAGTTGGTGACGTTGGACTGGGTCATCGTCGTCCTCTCGCTCGCGGTCGCTTTCCTCCCTGCTGTCCTGCTTGCCCGCCGGGCAGGCTCCAGCACCGCCGAGTTCTTCACCTCCGGACGCGCCGCGCCCTGGTGGCTGATCGGCGTTTCCATGGTGGCCACCACGTTCAGTACCGACACCCCGAACCTGGTGACCAACCTCGTGCGCGAGCACGGCGTGGCCAACAACTGGCTCTGGTGGTCGTTCCTGCTGACCGGCATGGCCACCGTGTTCTTCTATGCGCGGCTCTGGCGGCGCTCCGGCGTGCTCACCGATCTCGAGTTCTACGAGATTCGCTACGCCGGACGTCCCGCCCAGCTGGTGCGGGGCTTCCGCGCCATCTACCTGGGCCTCTTCTTCAACTGCGTCATCATGGCCACGGTCAACCTGGCCGCCGTCAAGATTGCCAACGTGATTCTCGGCTGGCCGATGTGGCAGACGCTGCTGGTCTGCGCCGGCCTCAACATCGCCTTCGCCGCCACCGCCGGCCTCTGGGGTGTGCTGGTGACCGACCTGATCCAGTTCGGCATCGCCATGGCCGGTTCCTTTGCCGCCGCCTACTTCGCCCTGCAGCAGCCGGAGGTCGGCGGGCTCAGCGGGCTGATGACCCGCCTCGACCCCGGCACCCTCCAGCTGCTCCCCGACTTCGGCGACTGGCAGCTCGCGCTCTCGGTCCTGATCATCCCGATCACGGTGCAGTGGTGGAGCGTCTGGTACCCCGGCGCCGAGCCGGGCGGCGGGAGCTACATCGCGCAGCGCATGCTGGCGGCCCGCACCGAGCGCGACGCGATGGCCGGCACGCTGTTCTTCAACGTCGCCCACTACGCGCTGCGGTCGTGGCCGTGGATCATCGTCGCCCTCGCCTCGCTCCTGGTGTATCCCCAGCTCAGCGACATCGCCGTCAGCTTCCCGAACGTCGACCCGGCGCTCATCGGTCATGACATGGCCTACCCCGCCATGCTCCGGTTCCTCCCGGTCGGGTGGCTGGGCATCATGGTGGCCGGCCTGCTGGCCGCCTACGTCTCCACCATCGCCACGCACCTGAACTGGGGCACCTCCTACCTGGTGCACGATCTCTACCGCCGCTTCATGCGGACCGACGCGAGCGAGCGTCACTACGTGATGATGGGCCGCATCGTCACCGCGGTGCTCATGCTGCTGGCGGCAGGGCTCACTTTCGTGCTCGAGACGGCCAGCCAGAGCTTCCAGCTCCTCCTCTCGATCGGGGCGGGCACCGGCCTGCTCTACCTGCTCCGGTGGTTCTGGTGGCGGATCAACGCCTGGAGCGAAGTCAGCGCGATGGTGAGTTCCTTCCTCCTTGCGGCCGGCTTCCTCTACGGACAGAAGCATGGCTTCCCAATGGACGCCACCGCCCAGCTCCTCCTGAGCGTCGGCATCACGACCGTGGTCTGGGTCACCGTCACGCTCCTCACCGCGCCAACAGAGCGGAGCACGCTGCTCAGTTTCTTCAGGCTCGTCCGGCCGGCCGGTCCCGGCTGGCGCTCCGTGCAGGCGGAGGCGGGCGTCCCCCCGTCTCCGGACAGCCTCCCGATGGCGTTCCTCGGCTGGGTGCTCGGCTGTACCGCGGTCTACTCGGCGCTCTTCGGCGTCGGAAGCCTCCTCTACGGTCGAACACCGCAGGGGCTCATCTTCATGGCCGTCTTTGGTCTCGCGTCGTGGTGGCTGGCCAGGCTGCTTCCCGCCATGTGGGGTGGGGCGGGCCAGGCGGAGTGAACCGCGCCGTCATCCTGGCCCGCGGGCTCGGCCGCCGGATGCGGCAAGCCGTGTCCGGTGCCACGCTCGAACCCGAACAGAGCGCCGCGGCCGACCAGGGGATCAAGGGCATGATCCCCGTCGGTCGGCCCTTCCTCGACTTTCTCCTCTCCGCGCTGGCAGACGCCGGCTTCACGGAGATCTGCCTCGTGATCGGCCCCGAACACCACTCCGTCCGCGACTACTACGGCGCACCGGGCCGCCTCCACCGTGTCAACCTTTCCTTCGCCGTGCAGGCCGAACCCCGCGGCACCGCCGATGCCGTGCTCGCAGCGGAACGCTTCGCCGGCGGCGAGCTCTTCCTGGTGTGCAACGCGGACAACTACTACCCCGCCGACGTGCTGGCGGCGCTGCGCGCGCTCGAGGGGCCCGGGCTGGCGGGGTTCGAACGTGAGACGCTGGTCGAGCGCAGCAACATCCCCGCCGACAGGGTCAACCACTTCGCACTCCTCGCCGAGGGACCCGAGGGTCAGCTCGTCGACATCGTTGAAAAGCCCGATGCGGCCACCGCCGCGCGCCTCGGTCCCGCCGCCCGGGTCAGCATGAACGCCTGGGTCTTCGGCCCGGACATCTTCGAGGCCTGCCGTCGTGTGACCCCCTCGGTCCGCGGCGAACTCGAGATCCAGGATGCGGTGCGCTACGCCATGCAGACCCTCGGCACCCGCTTCGCCGTCGTCCCGGTGCAAGCCGGCGTCCTCGACCTCTCGAATCGCGGCGACATCGCCGCCGTGGCGGATCGCCTCAAAGACACCGAGGTGCGGCTCTGACGGGCACCGACCTCCGCGATCGGGTCCGCGCCGCACTCGACGCGGGTGCGCGGGAGCCCGCGCTCTGGCACGTCCCCGGCCGAGTGGAGCTGCTCGGCAAGCACACCGACTACGCCGGCGGCCGGAGCCTCCTCTGCGCCATCGATCGCGGACTCGTCATCGGGATGGTGCCCCGCGACGACGACACCGTGACCTTCCTCGACTCCACGAGCGGCGCACGCGCGGCCTTCCGACTCGAACCCGAACTGGTGCCCCTCACCGGACGGTGGGCCGGCTTTCCGATGACGGTGGCTCGGCGGATCGCGCAGAACTTCCCCGGCGCGCGCCGGGGCGCCGATCTGGCACTCGCCAGCAACCTCCCCTCCGCTGCGGGGATGAGCAGTTCCAGCGCGCTCATCGTCGCAACTTTTCTCGCGCTCGCCGAGGTGAACGAACTCTCCTCCAGTGAAACCTGGCGCGAGCATCTCTCCACCCCGGAAGCGCTGGCGGAGTACCTTGGCTGCATCGAGAACGGCCAGAACTTCGGGCCGCTCGCGGGCGACCGCGGAGTCGGGACGTTTGGAGGGAGCCAGGACCACACCGCAATTCTCTGCTGCAAGGCGGGGCGTGTCAGCCGCTACTCCTTTGCCCCGGTCACCTTCGAGGAAGACATCCCATGGCCCGACGCAATGGCGCTCGTCATTGCCGTCAGTGGCGTCCGCTCACGGAAATCTGGGCCGCAGCGCGAGGCCTACAACCGGCTGTCGCTGGCCGTTCGGACTATCCTCGGCCGCTGGCGTCAGGCGTCGGGGTCCGCTGCCGCCACGCTCGCTGCCGCCGCCGCGGAGCCGGGAGCGCGCGAGGCGATCCTCCAGCTCCTGCTTGGGCAGGAGGAAGATGAACCGGGATTCCCGGCCGGCTTCCTCGCCGGGCGGTTTCGCCAATTCACGACCGAGAGTACCGAGATCATCCCGGACGCGTCGCGCGCGCTCGAAGTTCGCGACTTCCGCCGATTCGGGGAGCTCGTCGATCGCTCGCAGCTCGGTGCCGAGGAGGGGTTGGAGAACCAGGTGCCGGAGACCGTACACCTGGCCCGCCGCGCCCGCGCCCTGGGGGCGCACGCGGCCTCGGCGTTCGGCGCGGGATTCGGCGGCAGCGTCTGGGCCATGGTCGACGCCGACGCGGCCGATCGGTTCGGGAGAGATTGGATCGGAGAATACCGCCGCGCCTTCCCCGGCGCGGCCCGAAGGGCGGAGTGCTTTCGGACGGAGCCAGCGCCCGGCGCCCGGCGCATCGACTGACCACAGGAGTGGGGTGAACCATGCATGACTCCGATGATCGCAGCGTCTCCCGCCGGGACTTCCTCGGCGCTGGCGTGACGGCCGCCGCGGCCGTCAATCTCCTCCCCGGGACCGCATTGGCAGGCGACGCCGGCCAGGCAGACCGGATGATCGGCGTCCCCTTCGCGCCTCGCGATGTGGTCCGCGTCGGCCTCATCGGCGTCGGCGGGCGGGGACGCAGCCTGCTGCGGGACCTGCTCGCGATCGACGGAGTCCAGGTCACAGCGCTCTGCGATCTCGTGCCGGCGCATGCCGCTCGCGGCGCCGAGATGGTCAAGGAGGCTGGGCAGGCAACGGCGCCGGCCATCTTCGACGGCAGCGACAGCATCTGGGAACAGCTCGTGGTCCGTGACAACATCGACATCGTCTACATCGCCACGCCCTGGAACTGGCACGTGCCGATGGCGGTCGGGGCCATGCGACAGGGGAAGCACGCCGCGGTGGAGGTCCCCGCCGCCACGACGCTGGACGACTGCTGGACGCTGGTGAACGTCTCCGAGAAGACCCGGCGGCATTGCATCATGCTGGAAAACTGCTGTTACGGATACAACGAGATGCTGGTGCTGAACCTCGTGAAGGCCGGCAAGCTCGGCCGCCTGACGCACGGGGAGTGCGCGTATATCCACGATCTCCGCGAACTGCTGCTGAGCGACGAGGGGGAGGGGCTCTGGCGGCGGTACCCGCACCTTCAGCTGGATGGCAACCTCTATCCCACACACGGCCTCGGGCCCGTGGCCAACTATATGGCCATCAACCGGGGCGACCGGTTCGACTATCTGGTCTCGATGAGCAGCCTCGAGGCGGGGCTCACGGAATATCGCGATGAGCATTTGGACCCGACCGACCCGAAACGGCGGGAACGGTACCGCACCGGCGACATGAACACCTCGCTCATCAAGACCGCCCTCGGACGCACCGTCATGCTGCAGCACGACGTGGTCAGCCCCCGCCCCTACAGCCGGATCAACCTGATCTCCGGCACGCGTGGGATCTTCGCCGACTATCCCGCCAGGATCATGCTCGAGGGCCAGCCCGAGGGCGATGCATGGACCGGCCTGGATGGCTACAAGGCGGAATACGAAAACCCGCTCTGGACGCGGGTGGGAGAGCTCGCCCGCAAGCTGGGCGGGCACGGCGGGATGGACTTCATCATGAACTACCGGATGGTCCAGTGCCTCCGTGAGGGCCTCGTCCCCGACATGGACGTGTACGACGCCGCCGCCTGGAGTGCGCCCGGACCCCTCAGCGTCGCGTCCGTGCAGAAGGGGAGCAAGCCGGTGGACGTCCCCGATTTCACGCGCGGCGCGTGGCGCACGCCGCGCCCGGTGATGGGTTAGGCGCCGTTCGCCGCGGCGACCAGCGCGCGGACCGCGACCGGATCCTCCGGCGTCCGGCTGTGGATCTCGGTCACGCCCGTGGCCCGCACCAGCGCGCCGGCGTTGTGCGCCCGGATGGATCCGCCCGCCAGGATCCCGATCCGGCCTGCCGCCCGCTCGACGAGCACCTTGATCCTCCCCGCACCCTGGGCCGCCATCGCGGCCCCCCCCGACGTCAGCACACGCCCCACTCCGCACCGGGCCAGGACCTCCACCGCCGACAACTGGTCCGCGGCGGCGTCGAATGCGCGGTGGAAGGTGACGGACAGCGGCCCTGCCGCGGCGAGGATGGCCTCGAGGGCGGGCTCGTCGACCGTGCCCGCCGCGGTAAGCGCACCGGCCACCACCCCGGCAGCCCCCTGATCGGCGGCGTGCCGGATATCCTCGAGCAGCCTCGCGAGTTCCTTCCGGGAGAGGACAAACGGCCCCGGAACCGGGCGCGCAAGCACAAACACCGGTATGGAGAGGCGACGGACGCATTCCTCGACCAGGGCGACGGAGGGCGTCAATCCCCCCACCTCCAGGGATGCGCAAAGTTCGATGCGTCCTGCCCCGCCCTCTTCAGCCGCGAGGGCGCCGGCCAGGGTCTCGACACAGGCTTCGAGGACGATCGGAGGCATCAGGACAAGATCGCTCCCCATACCCCGGATCGGCACCCCCGGCCACCCTTCCCTCCGCGCGTCGCGCACTGCATCTTCAAGGGGTCGCCGGCGGCGTGGTCGCCGGCCCGTGATTCACCCACTGGAGGAAACCCATGCTCAGTCTCACCCTGCTGGCCCTGGCCGGCAGCCTGACCGCCGCACCGGCGGACACGACCTACAACAAAGTGACCCTGCCCGGCACCGTCGAGGTCGCCGGTCAGACCCTGGTGCTGAACGGCGTGGCCCTCCGGAAGAAGGCCATCTTCAAGGTCTACGTCGCCGGCCTCTACCTCCCGGCCAAGTCCAACAATCCCGATGCGGTCCTCGCGGACGACACGAATCGGGAGCTGGTCATGCAGTTCCTGCGGGACGTCGGGAAGGACAAGATGTGCGAGGCGTGGGATGAGGCGCTCGAGAAGAACACGCCCGACGCCTCCGAGCAGTTGAAGGCGGAGTTCGTGACGCTCTGCGGCTACATGGAAGACATCAAGAAGGAACAGCAGTTCGTCTTCACGTACATCGCGGGGACCGGAACGGAGATCAAGGTCAACGGCGTCCTGAAGGGGACCATCAAGGGCAAGGACTTCGCCGACGCGCTCTTCAAGGCGTGGATCGGTCCGAACCCCGGGCCGGGCACTGGCTTCCGTGATGACCTGATGGGAATCAAGAACTAGGCTCGGAAGGGCGGCGGGGAGGCGGCAAGTCAGAGCGGGCGCACCGAGGTGCGCCCGTTCGTGCTTCTGCCCCCCGGCCCAGCTGCCGACCGGCCGCCCCTTACTTCTCTCCCGCCAGCCCCGCCATCCGCTCGCGAACTTCCTTCACCTGCGGCTGGAGCACGGCATCGGCGTCCCGCCAGAGATCCACGAAGTCGCCATAGTACTTGAGCGCCTTGGCGCGGTCGTCCCTCGCTTCGTACATCTCTCCGAGGTGCCGGTACGTGGGGCCAAGCGTGAAGGAGGCTTCCGAATCGCTCACACGGGCATCGGGCAGGGTGACGGAGGCCTCGTAGCGGGCCAGCGCCGAATCGGGCTCACCGGCGAGCTCCCACACCTGCGCGGCATCGACGAGATCGCAATTGGGGCATCTGATCTTGACTCGGTGTGCGTCAAATGCCATCGCGGCATCCCGCCACCGACCCTCGCTTCGGGCCACGAGGGCATCCCAGTAGATCGAATCCGCAGCTGAGCGCTGTTCGGCCGGACGGGTGCGAGTCCAGTCAGCACGGAGCCGCTTGACGTCGGCAGGCCGGCCCGCCAGCGCATAGGGGTAGGCGAGCCCCATGTACGGTCGCTGCGGCTCCGGAAGGGCGTTCATCGCCGTGGGGGAATAGACCGAATCGGTGAGGTCGACCAGCTGCTTCCACTCCCCGAGGAGGTTCGCTCTCTGGACCGCCGGCATCAGATCGAGGTACAGCACGGTCCCCTGTTGACCCAGGGAGGCCATGGTCGTGGCAAGCTCTGCCGCGACACGATTGGCTTCGTCCAGCCGTCCCAGCGCCGTGGCGACCCCAACCCGCTCCCACTGCTCATTGATACGGTCCGCAGGCGCGGTCGGCTGGATTCGCGCCGGGTCCCGAAGGAGTGAATCGGCCGCACGGAAATCGCGTCGGATATACGCAGACCCTCGAACCATCTGGTCCGCGCGGGGTGAGGTCGGGTTGCGGCGGCGCAGCTCAGCCAGTGCCGAGTCGGCCGCTGCATTCTTCCCCTGTTGCGAGAGCGATTGGATCAGATTGATCAGTCCACTCTGAATGTCGGAGGTGGCCACCAGATGGCGGAGGAGCACCTCGGCCTCTGGCGCCCGGCCTTCCTCGTTCAATTTCAGGCCGAGATTGTTGAGCGCCGTCGGCTCGTCGGGGTTGACCGCCAGCACCGCCCGGTATGCCGCCTCGATCTTCTCCTGGTCTCCCGTCACTTTTTCGTGATAGTAGGCCTCGGTCAAACCTCGTTCGACGGGAGGGAGCCGATCGCGGTACTGGTAGGCCCGTTTCGCCGCTTCCATCGACTCCTCGTTGCTCCCCGGGAGTGCCTGCGGCAACACCACTGCCAGCTTCCGCCACGCCATCGCGAAGGTGCTGTCGATCGCCACCGCCTGGCGAAGGAGCGGGATGGCACCCTCCGAATCCCCGTGAGCGTGTTTCTCGGTCGCCTCGGTGTAGAGTCGAAGCGCTTCGAACGAAGATGTAGTCACCTGCTCCAGTCGGTCGCTGCCCCGGATGCGGCCCAGCGACTCTCCAACCTTTTCGCGCAGCGCCTTCGAAAGCCGGTCCACCGCCGAAATGAGCTGGGAGGCGTCGTTCGCCGTCTCGCGGATCGGCACCAGCGTCTCGCCGGTGTTGGCGTCGAGCACCCGTGCCGCCAGCGAGTAGCCCGATCCCAGCTGGGTGATTTCCCCGGTGATGATGGCCTTGATCCCCTCGCGCCGCGCCACGTCGCTGGCCAGCGCCTGGTCGACCCTGGCATCAGCCGGCTTCCCCATGCGGAGCAGCGCCGCCTGCAGGTCGCCCGTCTCCACCAGCCGCATCACGTTCGACTGGCCAAGGTCGATGCGGAGCGCCTCGGTCACTGACGCGCCAAGAGTGGAATCGCTGGTCCGGTTGTCGAACTCGACCAGGATGATCCGGTCCTGCGCCGCCAGCACCCCGGCGCTCATCAGGGTGCTGCCCGGTCCGACGCCCAGCTTTCGCGAGATCAGAAAGCCCGCGCCCAGGAGCACCACGAGACCGAGCGCCATCCACCCACCGATGATGGTGCGGCGCCAGGTGAACCAGCCGTGGTGTACCGGCTCCGGCTCAAAACGGAGGGTGCCCATGGTCATCTGGACCGCCCGCTTCCGTTCCACCCGCCCGGTGTAGGCAATGATCGGGAGCCCGATGGCCATCGCCACGGCCGCCCCCTCCCACACCCAGTCCGGCAGGTCGAACAGGCGCGTGAGTCCAAACGCCAGGCCCACCACGACGAGCGACGCAAAGAGAAACAGGCCCAGGACTCGGCCGGGTGCGTAACGCTTGACGGCGGCGAGGGCATCCTGTCGTGCCGTGGAAACCGGCTCCGTGGAAATCGGCGTGGTGCCGCCCGTCGGCGTCGCCATCGCGGTCAGCATCGCCGCGATTTCATCGGCGGTCTGGATCCGGTCCGCCGGATTCTTCTCCAGGCACTTCAGCACCAGCTCGTTCATCGCGGTGGGGATGGTGTTCCGGTACCGGGCTGGTGGCTCCGGCCGTTCCGCGATGTGCGCCGCCAGCATCCCCTGCGGAGTAGGAGCCACGAACGGCGTGCGGCCGCAGAGCATCTCGTACGCCATGGCGCCGACGGCGTAGATGTCCGCGCGCTGGTCCACCCGTGGATCGGCCGCCGCCTGTTCCGGGCTCATGTACGCCGGCGTGCCGAGCGCAATGCCAAGCGAGGTCAGGTTGGTGTGCCCGTCGCCGCTCGAGGCGCTCACCGCCTTGGCCACGCCGAAATCGGTCACCAGGGCGTGCTTGCCGGAAAGCATCACGTTGTCAGGCTTGATATCCCGATGCACCACGCCGTGGTGGTGGGAGTAGGCCAGCGCATCCACCACGTTGTGGAGGATGCGGAGCACCTCCGCCATCGGGAGGGCGCCTTCGCGAGCCAGCCGGGCGCGGAGCGACTCGCCGTCGATGAACGGCATGACGTAGTACGCCAGGTCGGCATTGGCACCGGCCGTCAGCAACTGGACGATGTGGGGGTGCTGGAGCGAGGCGGCGAGCTGAATTTCCCGCTCGAACCGCTCAGCGTTGACGCCGGCAGCCATGTCGGGGGGGAGCACCTTGATCACGACCCTGCGCCCGAGCCGCACTTCCTCGGCGAGGAAGACACGGCTCATCCCGCCGCCGCCGAGTTCCCGGAGGATGCGATAATTGTCGCCGAGGGCCGCGTGCAGGCGGTCCGACAGTTCGGCCATGCGTGCTCCGGAGAGGGGAATCCCGCTAATAATGGCCCCAAACGGCCCGACAGGGAAGGAAGCCGCCCCGGCGGCTTGCCAAGCGGCCGTCGGGAGCGGATGTTGGAGCCAGAGGAGATACTCGATGCCCGATTCCGGTTCCCATCCGCAACACCCCACCCGGCAGGACGTGGACATCTTCGGGATGTGCCACCTGGGACTGGTCCGCAAGGAAAACCAGGATCACTTCCTGGTGGCCAGCCTCCACAAGTCGATGCACCTCCACCAGACCACCCTCCCCAACGAGGGACTGGGATCGCTGGTCAGCGGCGCACGGGGGTATGTCTTCCTCGTCGCGGACGGCGTCGGAAGCACCCCGTGGGGAGAGCAGGCCAGTGGGTCCGCGCTCCGTGCCATCGCCGACTATGTCATCCACGGAATGGATGTGGAGGCGATGCCCGATGAGGACCATGACCACCGGGTCGTCGATCGGCTCCGCCGCTCGGTGGAGCATGGGCACCAGGCCATCAAGGATGCCGGCGAGGCCGAGGGGAAGCGTGGCATGGCCACGACGCTCACCATGGTGACGATCCACTGGCCGCGCGCCTACGTGATCCACGTCGGCGACAGCCGGGGGTACCGTCTGCGCCAGGGGGTCCTGACGCAGGTCACCAAGGACCAGACGATGGCCCAGGCGATGATCGACGCCGGGGCGCTCACACCGGCCGCCGCCGAGCAAAGTCGACTGAAGCACATTCTCTGGAGCGCCCTGGGCGGCAAGGAGGCGACGCCGGAAGTGTCGACCCTCGACTGCGAGTGGGAGGATGTGATGCTCCTCTGCAGCGACGGACTCACGAAGCATGTCTCCGACGAGGAGATCCGCCAGGAACTCCTGCGCTCGACGTCGGCGGAACAGAGTTGCCACACCCTGATCGACCTGGCCCTGTCACGGGGCGGCAGTGACAACGTGACCGTCGTCATCGGGCGGCTTCGGGGCCCGCGCCCTGCAGCTTGACCACCCGCGCCGGGCCCCAGCGGTGGCCTCACCGAGCCCGACACTCCTGAGCCCATTCCTCCTGAGGCGCACATGCACCACCGACTGCTCGCCCTTGCCGTCGTCTCGCTCGTCGCGGCACCGCTCGCCGCCCAGGAATCGGCTTCCGCACCGGCGCCAGTGACCCGGCCCGATTCGGCCGCCACCCTTGCGGCCGGCCGGACGTACACGGAGTGGTTCTATGCCGATCAGGGCGACAGCATCATTGCCCACAGTTCGGCGCAGGTGAAGGAGAAGGTCACCGCGAGCCAGCTCTCGGACATCATAGGGCAGCTCCTTTCCCAGGCCGGCCCCGAGGTTTCGGTTCTCTCGGAAACCGTAGTGCCGAGGGACTCGCTCTCGGCCTACATGCGCGAAGCCAAGTTCGAGCTGATGGATGAGCCGCTGATCGTGGTCTTCGTGCTCGGGGGGCCGAACGACATCTACGGTTTTCGCATCTTTCCGAAGAGCCAGCTGCCACCCGAACTGGCTCAATAGTCGCGCCTGAACGTCAGAGCGGGGGGGCGCCGTCACCGGCGCCCCCCCGCTCTGTGCGTTCTGGAGTTCCGGTCAGGTGCGAGCGACTGGCGGGACCGGGGCCGCAGGGGCCGGCGCGACCGACGCGGGAGCGGCCGGCGGGGCCGGCGGCGGGGTCTTCACGCGCACCTTCGGCATTGCGCCCGGCGCGACCGGCGCCCCCGGCGCGCGGGGAGGCGTGACGCCCTGCCAGTTCATCGGGCTGCGAATCCGCATGCGCTGCCTGGCCGGCACCGTCCACGAGACGGTCGTCTTCTTCTTCATCCGCATGATCTCAAACTTCGCGACGTCACCGCTGTCATAGCTGCCGAGAATCCGGCGGGCCTGGCCGACATCGGCGGGGGCGCGGCCGTCGATGGCAAGGATCACGTCACCCGCCTTGAGCGGCATCGTCGAGTCGGAGGGGTTTTCGAGAATCAGGATCCCCTTGGAAGTGCCGAAGTATTCGCCCAGCCCGGTGTTCATCTCCGCCATGTCGAGGCCGAAGGCCCCGCCGCCGACCCGGACGGTGAAATTGCGGCCCATCTCGCCCATTGCGCGATTCATGTCGACGATCGCCAGCTCACGGTCCGCCATCGCGCGTGCCCGCTCCTTCATCAGCGGCGCCATCTCGACCATGTAGTCGTTGCCGGGGCCGCTCCGCCAGGCGAACGACGATCCGCCAAGGTTGGCGGCGACGATGGTGGCGGTCCGGCTCGCGGTGCCACGGCGGTATTCCACCTGCACGGTGTCACCAGGTGAGAGGGCCTGCGCCAGCTCGACGAGCTTCTGCCCCGGGGCCTCACCACCCAGCGAGGTCCCGCCGAACTTGGTGATGATGTCGCCGGCCTCGAGCCCCGCCTTGGCCGCGGGGCCGTCCGGCGTCACGGACTTGATGGTGGCACCGAGCTTGTTGTTGGCCTCACTGGCGCTGACATCCACCAATACCCCGATGCGGGGACGGCCGGGGGCGGCGAACACCATCACGTTGTCTTCCTGGGCGGTGGCGGGCGAGGGGACGAGCAGCAGGGCGCCAAGAGCCAGGGGAATCCACGAACGCATCATGTGCCTCTCCATCCGAAGGTGTGGGTTACGGGGAAGTAGATGCGGCGCAGGTGGGGATGGTCGCGAGAGGAAGTTAGGAGGCTAGAAATTTACGAATTGACGTCAATGGAAAAAGATTGTACGTTTAGTACATATTGTACGTTATTTGGAAATTTCGGCCGTGGGAGGATCCATGGACAGGACGACCCTGCCCGTCTCGATGGCGAGGAGCAACTTCTCGGATCTGCTGAATGAGGTGCTGATCTACGGAGAGAGGGTCGTGCTGGAACGTCACGGAAAGCCGGTGGCGGCCCTCGTGTCAGTGGCAGACTTGGAGCGGCTGGAAGCGATGGCCCTGGAAGGCGGGGGCCCCGCGAGCACCTGATGTTCTGCCTCCCGGCCTCGCTGCCCCAGTCCCGCCAAAGAAAAAGCCCAGGGCTGTGAACCCTGGGCATTGCCCCGCTTGGGATCGAACCAAGACTCTCCTCATCCAGAGTGAGGCGTGTTGCCAGTTACACCACGGGGCAGTGATGTCCTGCGGGCGAACCTTCCGTCCACCCAATATGGAGCTGAGGGGGATCGAACCCCTGACCTCTGCAGTGCGATTGCAGCGCTCTCCCAGCTGAGCTACAGCCCCCAGCGAGCCGGAGTAAACTAGTGGGCCGGAGGGTGGAGGTCAACGCGAGCTGGCGGGGCAGACGGGCAGCGGGGCCGTGGTCGGACTCGATTACAATTCTGACTTCGGGAGGATTCGCCTCAAGGCACCGGAGCCGTTCCGGCCGCCCTGCCTCCCTGCCCCGCTGCCCCGCCTTCGACATGCCCGACTTCTCCACCCAGCTCGCCGACGCTCTCGCCCCCGACTACACCCTCGACCGGGAACTCGGCCGCGGTGGCATGGGTGCCGTCTTCCTGGCCCACGACACCAAGCTCGACCGGCAGGTGGCCATCAAGGCCCTCCCGCCGGAGCATGCCGTCCGCCCGGAGCTTCGCGAGCGCTTCCTCCGCGAGACCCGGACGGCCGCCTCCTTCTCCCATCCGAACATTGTCCCGGTGCACGGGGTCGAGGACCGCAACCAGATCCTCTGCTTCGTGATGGGCTTCGTCGACGGGGAAACCCTCACGCAACGGGTCCGGCGGGCCGGCCCCCTCTCGGCCTCCGAGGCCGGGCGCATGATGCAGGAAGTGGCCTGGGCCCTCTCCTACGCCCACGGGCGCGGGGTCATTCACCGCGACGTGAAGCCCGACAACATCATGCTCGAACGCGCCACCGGACGGGCCGTCGTCACCGACTTCGGCATCGCTCGCTCCAATGCGACCAGCGGTTTGACCGCTGTCGGAGAGGTGATCGGTACCACCCACTTCATGAGCCCGGAGCAGGCGGCCGGAGAGACCCTCGACGGGCGCAGCGACCTCTACTCCCTCGGCTGCGTGGCCTTCTTCGCTGTCACCGGCCACCCTCCGTTCGACGCGCCAAACACCACCGGTCTCCTGGCGCTGCACCTCACCCAGCGCCCGCCGGCGGTGCTCTCCAAGCGCCCCGACCTTCCGGCGTCCCTCGCCAAGGTGATCGACCAGCTCCTGGAAAAAGAACCCGACGCCCGGTTCGGGTCTGGTGAAGAAGTGGTCACGGCACTTGAGACACTTCGAGCCGGACGGCCAGAGATCGCGCCGGCCCTGCGGCTGTTTCATCAGCGAAGCGCCATGACCCTGCGCGGATTCTTCATCGTACTTGCCTTCGCTCCCTACATGATCTCCCGGGCCCGGCATCCTGGTGACGCCATGGTCATCACGGTGGTGTTCCTGGCGGCGGTCGGCATGATGGTCACCGCGATCCTGGAAAACGCCCGGCAACTTATCCGGCACGGATTCCAGTACTCCGATGTGTCGGCGAGTGCCACGGCCATGAGCGCCGAACAGGAGGAGGCGGCTGCAGCGCTACAGGCGTCGGTCGACTTCTCCGGCCGGGCAAGGCGCAGGACCATACGGGGCGTGGCGCTCGTCCTCAGCGCACCGCTGCTGTTCGCCCTCGCCACCCTCCGTCTGAGGCATGAGGTTGACGGCGTTTCTGTACTCGGATTCCCGGGGATGGTCCTCATTGCCGTCGCCTCTGTCCTCTTCGTGGTTGGTGTGGCCACGCTGGCCAATGACGAGCGGCGCCAGCTTCGCGTCGAACGGCGACTCGAACGGCTCTGGACCGGAAAGTTCGGCGCCGCATTCTTCCGGATCGCAAACCGGGGAGTCGAGCGTGAACGGGCGCGGATGGCGAAGCGGAAGGCGAGGCTCGAACGCGAACTGCGCACCCTTGATGGGCGCTCGGAGAAATAGAAAGGGCCGGGAGGAGCAATCCCCCCGGCCCATTTCCATCAGAAGAGCAGTTAGTTCTTGTCGGCGAGCACGATCGCGCCGAACGGAGCGCCACCGCCGACCGCGTCGAGCGCCACGCCGGTGCGGATCTGACCGGCCGCGAGCGCCAGGTCGCCGGTGTCCAGCGCGACCGTCTTGGTGCCGGTCGGCGTGATGCGGACCTGGTAGGTACCAGCCGGGACCTCGAGGTAGGTCGAGTACCCGCGGAACGGCACCGCCGTGAGCGTCGGCGCCATCATGCTGATGTCCGCGCCAGGAGCCGTCACATAAATGTCCACGGTCGGCGCGCTCGGAGCGGCGTGCACCAGCTGGACCTTCACATTGCCAGCCGCCGGGTTGGTCAGGTCATCGGTCAGGACGAGCGGCTCAATGCTCGCCACCGGGCCGGTGGCCATTACGGTGTAGTAGGTGCCGGCCGTGAGCGGGACGTCCGCGTTGATCACGGTGGTCGTGGTCCCGGTAGCACGGACCTGCAGGTTGCGCGTGCCGGCGGGCACCGGCAGGTACCCGGAGAATGCCTGGTACGGCACGTTGGTCAGGGCGACGGTGCCATCCACCAGCACGTCGACGTTGGGCGCGTCCGGTGAGGCGTGCACGACGCGGACGTAGGAGTCGGAGACAACAGGAGCGGTCGTCTCGTCATCGCTGCAGGCAGTGCCGGCAATGCCGACAGTCAGCGCCAGGGCGAGCAGGTTCGTGAACTTCATTGGTCGATCCTCCAAGGGTCTGTGGTCAGGGATACAGCCGGCCAGCCAGCGGCCTCGTGCACCTGATACACCCAGTGTTTGTATAGGTTCCAAGCCCAAAACCATGAACAACTCACCTTGGGCGAACCCCACCCCGTTCGGGGGGTATTCTGCGCATGGCCCCGGCTCCCCCCCCGACTGACCCCCGGCTGCATCCCGGTTCCCGCACGCGCCCCGTCGCGGGGGACTACGTCCTCTATTGGATCCAGGCGACCATGCGGGCCAGACACAACCCGGCCCTCAACTACGCGGCCCAGGCCGCCAACCAGCTCGGGCTGCCCCTCGTGGTGTACCAGGGCCTCCGGCCCGACTACCCATGGTCCAGCGACCGGTTCCACACCTTCATTCTCGAGTCCGCGGCCGACATGGCGGCCGACTTCGCCGGGCGGGGGATTCCCTACGGCTTCTACCTTGAGCCCCACCGCCGGCTCATCGGTGAGCCCCGTCCCCCCTCGCCCCTCGAGACGCTGGCCCGGCACGCGGCCCTCGTCGTCACCGACTATTTCCCGACCTTCATCGTCCCGCGCCAGACTCGGCGGCTCCGGGAGCGGGTCGACGCCCCGGTGATCGCCGTGGACTCGTGCACCATCGTCCCGATGTCCTATATCAGCCGGGCACACCCGACCGCGCGGGGGTTCCGCACCGAGGCCCTCGCCGCGCTCCCCCACTTCCTGCACCCCGTGGGCGACGTCGAGCCCCGGATCACGAGCTCCTTCGAGTTTCCCTTCGATTCGGCCGTCCCGTCCGCCGGTGACTTCGACGCCGCGACACGCGCCGCGTCCTGCGACATCGATCACACCGTCCGGCCCTCACCGACCATCCGGGGCGGGCAGCGAGCCGCGCGGCAGCGGCTCGAGGAGTTCCTCGCGACCGGCCTCCGGCGCTACGCCGAGGACCGCGGCGACCCCAACCACCCCGAGGCGGTCAGCGGCCTCTCCCCCTACCTGCACTTCGGCAACATCAGCCCGCAGGAGGTCCTCCTCGGCGCCCGCGAGGTGGCCCCCCCGGACCAGTATGCTCGCTTCCAGGATGAGCTCCTCGTCTGGCGCGAGCTGGCCCACAACTTCTGCCACCACGACGCGAAGCACCGAACCCTGGAGGCGGTGCCAGCCTGGGCCCGCAAGGAGCTGGACGACCACGCCGACGACCCGCGGCCCGCGCTGTATTCGATCGAGGAGATGGAACGGGGTGAGACGGAAAGCGCGCTATGGAATGCAGCGCAGCGGTGCTACGTACGGGACGGCACCATGCCGAACTACCTGCGGATGCTCTGGGGAAAGGCCATCCTCCACTGGAGCCCGGATGCCGGCACCGCGCTCCGGACCATGGAGCACCTCAACAACAAATACGCCCTCGACGGCCGCGACCCGAACAGCTACGCCGGCTTCCACTGGATTCTCGGGAAGTTCGACCGGCCATTCTATCGCCGACCGGTATTCGGGACGGTCCGCTACATGTCACTCAAGGCTGCGGAGAAGAAGTTTGACGTGAAGCGATGGCTGGCCAGCGAGGCGGCCCGGGAGACCGCCAGTGACCTCAGTCCGTCGGTGCAACCAGCACCGCGAGCTGGCGGTCGTGCACCCGCGAAAGCGTCAGCAGGGCGGTCACGGCGCCGATGAGCGCCAGGAACATGTCCCACTGCGTGTCCCACACATCACCCTGCGTGCCGAGGAAGGCCGTGGCGGAATCGCCGGTGGCCACGGCGGTCCACCACTCGATCAGTTCGTAGAACGCGCTGAAGGCAAGGCAGAAGGCGATCACGACCGCCGGCAGCCAACGGCTTCCCTTGAGGGGCGATGTCCGTACCAGGATTTCCCTTGCCAGAATCGCCGGCACGAACCCCTGGGCGAAGTGCCCGAGCCGGTCGTAGTGATTTCGCGCCAGGCCGAGCGCCTCACCGACCCAGAACCCGATGGGGACCTCCGCATAGGTGTACTTCCCGCCGACCATCAGGATGGAGGCGTGAACGGCGAGAAGGACATAGAGCAGCGGCGTTAGCGGAAATCGCCTGCGGGTCGCAAGCACGATCGGCAGCCCGACGAGGACCGGCGCCACCTCCAGCACCCAGGTGAACCTGTCGTGGGGAGCGAGACCCGACCAGACCAGCACGCCGAGGACCGCGACGAGCAGGACGACTGGCAGGGGACTTACGGTGCGCGTCAGGCTGCGCTCTCGGCGTCAGGAAATGGCACGTCGATGATGAGCCCGTCGCGGGCGACCATGGACTCTGGGAAGATGGCCTGTGCCTCGGCCACCAGTTCCGGCGCCTCACGCGTGTAGCGCGCCGAGATGTGGGTGAGCACCAGGCGCCGGACACCTGCGTCGCGCGCGAGCGTGGCGGCTGCGGCGGCCGTGCTGTGCCCGGTCTGCTCCGCCTTCTCGGCATCCTCTTCCGAGAAGGTGGCCTCGTGGACCAGCAGGTCCGCACCGCGCGCCGCCTGGGCGATTGCCGTGCTCGGACGGGTGTCGCCAGAAATGGCCACCTTCCGGCCCGGACGCGGGGGCCCGACCAGGTCCGTCGGCCCAACGCTCCGCCCATCCGGCAGCTGAACTGTCTCCCCCCGGTGCAGCCGCCCCCACAACGGTCCCTCCGGCACGCCAAGCTCCCGAACCCGCTCGGGCTGAAAGCGGCCAAGCCGAGTGTGCTCGACCAGCACGTAGGCGAGCGACGGGGCCCGGTGATCGGCCTCGACGGCCACCACGTCGTACTCCGGCCGGCTGACCTTGTCGCCCGCGGCAAGTTCCTCGATCTGGACCGGGAACTTGTTCCGCTCGATGCCGACGGTCAGGGCGTGTTCCAGCACCCGCTTGGCCCCGCGCGGGCCGTAAAGACGCAGCGGATCAGTCCGGTCCTGCAGCCCGAGGGTCCGGACCAGGCCGGTCAGGCCGAGGAGGTGATCGGCGTGGAAATGGGTGAAGAAGATGTCCCGCATGGAGAAGCTCACGCCATAGCGCATCATCTGGCGCTGCGTCCCCTCGCCGCAGTCAAACAGCAGCGTTTCGCCCTCGCGGGCCAGCGCGAGGGAGGCGACGTTGCGGTCCAGGGAAGGAATCGCGGCGCCGGTGCCGAGGAAGGTCACGGTGAGGGTCATGGCGGGTTCAAGATAACCCTGTGGGTCGGGGGTGGGAGCCGCCGGGGGAACCTTTTCCCGGTGCTCCGGGTTATCAGGAAACCAACTCAACTTCCGATCCCGGAGCATTCCATGTCCGTCGCCCGGTTGCCCTGGTCCCCCCCCGTCGCCGAGACCCGATTCCAGTCGGCGGTCCGCGACATGCTCGAACTTGTCGGCGAAGATCCCGACCGCGACGGCCTGCTGAAGACGCCGGAACGGGTCGAGCGCTCGATGCGCTGGATGACCCGCGGGTACGGCCTCGACGCTGCGGAGGTCATCGGCGACGCGCTCTTCGAGGAGACCCACCAGAACATGATCGTGGTCCGGGACATCGAGTTCTATTCGATGTGCGAGCACCACATGCTCCCGTTCTTCGGCAAGGCCCACGTCGCCTACATACCCGATGGCCGGATCGTCGGGCTCTCCAAGGTGGCACGTGTCGTGGACGTCTTTGCCCGACGACTGCAGGTGCAGGAGCGCCTGACCGACCAGATTGCCGAGGCGCTCGACGACGCCCTCGCCCCGCGCGGGGTGGGGGTGGTGCTCGAGGCGTCGCACTTCTGCATGATGATGCGCGGGGTCGAAAAGCAGGGCTCCCGGACACTCACCAGCGCGTTGCGCGGGGTGTTCCGGGAGGATGGCAGCACGCGAGACGAATTCCTGCGGCTGGTGCAGCGCTGAGGCGCGCCTAGAACATCTTGACCTGGACGGTGAGCTTGCCGGGCTTGGCCTGAATGGAGTCGATCAGCGCCTGCATCGACTTCATGGTGGCGGTCAGCTGATCGTAAAGCGCGGGGTTGGTGGCCAGCTGTCCCATGGTCCCCTTCCCCGCGTTCATGTTGAGGACCAGCGTGTCCATCCGCGCGGTGGTGGCGGTGAGCTGGTTGGTCAGCCGTGTCAGCCCGGCGGTGGCGCTGTCCATGTTCTCGATCGTGCGGCCCAGGGCCGGATTCGCCAGCGTCGAATCGAGGCGCGCCGAGACCGATTGCATCGACGCCATCAGTCGGGTCATCTCGGCGGTCGGCCCGGTCCGGGTGTCGGCGTACACCGCCATGAGCCGCTCCATCGCCTTCAACGTCTGGTGCAGGTCGTCGGCCATCCGTTGGTTGAGGAACAGCTGCGCGCCCTCCATCACGGCCCGGGCCTGCCCACCCAGTTCGTTCACCATGCCCTCCATCCCCGGCGCCGCCTTTCCCTCCAGCACCTCGCCGGGCGCGAGGGGCACGCTGTCTGTCCCCGGATCCAGCACGATTTCGACGTCTCCCAGCACCCCGACCGCCTCGATCGTGGCGGAGGCGTCCCGCGCCAAGGGCACATGCTGGGTGAGCGCCAGGTCGACGCGCACGCTGCCGACTCCCTCGAACGTGATTCGGTCCACCTTGCCGACCTGGACGCCGGAGACCTTGACCGGAGTGCTCGACTTGACGTTGCCGATGTTGGTAAAGCGAACCGGGATCAGGTCCTCGCGGCCGAAGCTCTTGCCGCCGAGCCACATCGTCCCGAGCACGAAGACCGCCGCGCCGGCAAGGACGATGGATCCGACGAGCGCTTCACGCTTGTAGTGCAGGTCCATATGGCCTCAGGCCGCGAAGGAGTGTTTTTCGAAGTCCCGCTCAAGGAACGCCTTGATGCGCGGGTCCGCGGACGCCAGGAATTCTTTCGGTGTGCCCTGAAGGACGATCTTCCCTTCACTCAGCAGTGCCACCCGGTCAGAGACCCGGAAGGCGCCGCGGACATCGTGCGTCACCATGACGCTCGTCACGCCCAGCGCCGTGGCGAGATGCTTGACCAGGCTGTCGATGATGTCGGCGTTCACCGGGTCGAGCCCGGAGGTCGGCTCATCGTACAACAGGTATTTGGGCCGGCCGGCGATGGCCCTCGCGATGCCGACCCGCTTGCGCATCCCGCCGGAGAGTTCGGCGGGGAACTTGGCCGCCGTCTCCGGGGCGAGGTTCACGAGGGCCAGGCACTCCGGCACCCGCGTCGCGCAGTAGTCCGCGTCCTGGTTGCACTTCTCGTCGGTGATCCCGAGGCGGATGTTCTCGAAGACGTTCATCGAGTCGAACAGCGCGCCGTTCTGGAACACGTATCCGATGGTGGTCCGGAGGGCCGCGAGTTCCTTGCGCCCGAGGGTCGCCACGTCGAGATCATCGACCAAAATCGTGCCGCTGTCGGGATGAATAAGCCCGATGATGTGCTTCAGCAGCACGCTCTTGCCCGTGCCTGACGGACCCAGGAGCGCCACGGTCTCCCCCTCCTCCACCGAGAAATTCACCCCGTCGAGGATGACCTGCTGGCCGAACCGCTTGTGCACATCGCGAAGTTCGATCATGGGTGCAGCAGCAGCTTGGCGAGCAGCGTGTCGAGGAGGAGGATGGTCACCGACGTGGCGACGACCGCGGTGGTGGTGGCCTTCCCGACCCCCTCGGCCCCCTGCTGCGCGTTGAAGCCCATGTAGCAGGGGATCAGCGTGATGGCCCCGGCGAAGAAGAACGCCTTGATGATCGAGTAGTACGCGTCAAACGGCCGCCAGAACATCTGGGCGCCGTAGGTGAAGTCGGCGTTGCCGATGGGAAGGACCTGCTTGGCGGACCACCACCCCGCCAGGACGCCGATGGCATTGGCGAAGACGGTCAGGATCGGGATCATCACCAGCCCTGCGAGTACGCGCGGGATGATCAGGTGAGACATCGGCGACCGCCCGAGGCTCTCAAGGGCATCGATCTGCTCGGTGACCCGCATCGTGCCGAGTTCGGCCGCGTATCGCGCGCCGATGCGCCCGGCGAGCACCAGCGCCGTGAGGACCGGTCCGAGTTCGAGGACGATCGATTCGACCACCAGGGTGCCGACCACGTAGTACGGCAGGTTGCCCTGAAACTGGTAGCCGGTCTGGAGGGCCGTGACGGCGCCGGCAAACCCCGAGACCAGGAGCACGATGAAGAGACTGCCGGCGCCGATGTTCCGGGCTTCGTCCATCGTTCTCGGCAACCAGATGCGCCATTCCCCGATGGCCCGGAACAACTCGGCCACCATCAGGCTGAAACGTCCGACGTGTGCCAGGGAGCCGATGACGGATCGGCCCACGGCGCGTGGAAGGCTCAGAATGGCGGCTTGTGCGTTCGGCATCGCTATTATCTTGCCCTCCCATGCCTGCGAAGTCCACCCCGAATCGCCCCCCGGAAGCCGCCCCCGAATTCCGCCGTCGACTCCTGCGCTGGTTTCGACGGTACGGCCGCGACCTCCCCTGGCGGCGCACCCGAGACCCGTACGCGGTCCTCGTCTCCGAATTCATGCTCCAGCAGACCCAGGTCTCGCGAGTCGAAACCTATTGGCCGCGGTTCCTGGCCAGGTTCCCGACCGTCGAGGCGCTCGCCGACGCACGGCCGGCGGCGGTGCGCGAGAGCTGGGAGGGGCTGGGCTACTACCGCCGTGCGGCGAACCTGCATGCGCTGGCGCGGGTGGTCACGAAGGAACAGGCGGGCGCGATCCCCTCGGACACCGCCGCCCTTCGGCGCCTCCCTGGTATCGGCCGCTACACCGCCGGCGCCGTGGCGAGCTTCGCCTATGAGCGCGCCGAGCCGGCCGTCGACACGAACGTGGCCCGCGTGCTCACGCGCGCGTTCCACCCCCGGGCGCGCGGCGCCGCGGGGGACCACAAGCTCTGGCGCACCGCTGCGGCGCTCCACACCCGGAACGGCCGCTCGGCGTGGGCGTTTAACCAGGCGATCATGGAACTGGGGGCGCTGATCTGCACGGCGCGCGTGGCGAAGTGCGGTGAGTGTCCGGTGCGGGGCGTGTGCAAGACGGGCAAGAAGGGACTGCCGAAGTCAGACTGAGGGCTGGGGGCCAGTCCGCCGGCCATCGGCCCCCGGGCCGTGCTACTGGTTCCTGGCGATCTCCCCCACCATCCCCACCACCCGGTCCACCTCGTCGGGATTGTTGTAGACGTGGGTCGACAGCCGCACATAATCGAGGTTGTTCTCGGCAACGTGGCGGACCCTGACGGGGCCCATTTTCCAGAGCTGCCGCACCACGTCGGTTCCCGCCATGCCATCCACCTGGAACGAGACCATCGCGCTACGGACCTCTGGCGCCGAGGGCGACACGAGGCGCACCCCGGGCTGGGCGCGGAGCCCCGCGTCGAGCTGGGTGGCGAGACCGCGGCTCCGCCGCTCGATGCGCTCGGTCCCGATCGCGTTGTGGAACGCGAGCGACGCCTGGAAGCCAACGAGCAGGCTGTCGTTGCGGGTGCCGACGTGGTCGAAACGATCTCCCTTCAAGGCCAGGTCGTTCCAGCCGCCGCTCGCCACCAGCGGCCAGAGTCGGTCGATCCACGCCGGGCTGATATAAAGAAAACCCGACCCCTTCGGGGCCAGCAGCCACTTGTGGGGACTGGAGGCGTAGAAGTCACAGCCAAGGTCCGTGACGTCGAGCGCGAGCATGCCCGGGGGATGGGCGCCGTCCACGGCGGTGATGATGCCGCGGGCACGGGCCCAGTCGGCGAGTCGCCGGACGGGCTGGATGGCGCCGGTGCTGAAGAAGACATGCGAGATACTCAGCACGCGGGTGCGGGGTGAAACCGCTGAGGTCCACGCCTCGAACAGCGCATCCTCGCTCGGCGCCGGCACCGGAGGCTCGAACTCGCGCAGCACGAGTTTGTGCCGCGCGGCAACCAGCTCCCAGCAGCAGCGCCCCCCGATGTGTTCCTGCGTCGTCGTGAGAATTTCATCGCCCGGCGCGAGGTCGAGCCCGCGCGCCACGGCATTCATCCCCTCGGTGGTATTGCGCGTGAAGGCGAGCGTCTCCGGTGGGACACCCAGGAGGGCGGCAAGCTGTCCGCGGAGGGCGTGCGCATCGAAGGGAAGCTGGTGGAAAACAGTCTCGAACGCGCGCATGTGCGCTTCGATGGCCTCGAGCACCGGGAGCGGAAGGGCGCCCCACGTCCCGGTGTTCATGAAAATGCCGTCGGTGATCAGGAACTGCCGGCGGATCTCGGCCCAGTACGCCTCGTCGTCCGCGGCGCGGGGGATTGGCCGGGTAATGGCACCCGCCTCGGCGACGGACGGGATCCGGGGCAGCCAGGCCGCCGCAGGAAAGAGCGCCGCCGCACGAAGCAGGTCACGGCGATGCATCAGCGCAGGGGAAAGCTCGCGGCCACGAGGGCCAGGAGACCCAGCGTGCCGGAGACGATCGAGATGGCGACGTGGCGACGCCGGATGGCCTGGTAGAGCGGCGCGGTCGGTCCTTCGGGTGACACGCGGCCAAGTCGCGCAATCGTGGGCATCCCGAACGCCAGCACGATGAGCGCGCCGAGCAGGCCGGCGCCCTGCATGACCATCATCCACACTGTGGGTGCCATGCCGCTCATCGCCGAGCCGTACATCCGGAGTGACAGCATCACGCCAGACAGGATCATGAGGAAGGCGCCGGGGCCGATCAACAGCTTGTGCACCGCCACCTGCCCGCGGGCGATGGCGCCAAGCACCGCGCCGGACTCCTTCTTGCCCACGATGCCGTACACCATCGAACCGAGGCCTGCGCCGAGCCACAGCACCTGCCCGAAGAAGTGCAGGAAGAGCCAGATTCTCATGTCAGGTCATTTCCGAGAAGAGGTGAGAGTCAATCGGATGGCGTCCACCGAAGCCACCATCGATGTCGTGCCAATGGGAGACGCTGTCTTCCCCATGCTTCCAGCAGAGGTACACCGGGTGGTCGTCGCGGAGCGAAAGGAAGTCCACCAGGCCTCCCTCGAACCCCTTGAAGCTGCAGCCGAGGGCGGCCAGTTCGCCCAGGAGTTCCTGGATCCGAACCGCATGTGCCTCGGCCTCCATCCGGGCCGCCAGGGCGACCGGTGACTCCACCGGCGCCGCCTCGGTCGGCGTCCCGGGGTCGATCGCGATGGCAAGCTCGAACTGCTCGACCGCATGACGCCACTCGGTGTGCACCGCCAGCAGATCGCGGACGATCGGCCGGACCAGTGGCAGGACACGGTTCGCCTCGTCCACCGTGAAGAGGCGTGGTGCGTCAGTCATGATGTTGCTCCTGCGCCAGTGCTGCGCGCGTCGTGTCATAGCCCGCACGCTCAAACTCCAGGAAGAGTTCGGCGGCAAACGTGGCGCGCCGCGGAAGCGGCGGCCTCACGTGAATCAACCGGGGGCGGCCCGGGGCCATTCGCCAGCGGGCGAGCGCATCCTGCGCCTGCTGCGCCATCAGCGCGCCCTCCCCCATGTCGTGCGCGAGCAGGAGGCCGGGGGCGCGCACCCGCTGCGTCGGCGGCGGTTCATCGAAGCCAGGTCCGACGTCCACCGCCACGACGAGGTCGGCATCGAACTGCGCCGCGATGTCGAGCGGCAGCACGGCCCGGAGCCCGCCGTCGACCAGCCGCCGCCCGGCGGCCTCCATGGGGGGATAGTACACCGGCAGCGCCGTCGTGGCCGCAAGCGCATCCTGCAACGGGAGGTCCAGGCCGCCGTCTCCCAGCGTCAGGAGCTCGCGCGTGTCGGCGTCCACGGTGGTGAGGGTCAGAGGATGCCTCAACTCCGCGAAGGTTTGCTGCGGCACCAGCCGATGCAGCGTTGCATGGAGGGGCTCCGCCCGAAGGAGGGAGCGATACCAGAGCCCCGCCAGTGGTGCAAAGGCCCGTGGCCGGGCGACCTGGGTCACCTTCACCGCACGAAAGCGCTGGGACAATTCGGCCGCGGAGGCCCCGGACGCTGCGCCCGCGGCAATCACCCCGCCCATGGAGGTTCCGACATACCGCGTCGGGGCCAGGTTCGCCTCTTCCAGCGCGCGCAGCGCGCCGATCTGGGCCGCCGACTTTGCCCCGCCGCCGCCAAAGACGGCGGTGATCCGAGTGGCGGTCATGAGCGTTTCACGCTCTCCCGATGCCGGCGCGCGGCCTCGTAGCGAGCCTGTTCCTCGGGGGTCTCCGCCACCAGGCGCGGCACTCGCGTCGGCTTTCCGTCGGCGTCGATGGCCACGAAGATCACGTGCGCAGTGTTGGTGTGCCGACGCTCACCGGTGCTGACCTTCTCGGAGTACACCTCGACGGTGATGTCCATCGAACTGTTGCCGACGTAGTCCACCGTCCCGCAACAGGTGACGAGCGCGCCAATGGGGATCGGCTCGCGAAACTCGACGCGGTCGATGACGGCCGTCACGACCGGCCCGCCGGCATGACGGATCGCCGCGACCGCGGCCGCCTGGTCGACCATCGACATCAGTTCGCCGCCAAAGAGGTTGCCGAGCACGTTCTGCATGTGCGGCATGATGAGCTTCGTCAGCTCGGACCGCGAGTAGGACATCGGGCGCGATTCAGGCGGCATGCGTCAGGTCCTCAGTAGTCGACGGGGCGGAGGTAATACTCCCCGATGGCCGTCTGGCTCAGCATCGCCACGGTGGGGAGGCGCCGCTTCCAGTGGGTGCTGTCGAGCCGGGACCGCACCAGCTCCACTTCGGCGGCGGTGTACCCGAGCAGCACCACCTGCTCCGGACGGTACCCCGAGAGCAGCCAGTGAAGGATGCCGTCGGCCCGCTGATAGGTGATCCCGAAATCGCCCTCGTCGGTCTGGCCCTCGATCAGGTCGGCGCTCGCCGGCTTGTCCAGGATGACCTCGGGCACCCCGACGTGCCTGGCCAGTGCCCAGACCTGCGTCTTGAACAGGTCACCGATCGGGTTGACCGGTGGCGAGTCGTCGGCGTGCCAGGTGAAGTACCCGAAGAGCCGTTCCGTCTTGTTGCCGGTCCCAACCGGAAGCGCGCGGAGTCGCGCCGAAAGGTCGAAGAGCGTGATCATCCGCATGCGCGCCATGATGTTGCCGAGCGCAGCTGGCGAGGCCGGCTCCCCGATGGCCCCGGCGATCCCGTCCACCCCTGCGGAGATGTCCACGGTACGGCTTGGAATGCCAAGGGCGTCGATAACCAGCTGGGCGTGGGCCAGACTGTCCGGGCTGGAGGTGCGATACGGCATCCGCACAGCCGTCACATGCTCCTTGCCAAGGGCCTCGACGGCCAGGTAGGCCACGAGGGCGCTGTCCACTCCGCCGGAGAGTCCGAGCACTACCCCGTCGAACCCGCGCCGCCGCTGCACCTCATCGCGGATGAACTCCACCAGCCACCGGCGGGCCAGAGCCGGGTTGATCACCAGGGGATCCGACGTCGGAGGCGACGTGACGACGTCCGGACGAACCCGCCCCGCGGCGCGCCCCTCCCAGGTGGTGCTGGCCAACGCGGCGCCAGGCGTGCGGCCCAGCTCCGCCAGGAGCCGAGGCAGGCGGTTTCGGAGATCGGCGAGCAAGGGTTGATCGGCGCGCGCGCGGGTAATCGCATCGAAGTCGAGATCGACCCGTATGATTCCCGACTCGAAGAGCGGTCCCCTGGCCAGGACGTTGCCAGACGGTCCGGCCACGACCGATCCGCCGGCAAACGCCTTCCCTCCCTCGAAGCCGACCAGCTGCGCCACCGCCACGTACAGCCCGTGTTCCGAGGCCGAGTCGACGGCCAGGCGTTCCCACCGCTCCAGGTTCGCCGGGGCTTCGGGGCTGTCGAGTCCCCGGGCCGGGGTGGCGCTGACCACCAACAGCACCTGCGCCCCGTCGAGGGCGGCGAGCGTCGGCATCAGGGAGTGCCAGGCATCCTCACAGACCAGCATCGCGGCGCGGCCCCATCCGGTGTCGAAGGCGCGCACCTCCGCCCCTGCCTCGACGAACCGCTCCTCGTCGAACACGCCATACGTGGGGAGGAAGACTTTCCGGTGGACGTGACGGATGACCGGCGCACCCGCGCCGAGCGACAGGTAGAGACAGCTGTTGTAATGGCAGTTCCGCCAGAGTTCGTAAAACCCGATGGCCAGATCGACCGGAGGGGCGCCCGAACGGCGGTGGGCGGCGGCGATGTCCTCCGCCGCCTGCTCCGCCGTGCGCGCCTGCTCGCGCACCCCGCCCTCGAGGAAATAGCCTGTGAGGGCCGCTTCGGGCAGCAGAAGCAGATCCGGTGGCTCGGCGCCGGCGCCCGCCTCCTTGAAGCACGCCTCAAGCTGCGCGAGATTCTCGGCATAGGCACCCTTGCGGGGCCGAAACTGCACTATCGCGAGGCGAAGCATGCGGGTAATCTAAGGAGTCGCGCGGGGCAGGTAAGGCCGCACCCGAAGTCGGGACCGATCAGAGGGCATGGGATGATCTACTGGATCGCATTTGGCAGCGCCCTCGGGGGCGCCGCCCGGTATTCGCTCGGCGGATTGGTGCAGCGCTGGGCGCCGGGTGAATTCCCCCTCGGCACCCTCGCGGTGAACATCATCGGCTCGCTGGTCCTCGGCTTCCTCATTCGCTATACCCTTGAGACACCGGCGGTGAGCGCGGAGGTCCGGGCCTTTCTCACCATCGGATTCTGCGGCGGGTTCACCACTTTCTCCACCTTCAGCTTCGAGACTGCGACGATGCTCGAGCGCGGCGAGTGGTCTCGCCTGGCAATCTATGCCGGGCTGAGCCTCCTGCTGACCGTCGCGGGGGTGCTGATCGGAGCGGCGCTGGCAGGGCAGGCGCTCACCCTCAGGCGCACGATCTAGGAGACCGGCTATGCACGGGCTGAGCGGCGAGGGCACCCTGATGCGCATCCACATCGGTGAGCGGGACAAGCACGAAGGGAAGCCGCTCCATGCGGCGATTGTCGAGCTCCTGCGCTCCCGCGGGCTGGCGGGGGCCACGGCCACGAGGGCCATCATGGGGTATGGGGCAAACGCCCGCCTCCATACCGACTCCGTCCTCCGGCTTTCGCTCGACCTCCCGATCGTGGTCGAATGCGTGGATACCGAAGAGAAGATCCAGGCGGTCCTGCCGGACATCGATGCGATGATGGAGGGCGGCCTGATCACGCTTGAACGCGTCCGCGTCATCGCCTACCGCAGTCACGAGTCGTGAGCAACGACGCCCTCCTCGCGGCCGTCACCGGGATCGCAAACGCGTGCGGCCCGCTGCCGGGCCTGGTTACCGGGGGCCAGCCGACCGATGCCCAGGTGCGCGCCGCGCATGCGGCGGGGCTGACCACCCTCCTCGATGTTCGCGATCCGATGGAACCACGGCCCTTTGACGAGCCCGCGCTCGCCGCCGCGCTCGGACTCCGCTACGAGAACATCCCGGTCTCAGGCGCCACCCTGGATGACTCCACGATGGCACGGATCCTCTCGGTCCTCCGTGACGCAACGGCCGCACCGGTCTTCTTCCACTGCGGCAGCGGCAACCGGGTCGGGGGCGCGTTGATTCCCTACTTCATGCGGGACCACGGCATGGACGAGGACGACGCCATCGCCTTGGCGATGCGCGTCGGACTCCGTGGCGCGGACTTGTTGCAGTGGGGACTGGACTACGCCCATCGGCACCCCTCCTCCCCCTGATACCTCCGCATGCCAGATGCACAACGGGGCCCCGACAGAAGTCGGGGCCCCGTACTGCACTCTTTCTTGGTGCACCCTGCACAAAGCGGTTACCACTCTCGAATACCACTCCGCGCACCGCCTGTCGATTTCCCACCCCCACCGGTCCCCGTCGTGACGGTTCCTCCGGACGACCGCCCCCCTCCGCTCGCGCTCCCAGTGGCAACCGAACTCGTCCCGGAGTAGGGACGCGCGCTGCTCGGACTGCCGCCTGGTGGATTGGCTGCTACCCTCGCCCTGGCAGCCTTCGCCTCCGCCATCGCACGACCCCGCCGATAGCCGACATTGTACTGCAGCTCCTGACGCGTATCGAGGTTGAGCCGGTACGCCATGTAGTCCTGACGATCCCACCCGAGCGGTGCGCCGATGGCCCACACCGTCTGAATGCAAGACTCGTCCATCCAGAGACAGGGGACCGGCGCCGGTGCCACGCCCGAAAATGGCCTGCTGGCGATCGGAAGCGCCTCTGCTCCCATCTCCACCGCCGGGGTCTCAACGACCTCGACCTTGATGCCCGCGGCCAATACCGGCTCGAAGTCCGTGCTCGGCGGTGGTTGGAAGCCTTGCGTCGCCGAAGTGGGTGCCTGGACCAACATGAACGCGAGCAGCAGCGGAGCGGTCATTGAGTGCCCCCAAGGGTATTCCGAGACAATGGGACAATTAGCAGAAACCCGCAAGAGCGGGAAAAGCTGCGCCCCGGAGCTCGTGCCCCGGGGCGCTGCTCATATCCTACCTGCCCCGCCGCCCGCCGCCACCGCCGCCGGAGGGAGCGCTCCCGCGGGCGGCACCACCGCCGCCAGACCGACCACCGCTCCGCGCTGCAGGCGGGCTGGACGGACGGGACTGAGGTTGCGCACTGGGCCGGCTGCCTCCCGATGAGCGGCTCGGCGGCTGTACGCTCGGCCGACTGCCGCCCGAAGCCGACGGCTGGCGGGAGGGGGTTGCGGCCCTGCCGCTGTTCCTTGGGCTGGCAGCCGATCCAGCAGTAGTGCGACCAGCCGACCCGGCGGTACTCCGACCACTGGAAGGTGCCGTCGGCGAAATCCTGGGCCGACCCGACACCGCCGGGCGCTCCTGTCCATCAGATGTCCATCCACGCGCCCGGGTGCTGTTGGAAGACGCACCCGTGCTGGACCGGGCCCTGGGCGCGGCACCCGACGTCCCTGTCGTTGGACGCCTGGTTCCGCCCGTATTCGGCGTCGCAGCCGCCCCAGACCCGCTCCCACTCGACGGCCGCCGAGCAGTACCTCCGGTGGCGCCCCGATTCGTGCCACCCAACGATCTGCCGATGGTCGAGCCGCGCTGTCCGCTCGGATTGGGCTGTGCGGACGGCCGGGCGGCAGGGCGCCGACCCGCCTCGGCACGACCGCTGATCGTTGCCGCGTCCGTGGTCAACCGGCCAGTTCCTGACATGCCATAGGTCGGCCGGTCACGGTAGGTGGTCTGGAACACCGACGACCTCGGCGCGAAGGCGTCGCCACGCGGGCGGTAAGGATTGCCCGCAGTGGTGATGGTCCCGCCGGGCTTGAAAGTGTAGGGGCGGTATGCCGGATAGCCGGGGCCGTACCCCGGGTAACCGTACCCGTAACCTGGATATCCATAGGCCGGATATCCGTAGCCGTAGGCCGGATACCCCCAGCCATACGCCGGATAGCCCCAACCGTAGGCGGGATAGCCCCAGCCATACGCCGGGTAGCCCCAGCCATAGGCGGGATAGCCGTACCAGCCGCTGTAGCAGCAGGGCGAACCGAACGAGATCCCGACACTCCAGCCGCCAGTGTAATAGGTCGGCCACGGCCAGCCGGTCACCCCGATATAGGTTCCGCCGCCGCCGCCGGTGACGACTTCCGAATAGGAGTAGACGATGTACCGGTCAATCGCGTAGTCGAACCCCTGGGTGGTGAAATTCAGGACGAAGTCGGTGAGTTGGCTTTCGGGATCGTCCGCGGCGTTGTACTGGTCGAAGACCGAGTAATCCCAGTGATCGCCCCGCACGAACTCGGTGAACTGGAAGGGTGACTTGGACCAGGCTGCGTAGACCATTCCGCTGGCCCCGGCCTCGTCGAGGTAGAAGGACCCCCGGTTGTCGCGCCCGACGACCTTGTAGGTCTTCCCGCCCCGGATGAAGTTGTCGTCGCCCGGGTCAAGCGGAAAAAGGACGCGAATGCGCCCGTTCTGGTCGGTCTGGAGGAGGAGGACGTAGCCGTCTGCGCTGGCCCGGAACTGGGCCTGGGCATAGTCGCCGCGGTTGTACTCGCCGCCGCTGTTCAGCGAGACGGTGATAGGCGGGGGCGGCCCGTCGGCGAGGGACGCCGCGACCGCGATCGACGCGAGCAGTGTGGTAAGCATGATTCCTCCTGGCAGTACCGACGGGGCGATTTTGCCCACTTGCAATCGCCCACATTAACAGCGAGGGTCGTGCCAAGATCTAACCGATTGCAGCGCAACGCTTTACGAAAATAGGCCTCCACGAATCCGTCCGCCGCTGGGGACGCCTTCTACCCTTCCCGTCCCCCGGCCCATCGATGCCAGTACATCCGCAGCTCGGAAATCTTGTCGCCGCTGGTCTCACAGAACATCGCGCCGCGCGCCTCAACCCATTCACCGGTGCGCCGACGGCGGAACGTGACCTTGTACTCGGCGGAAAACCACGGCCCAACCACGAAGATCTCGCCGCTCGAAAAGGTGACTTCCGCCTGGTGGACGGGTACGTCCCGCCAGTACTGGAGGATCGCTTCCCGCCCCTTTCGCGGCGCGCTGAAGGGCGTCTCGATGAAGACGGCATCGTCAGTGAAAACCGACATCAACAGCGGCACGTCCCCCTTGGCCCAGCCCTTGCCAAAGGCATCCACCAGCCGGCGACCCAGCGCCCCGGTGTCCGGGGACGCGCTTGCCGCCGACGCCGCAGGGTCCGACATTGAGGTTGTATCCATGGCATCAAATCTACTACTCAGGTACCGGGGTTGCACCCTCGTGGCGCTCGCGCTAGCCCTCGGCACGGGGTCGGCCTCTGGCCAGGAGGCCTGCGCCACGGCCGCGGCCGACCTGGCGAGTGGATGGAATGCCTACCGGCAGGACTCCCTAAACGTTGCGGCGGATCGATTTCGACGGGCGGCTACCTGCGGGTCGGCGGGGGCACTGGCCGGGCTCGGATTCATCGCCCTGCGGCAGGGCACCCTGCCGGCCGCCGACTCGCTGTTTGCTGCCGCGTTGGCCCGTGATCCGCGGTCGGTCGACGCCTGGGAAGGGACGGCCCGGGTCGCCTGGCGCCGCGGGGACCATGCCGCCACCGCCGACGCCGCGAGGCGGGCGCTGGCGCTAGCGCCGGAGCGCGCCGACCTGCGGGAACTGCTCGTTGCAGCGGCACCCGACTGGGACCGCCCACCGCTTCCTCCGAAGCGCCGGCCCCGGGGTTTTTCCCTCGTCGCCCAAACCGCCGGCACCGGCTTCGAAGTCCAGGATTCCACGGGTCGCTGGGTGCCGTTCTACATGCAGGGCGTAAATCTCGGTGTGGCACTCCCCGGGCGGTTCCCATCGCAGTTTCCCACTGACTCAGCGCTCTACGCGGGTTGGCTGGACACGCTCTCCGCCATGAACGCAAACGTGCTTCGGGTCTACACCATCCTCCCGCCACAGTTCTACCGTGCGCTCCGCGCCTGGAACCTCGCCCATCAGACCCGGCCCCTCTGGCTGGTGCATGGCGTCTGGACGGAACTCCCGCCCGGGCATGATTTCGATGACCCAGACTGGAAAGCCGGCTTCCGGGCCGAGATGCGACATGTTGTCGACCTGATCCATGGTGCCGCCGAGCTTGGGCCGCGTCCGGGCCACGCATCCGGCCGATTCGACGCCGACGTGTCGCGCTGGACGGCGGCCTACATCATCGGTCGGGAGTGGGAGCCGTTCGCGGTGAAGGCGTACGATTCGCTGCACCCCGGTCCCCGCGCTTACGCCGGCCGATACCTTGCGACGGACGCGGCGCCGGCCATGGATGCCTGGATGGCCGAGCAGTGTGACTACCTCCTGGCCTACGAAATGGATGAGTGGAATGCGCTGCGGCCGATCGCGTACACGAACTGGCCCACGCTGGACCCGCTCCACCATCCGACGGAATCGAGCACCGCCGAAGAATCGGAATGGCGCCGGCGTGCCGGACGACCGGTGGCGGGCAACAAGCTGGAATACGAGAATGATGCCATCGGGCTCGACGCCAACCTGATCCACCCCACGGCCCGGAACCCCGCCGGCTGGTTTGCCAGTTACCATGCCTACCCGTACTATCCGGACTTCATGCTGTACGACCCTGGATACCTCCAGGCGGAATCGAGCGAGGGCCCCTCCACCTACTTCGGCTACCTGAGCGACCTGCGCCGGCACCATTCGGACATACCCTTCGTCATCTCGGAATACGGCGTCCCTTCGAGCCGAGGGAATGCGCACCTGCAGCCGCAGGGATGGAATCACGGGGGGCACAGCGAGACGGAAATGGCCGCCATCGACGCACGGCTCACCCGTGAGATTCGGGAAAGCGGCGCGGCAGGCGCCATCCTCTTTGCGTGGATGGACGAGTGGTTCAAGAAGAACTGGATCGTCATCGACTTCGAGCAGCCGGGGGACCGGAACCGGCTCTGGCTGAACGCGATGGACGCGGAGCAAAACTACGGCATTCTCGGCCAGTACCCCGGACCTGCGAACAACCGCCCCGTGCTCGGCGGCGATCCCGGCCCGTGGCGTCGGATGGCACCGGTCCAGGCAGGCGATGGCATGATACGGACGATTCGGGCCGGGAGTGACGAGGGCTATCTCTACCTGGCACTCGAACTCGCATCGGGAAGCGTCGACTGGGCTCGTTCGCGCGTCCGCGTGGCGTTGGACACGTACCTCCCCCGTTCCGGACAGACGAAACTCCCGGACCTGTCCCTGCGGAGTGAAATCGGGTTCGAGTTCCTGCTTGAGCTGGACAACCCCGCGCAGGCGGCGCTCAGGATACTGCCATCGTACAACCCGTATGTGGGTACGACCGCGATCCAGGGGGGCGACGACTTCGGTCAGTTCTACCGGCGGCCGGCGACCATCGGCATCGAAGCGGATGGCCGGTTCGACCCGATGTTCGTGATCACCAACCGGGCCCGGTTTGGACGAGACGGCACCTTCTTTCCCGCGCAGGGCTACGACCGCGGGCTGCTGAAGTTTGGCCGGGAGGAGGAGAGCAGCCTCGCCGACTGGTACGCCGACACGGCCGCTGGCCTCATCGAGATCCGGCTGCCGTGGGGGCTCCTGAACGTGACCGATCCCTCGAGCAGGACAGTACTCTTCGACCGGGACGGGCAGTTGATAGGAGAATTCGGCACGGCCATCACCGACGGGATCCGGATTGGCGCGCTCGTCTACGGGAGGGACGATCCCTCGCGGCTCCTCTCGGCGCTCCCGGCCCCCCGGGGCAGCACGTGGCGAGCCGACGACTTTGCGCTCTGGCAGTGGGGGCGCTGGGAGGAGCCCACCTCGCACAGCCGCCTCAAGCCGGCCTACGATTCATTGCAGGCCACATGGAGGAGCCGGTGATGCCGGCCCACCACATCCCTCAAGGTCCTGGAGTCGACGTGACTCGTGCCTGTTCGGCAGTTCTGCTGGTCGGAGCGCTGTTGTTGATCCCGGTCGTCGGAAGGGCCCAGGTCGTCGACGCCGACGCCGCCTGGAACCAGGGCCGCTATGGCGCCGCCCGGGAGGCCTACCTCCGGGCGCTCACCCAGGACCCGGCGTCGGTGCGCGCGAGCTATCGCCTCGGGGTCCTCGCCGCGTGGGACGGCAATCTCGACTCCGCGCTCACCTACCTTGCCCAGGCACGCACCGCCGACCCGGCGGACCCCGACGTTCGCGCGATGCAGGCGACGGTCCTCAGCTGGGCCGGGGAGTACTCCGCATCGCTGGTGAAATGGGACAGCCTGATTGCGCTGTACCCGGAGCGCCTCGACGGTCTCGTCGGCAAGGCGCGCACGCTGTCGTGGGACGGCCGCGAGCGGGAGGCCGATTCCCTGTACCAGGTGGTGCTCCGGCGCGACCCAACCAACGCCGACGCGCTGAACGGCACGGCGCAACTCGCCTACTGGGGTGGACGGTCGACCGAGGCCATCGCGGGGTACCAGCGAGCGATATCGTACCGCCCGAGCGATTTGACCGCGCACCTTGGGCTGGCCCAGGTGTACCGCTCGGTCGGGCGCCAGCACGACGCGCTTGCCGAGGCGGACAGCGCATTGGCGCTGGCGCCGACCAACAAGGAGGCAATGCGGGCCCGGACGGACATCGTACGCACGGTCCAGGCAGCGGTCGATGTCACGCTCGGCTGGAGCGACGACTCCGACGACAACGAAATGTGGTGGCAGACCGTTTCCGCCTCGACACCGGTGGCAAACCGGGTGCGGGGCTTTGGCTCGGTGGGCGCGTATGAGGGGAGCAGCACGCCGGACATCACCGCCACCCGCGGGACTCTCGAAATGGGAGCAACCTATACGCAGGACACCTGGCAGCTGACCGGCGCCCTCGGCGCGCAGGGGCTCTGGCCGGATTCGGGAGTGTCCCGGACGGTACCGACGGCCAGGCTGGGGGCCACCTACCGGGTCCAGCCTGCGCTGGGCCTCGGCGTGAGCTATGCGCACTTTCCCTTCGCCGAAACGGCGTCACTGATCGGGGCCGATGTCGATGTGGACGCGGTGGACGCCTCGATGGATGTGACAGCAGGCTCCGGGGTGTCGCTCGGGGCGGGAGGGGGCGCCGGGTGGTTCAGCGACGGCAACGTCCGGACCTCCGGAGTCCTTGCCGCGACCAAGCAGCTCCCGCACCATCTCTTCGTGGGGGGGATGGCCCGCATGGTGTGGTTCCGCGAAACGGTCCCGACCTACTTCTCACCCGATCGCTTCACCGTCGTGGAGGCACGCGGCGGCTACGTCCGCACGGGCACCGACTGGGAGACGCGGATCGGGGGCGGCGCCGGCGTTCAGCAGATCGCGAACACCGGGCCGTGGCAGTTCGAGGGGCACATCGAGGGGCGGGCGTCGTGGTGGTTCTCCGAGCGGAACCGTCTCGAAGTGTTCGCGGGAATAAGCAACAGTGCCTACGTCTCGGCTACCGGCGCCTATCGCTGGGGGACGGCGGGCCTCGTCATCCGGCTCGGCCTCTAGGGCCGCACAAGCCCGGGGTCAGAGCCAGCCGCGAAGTGTCTCGATGAGCAGCCAGGCGTTGAGCGCGCCGATGACCCCCGCAATCAGCCAGGCGAGCACCTTCAGCCACGGCGGATTCACGAACACTCCCATCTTTGCCTTGTCGCTGGTGAACATCACCAGCGGCACCACGGCGAACGAAAGTTGCATGCTCAGGATGACCTGACTGAGGATCAGCAACTGGCCGGTGCCCCGCTCGCCTGAAATGGCCGTGACGATGACGGCGGGCACGATGGCAATCAGTCGCGTGATCATCCGCCGGAGCCACGCCGGCAGCCGGATGTTCAGGAACCCCTCCATCACGATCTGGCCGGCGAGCGTGCCGGTAATCGTCGAGTTCTGCCCCGAGGCCAGCAGCGCCACCGCGAAGAGCACGCTGGCCATCGTGGTGCCCAGGAGCGGCGCGAGCAGCTTGTGCGCGTCGCCGATGTCCGCGACGCCCTGGTTGCCCGTGGTGTGGAACGTGGCCGCCGCAAGGATCAGGATGGAGGCGTTGATGAAGAAGGCGAAGAAGAGGGCCAGCGTCGAGTCGATGGTGGCGTACTTGATCGCCTCGCGCTTGCCCGCCACCGTGTCGCCGAAGTTCCTCGTCTGCACGATCGAACTGTGCAAGTAGAGGTTGTGCGGCATGACGGTGGCACCGAGGATCCCGATCGCGATGTAGAGCTTGGCCGAATCGGAGATGATCTCCGTCGTGGGGATCAGTCCGCGAAACAACTCCCCGAGCGCCGGCTGGGCGAGCACCAGTTCAATGGCGAAACAGGCGCCGATCGTGGCCACCAGGACGATGACAAAGGCTTCGAGCCACCGGAATCCGCGGTGCTGCAGCAGCAGGATCAGGAGCACGTCCACCGCGGTGATGCAGACGCCCCAGAGCAACGGAATGCCGAAGAGCAGGTTCAGGGCGATGGCCGAGCCGATGACCTCCGCCAGGTCACAGGCGGCGATGGCGACTTCGCACAGCAGCCAAAGCACGAAGTTCACCGGCCTGGAGTAGTGGTCGCGACACGCCTGGGCCAGGTCGCGGCCGGTTGCGATGCCGAGCCGCAGCGCGAGGGCCTGCAACAGCATGGCCATGATGTTGGAGAGGAGAATGACGCTGAGCAGCGTGTAGCCGAAGCGCGAACCGCCGGCGAGGTCGGTCGCCCAATTGCCGGGATCCATGTACCCGACCGCGACCATGTATCCCGGGCCGGCGAAGGCGAGCATTTTCCGCCACCAGGGGGCGCCGGCCGGGATGTTGACTGTGCGGAACGACTCGGGAAGACTCGGCGAGATGCGTGCGTGCCGCCATCCCGCGGTCAACTCCTCGATCGGGGGCCCGCTGGAGCTCATTGGGCCTCTCCGCGGGAGCAGAGCAGGATGCCGGCGAGTTCGGCCCCGAGCAGCTGCTCATGGGTTCCGGCGCGGACGGTCATCGGCCCGCCGAAGGGCTGACGGCTGACGACCACTACTGCTGCTCCGGGTACCAATCCGTGCTCGGCGAAGTACCGCAGGCGATCCGCCTGACCCGTCTCGACCCGCCGCAACTCCACCGCTTCCCCGACCGGCACTTCCGACAGCGGCGTGTACACGAGTTCGACCATCGACCCGTCCGGGGCCGGGATGGGATCGCCGTGCGGATCGACGCTCGGGTTTCCCAGCGCGGTGGCCATCCGCTCGATCAGGCGGTCGGAGACGGCGTGCTCCAGATGCTCCGCTTCCTCGTGCACGGCATCCCAGGTGTAGTCGAGGAACGCCACGAGGTACGACTCCAGGATTCGATGCCGCCGCACCATCTGGAGCGCCGCGCGCCTGCCCACCGCCGTCAGTTCGACTCCCTTGTATGGCACGTGCTCAAGCAGCCCCTGTTCCGAGAGCCGCTTGACCATGCCAGTCACGGAGGCCGGGGCCAGCTCAAGCAGATGGGCAATCTCGGTGGTGCCGGCAGGCGTTCCACCCAGCGACAGGTGGTAGATGGCCTTGAGATAGTCCTCGACAGAGCGAGTCAGGGTGGGTGACGAACTGGGGGCCATGGTCCGAGCCAAAATTAGGGTTGCCTAATTTTAATTTACTGCCCACCTAAACACAACAGCCCCTAATCGGGGCTGGGCGGTCAGGCCTGGGTGGGGTCTTCACGATCAGGACAGCTCAACGCAGAGGCACAAAGAGCCTCGAATGGAGCGATGGAAGTCCGGGGCGGACTTACTCAGCGGACAACAGGGCGACCAGCGGGGCGAGGATGCGCTCGGTCATGCCCCAGATGGGGACCGGAGTGACGTGATAGGCAGGGAACTCGCGAATGGTATCGCCGAGGCGGATGCCGAACGGTCGATAGGAATCGGGATGCACGAGCGACTCCCATGCAACCCAGAGGTAGTCGGCGACCTCGATGTTGGGTATGACGGAGGGCCTCTCCGCGAGCATGAATACAAAGGGCCGGACCATCAACGGCGGGAGGTGGGGCGACCGGGGCGCCAGGTCGTCGAGCATGCCGGTCAATTGGCCGGCCGACAGCGCAATGCCGACCTCTTCGTGGGTCTCGCGGATGGCGGTCTGGAGCAGATCCGCATCCTTCGGTCCGCTCCGTCCGCCGGGAAGCCCCATCTGCCCGGACCAGGGATCCCCGGCGCGCTCGGCCCGACGGATCAGGAGCACCGCGTCGGGATCGGGCACCACCACCAGTGCCACCGCCGCCCGCGACAACCCAGGGTCTTCCACCGTCCTCGGCGCCCGCCCAGCAAGGTATCCGGCGATCCGCTCCTGTAACGGTGTCATCCGGGGTCTATCACAAGTTGTCGAGGCGAGGCGCCGAATCCGGATTTCCGCCGTCGAAGACGACCTTCCAGCTTCCGTCTGCCTGTTTCCGCCAGATCGTGACGTACTTCCCGGTCGCGACCGCCGCCTTCCCTTCGGCGTTGTAATGCCGGCTCTGCCAGACACCCAGCGTGTAACCGAGGTCGCCCGCGGCGCTTGCAAAGGCCATCGTGGGCCGCCAGGTGAGGCGGAAGGTGGTGTCGGCGAAGGCGGGAGCCATCGAGGCGCGAATCGCCCCGATCCCCGGTGTGAACCGCACGTCGGGCTCCATCTGAATGGCGGAGCTGTCGAACGCCGCCATCCATCCCTCCAGGCCGCGCTCGGCGGTCGCCGCGGCGAACGCCTCATCGGCGGCCATCAACGAGGCACGCACCGCGTCTGGATCGGGAAGCGGTGGAGCGGCGGGTGCGCAGCCGACCAGAGCAAGCGTCGCGGCGATAGCGAGTTCGATGCGCATGGGCCCTCCAAGGCGCGGAAGACTACGTAAGAAGGTGCTTCGCGAAGAAGCGGATGGAGGCATCGGCGACGCCGGTGAACTCGGGCGTGGGACCCTGCCAGGGGTGGACGGCGCCGAAGGTATGGCCGGCGCCGGGGACCGTGAGCAGTTCCGTCCCCTCCCCACCTGCCGCGTGCAGCGCCTCGGCCTCGGCCAGGGGGACGACGGCATCCGCGGTGCCATGCACGATCAGCCACGGTGCGCTCATGCGGGAGGCGGCTGCTCGGATGTCCAGGGACGTCTTGCCGTGCGCCATCGCGTCGTCCAGCGCATCGGTGTACATCGGCAGCACCTGGCCGGTGCGCGAGTTCACGATGTCGACCTTGCCGGTAGCCCGCCATGTCGCAACCTCTTCGAGCGAATACCGGTTGACGCTGCTGATGGCGGCCCATGTCACCAGCGCGGCGACACGTGAATCCGCCGCGGCCGCGAGCACGCCGAGTCCGCCGCCTCGCGAGTGGCCGAGAAAGCCGATCGACGTCGGCGGGGCGGCATCCAGCGCACCGGTCGCGACGGCCTCGATGACCCGACCGATGTCCCCCAGGTCTCCACTGAACGTGGCCCGCGCGAACCGGTCGGGAAAGACGACATCGCCGGTGTCGTCCACGCCGCTGCCGCTGAGATTGAAGCTGACGGTCGTGAACCCGGCCTTCGCCAGTCGTTCGGCGAACGGGGGAAACATCCCCCAGTCCTTGAATCCCTTGAACCCGTGCAGCACCAGCACGGCGGGCCGGGGGCGGGATCGATCGCCGGTGCGGACGTCGATGAGAATCTCCCCGAGGTACCCGGGCAGGCGGTGACGAGTCAGCGAGGGCGTTGCCACGCCTACCTCACCGCCCCGTCGAGGATTTCGACTTCGCCCGCGGTCGCGTCCAGACGGACGTCCACGCCAAGCGGGAGCGTCCACTGATCATCGACGTGTCCGATGGGGAAGCCGTAGGCCACGGGGACCTGGAGGGGCGCAAAGTACGTGGTCAGGACCTCGTCGAAGCCGAGCGCACCGTCGCCAGTGCCCCGCTTGAGTTCCGTGAACTGCCCGACGATGATGCCGGCCACGCGCTGCAGCGCGCCGATGGAGCGCAATTGCGCAAGCATGCGATCGACGGAATAGAGGTCCTCGCCCACATCCTCGATGAACAGGATCTTTCCGTCCAGTTTCGGGAAGTAGCGGGTCCCGACGAGGCAGATCAACAGCGTCAGGTTGCCACCGACGAGCTGGCCCGTGGCCTGCCCAGGAATGAGCGTCACGATCCGATGATCGGTGGGCACGAGCACATCGGCGGGTGGAGCCACCCGGCCGAGGCGACCGGCGGCATTCACCGCACCGAGAACCCGGTCGAAGTGCCAACGACTGAACGGGGTCAACGGGGAGCGGGCCATCGGGCCGTGAAAGGTGACCAGCCCCGCCTCCACCTGCGCCGCATTGAGCAGCGCCGTGATGTCCGAGAACCCGATGATGGCCTTGGGCCGTCGCTTGAGCGGACTGAAGTCCACGCCGTCGAGGATGCGGGTCATGCCGTAGCCGCCACGGAGGCACCAGACGCCGTCGATGCGCGGATCGGCAATGGCGGCGTTGAGGTCGCTGAGGCGCTGTTCGTCCGTACCAGCCAGGTATCCGTAGTGCCGGTAGGCATTCGGCCCAAGCACCGGTTCGAAACCGAGCGCCCGGCAGAGTTCCTCCCCGCGCAGCAGGTCATCGTGCTCCAGCAGCGGGCCGGCCGGCGCAATGAGCGCCACCCGGCTTCCGGCGGCCAGCACCGGCGGTCTGACGAAATCCTTTGACCCCATTTGGACTCCCGTACTAGATTGAAGGCGTCACTTCCAGGAGGAACGCACTGCGCGCTTCCCATCCGGCCCTGTTGGCCGCCAGCCGCGTCATTTTCGACCTGCGGGACGACATGGTTTCGCAGTGGGCCGACTGGCTCGGCGACCGCATGCAGACCTCCACCACAATACCTCGCCCGGTCATCGAGCGGGAGTTGCGGCTGATCATCGAGCTGCTCGGCGAGATGGTCGGGCCGGTCCGGCGCGAAATCAGGCCGGTGTGGTACCATGCGTGTGAGCACTTCGGGCGGGTGGCCGCGGCGCGCGGCCTTGCCGCCGGCGAAGTGGTGGACGAAATGCAGTTCCTGCGCGAGCTCCTGATCCGGAACCTGGCCCCGATCCTGGCCGCCATGCGGCCCATCCGGGCCATGGCCATCATGCTCCAGTTGAACCGGGTGCTCGACAAGGGGATCAGTGTGGCGGTTGTGGGGTATACCGACGCACTGGTGGCTACCATCTTCGCCCAGAACGGCGTGCCGAGCGAGGGCACGGCGGTGGACGCGGAGGAAGTCGGCCGTCAGCTCGAGCAGCTCGAGGGCGAGCTCGCCGCCGTCACCCGCAACCAGTAGGTCCCGTGGTCGAATCGCCTGGCTTCTGGGCCGTCCTTCCCTGGGCGGCTCCCTTTCTTGCCTTCATCCGTCTCGCCCGCCACCGGCCCAATCTGGCCGACGCGCCGCTCGCCGGCGGCCGGCTGGTGTCGGTCATCGTGCCGGCGCGCAATGAAGAGGGCAATCTTCCCATCCTGCTGGACTCACTCCTGCAGACCTCCTATTCCCCCGTGGAGATTCTCCTCGTCAACGATCGTTCGACGGACGGCACCGCCGCCGTCGCCCGGCAGTACGTCGAACGGGATTCGCGGGTGCGGTTGGTCGAGGGGGAGGAACTCCCGACTGGATGGTTCGGGAAGCCATGGGCGTGCGTGCAGGGCTACCGCGCGGCTCGGGGCGATCTGCTCCTGTTCACGGACGCCGACACCCGGCACGCGCCGGAGCTGCTCGGCCGCGCGGTCGGGGCCCTCGAGTCGGAGCGGCGAGACCTGGTGACGGTGATCGGCCAGATGGTCTGCGGCTCGTTCTGGGAACGGGTCATCATGCCGATCATCAGCGCCCTGCTCGCCATCCGGTTTCATCCGACAGTCGTCAACCAGGCGCGGCGGGCGAGCGAAGTGATCGCCAACGGCCAGTTCATCCTGGTGACACGGGAGAGCTACGAGGCGGTGGGGACACACGCGGCGGTGAAGCATGAGGTGGCCGAAGACCTGGCGATGGCGCAGCTCTACTTCCGCGCCGGCCGGCCGCAGCTCTTCACCTTTGGCCTGACGCTGCTCGGCACGCGGATGTATACGAGCCTGGCGGGCCTGATCGAGGGATGGTCCAAGAACGTGTATGTGGGAGGCAGACGCTCGTTTCCTGACGAACCGGTGCGGCGCGCCCTCATCCCGTTCATGTTCAGCCTGGGTGCGCTCTTCTGGCTGCTGCCGCCGGCGGTGCTGCTGCTGGCCCTGCTGGGGGTGACGCCGGGGTGGCTGGAACCGGCGGCCTGGGCCACCGGGCTGAGTGCGCTCTTCTGGGTGCTCTTCGACACCGGGTTCAGGATCAACCCGCTCTACGGCCTGACCTACCCCTTGGGCGTCGTCATGACTGGCTGGATCTTCGCCCGCTCGACCCGGCGTGGCGAACGCCGGATTGAGTGGCGAGGCCGCACCTACTCCGCGGAGTAGGCGGGCGGTTGCGCCGCTCGCCCGCCCGGAGAATCTTTCCCCGACACCACTTCTCGGAGATGCCATGCGCCTGACGATTACGGAAGAGATGCTGGAGGCCCTCGAGCGGGCCTCCGACAAGCCGGACTGGCTCATCGAGCAGGTGGAGCGGATGCGCTCCGAGGGCGCACCCTATATCCTCCCGCTCGGCTCCCAGCAGAGCACCGCGCTCGAGGAACTCTGTGCCATGAACATCCGCTTCACCCCGGACGGCAAGGTCAAGCCGGAGCACGCGGCGCTCGATGCCCTGTCGACGCTGGTGCTGGAGAACTACTAGGGCACCACCGCCATGCACTCCACCTCCGTCCGCGCCCCGAGCACCAGCCCGCTGCTCCCCAGCGCGCTCCGCGCCGGATACGGCGGCGAGAACACCTCCCGATAGACGGCATTGAAGGCACCCCACTCGCCGATATCGGCGAGGAAGATGGTGCATTTCACCACGTCCTTGAGCGACGCACCGTGCCGCTCGAGGATGCCGCGGATGTTCTCCAGCACCTGCCGTGACTCCGGTCCAATCCCCCCGGGTACCAGCTCCAGCTTGCCTGGCACATTGCCGATCTGCCCTGACACGATCAGCAGGTTGCCCACCTGCACCGCCTCGGAGAACGGCATGCCCCGGAGGACGGAATCGCCCGCCAGGTAGAACTGCGGAACCGCGGCAACCGGCGGCGAGGTGGGTGGAGGGGGCGCCTCGCAGCCGAGGAAGGAAGCGGCAAGCACGGCGAGGGGCAGGGCGCGCATCGCAAGACTCATGGGGGACTCTCCTTGTGAAGGCCAAATAGACCACGCGATTGCGCAGACCGCCACCCGCCATTGCGGCGCATCTTCATTTGGGCTAGTGCCACGTTCGAATGATGCTCCTCCGCCCTCCGCCTCGTCGCATCCTGGATCACACACTCCGGGAATGCGCACGTGCACTCAGGCCACGCCCTGCAATCCATCCTCGCCCTTCACGACCTGCCGCACCTCGTCGCCTCCTTCGGCCACGAGCCGCTGTGGGAGCCGCTGGATGTGGCCGGCCTGGACCTCGGCCGCCGATCCGACCCGCCACTGGAGGCCGCGATCGTGGGCCGGCTTGGCAGATTCACCTGGTACGCGGTGGCATCGAACAACCCGGCACAGCAGGCCTCCCGGATGGCACGACGGCTGGCCGAACGCGGACGAATGTGCGGTGTGCTTGGGCTGGACCACGCCGAGCGGAAGCTCGCCGTGTCCGTCGCATTCGACGAGACACCGACCCTTGTAGTAGACCTGGCGCACCCCAGCCAGCTGGCCACCTGCTGTCTTGCCCGCATCGGCGCCGCCCAGTCCGGCGGTTGCCTCGGCATTGCCTCCCGCACGGCGGAGGCGCTCTCCGGCGCCAGCGTCGGCAGGCAATTCTTCGCTGCGTTCCGTGCAACCCTCGACCGCCTCATGGGCGCGTTGCCCACCGCGATGCCGGAGCGACACCGCCACGAGTTGGGGCTGCTGCAACTCACCCGGGTTCTCTTTCTCTATTTCGTGCAGGCGAAGGGGTGGCTCGACGGCTCCGATCATTTCCTGCGCAGGCACGTGGACGCCTGTCTGTTCCACCGGCGATCGATTCACCGGCACCTCCTGCGGCCACTCTTCTTCGGCACCTTGAACCAACCGTACCATCGGCGACATGCCACGGCCCGTGCGTTCGGACGGATCCCGTTCCTGAACGGAGGCCTGTTCGAACAGCATCCCCTGGAGAGGCGGCACCGGCCCGACATCCCGGACGGCATCTGGCGAGACGCCTTCGACACCCTGTTCGAACGCTATCACTTCACAACTTCCGAGGAGGCTCCGGGCGCGATCGCGCCGGACATGCTGGGACGGGTATTCGAGGGGGTGATGGAACCAGGCGCCCGAAAGCAGAGCGGAACCTTCTACACCCCTCGGGCTCTCGTCCGCGGCGTGTTGGACGCCGCGCTTGCCGGTTTCGTCGGCGGACGGCTGGGCATTCCGGAGGCCGAAGCGCTTCGACGACTCGAAACGGGGGAGGTGCGCGCGGTTCAACTGCTCGATGACATCACCATACTTGACCCCGCCGCAGGCTCAGGTGCCTTTCTCCTCGGCGCCCTGGAGCGACTGACCGCGCTCCACTCCGGGGCTGGGCGGGCCGTGTCCCCACGGCAGATCGTCGCACGCAACCTGTTTGGCGTGGATCTCAACCCGGCGGCCGTTCGCCTCTGCGAGCTCCGCCTCTGGCTGGCAATTCTCAGTGCGGAGCCCGCCGGCCCCCCGGATCAGGTCGAGCCGCTGCCGAATCTCGACGCCTACGTCCGGCAGGGTGACAGCCTCGCCGATCCCCTCCGCCTGATGTTGCGGCATCCACTGCGCGCGTCTCGCCAGGCAGCCGCCCTCGAGGCGGCGCGGCGTGCGGCCGCCGTCGCCAGCGGCGTTCCCAAGCGCGACGCATTTCGATTGCTCCGCCGCGTGGAGCGCGACGCTGCGCTGGAACGACTTGACCAGGCCATCCTCGAACGAGAACGGGAGGTGCACCGACGGCTGGACGCGGCCCGAGCCCCCACCCTCTTCGGAGAACGGCAGGGCCTGGATCGACGCGCCCGCCGCCTGCTTGGCGCTGCGCGCACCGAACTCAAGGCACTCCGCGTATCGAGGCGCCGGCTTCGGGAGGATGGAGTTGCCCCATCGTTCGACTTCGACGTCCACTTCGGCGATGTGACGGCGCGGGGAGGGTTCGACCTCGTGGTTGGCAACCCGCCCTGGGTCCGCGCCGAAGCGTTGCCGCCCGGCACTCGCGCGGTCTTGCGAGAGCGGTTCCGCTGGTGGCGCTCCGGGCGCGGACCCGGCTACGGCCATCAGCCCGACCTCGCCGTGGCGTTTCTTGAACGCGGATGGGAATTGACCCGGCCCGGCGGTGTCATGGCGATGCTGGTGCCGGCCAAGATCGCGACCGCAGCCTATGGCACGGCGGCGCGCGCCGCGCTAGGCGAGCACGGCACCCTGCTCTCGATCACCGACCTGACCCGGGATCCTGCGGCGGCGTTCGAGGCGACGACCTATCCGCTGGCCATTGTCGCCCGGGCAAGTCCGGCGCCCGCCGGCCACACTCCGCAACTCGGGCTGCACCCCGGAGCCCGAACCCCGTCGCCGCCCGCCATCCATCCGGGGGCGCCGTGGATACTTCACACGGCCGGGCTCCAGCAGACGCTCACGCATCTGAGGCAGCTGCCCCAGCTATCTGAGTCGGTTCGGATCCGGCTGGGAGTCAAGACCGGTGCGAATCATCTCTTCCTCTCCCCGGACACAGAGATTGAGCCGGAACTGGTGAGGCCGGTCCTGCGCGGCAAGGACCTCCGTCCGTTCAAGGGGAGTCCTTCCAGCCACATGATCTGGACGCATGACACGCTGGGCTCCGTGCTCCCCACCCTGCCACCCCATGCGGCCCGCCACTTCGCTCGTCATCTCGTGGCGCTGCGCTCCCGGTGCGACGATGGCGGTCGAGTGCCGTGGACGCTCTTTCGCGCCATCGCGGGCGGGCGGGTACCACGCGTGGTGTGGCCGGACCTCTCCCTCCGCCTCGAAGCAGCCTGTCTGGTGAGTGAGGACGAGCTTCAGTGGGTGCCCTTGAACAGTTGCTACGTGGTGCTGACCAAGTCCGCAGAAAACGCGCTGGCGCTCTGCGGCTGGCTCAACTCAACCTGGGCCAGGGCGGTCGCCCGGGCGACGGCCGACCCTGCCAGCGGAGGATACGCGCGGTTCAATGCCCGAGCGGTCGGAGGCATCCCGCTGCCACCGGAGGCACTGCTGGATGAACGGCTGGCGATGCTCACAAACCGAGGCCGCGCCGGGAAGGAAGTTCAGGGTGAAATCGACGACGTGGTCGCGGAATGGTTGCAGCTTCGTCCGCACGACCGAAGGGTTCTCTCCGAGGTGGTGGGCGTGGGCTCCACGCGTCGTCGCTGAAGAGCTCCGACCGCTGACCGATCCGCTTCCCGGGCTGCTCGTTCCTGGGCCGGCAGCCCCGCCCTCCGCCGTTGCTCGCGCCATTTCCGCGACGCTGGCGCCCCCGCGTGCGGCAGATGACGCACCGCCCTGGCTGGACCCGTCGCAAGCGGATGCCTTCCAGATCCTCCTGGAGGCAATCAGGAGTCAAGGCGCGGTGCTCTGCGCCGATTCGGTCGGCAGCGGCAAGACCTTCCTCGCGCTCGCCATCGCACAGACGATCGGTGGTCACTCGACCGTCTGCGTCGTTCCTCCGGCGCTCCAGAAGCAATGGCAGGAGACCGCGAGACGGCTCGGCGTGGCCGTCACCCTCTGGTCGCATTCCCGGCTTTCGCGTGGGCTCACCCCGCCGGGAGAGCCCAGTGTTGTCGTCGTGGACGAAAGTCATCACTTCCGCAACCCAGGCATCCGCCGGTATCGCACCCTTGCGCCATGGCTGATCGGCCGACAGGTGCTGCTGCTCAGCGCAACCCCGATCGTCAATCGCCCGCGTGACCTCTTCCACCAGTTGCACCTCGGCCTGCCGGACGATGCCCTGGCCGACGACGGCACCGTCTCGCTCCGGACGGCGTTCAATCGTGACGCCATCCCTCCTGCGCTTGGGCGGTTCGTCATCCAGCGAAGCTTCACACCAGCCACACCACAGCGCCGCGAGCAGTCTGCGGTGCTCCAGAGCGGCGCCGTTCCGCTTCTGCCAGCACTCGATGGACTCAGGCTTTCCACCCACCCCGAGGTGGCCGCGCTGGTGCGTACCGTGTTGTTGCACGCCGCCGCCTCGAGTCCCGGCGCGCTGGTCGCTGCGCTCCAGCGCTACCGGCTCCTTCTCCTCCAGGCACAGGACGCGCTTGCCGCCGGAATTCCACCAGATCGACGTTCCCTCCGGCGGGTACTCGGACATTCACACGAGCAGCTCATGATGTGGTCGCTGTTGCCCGGCGCCGATGCGGCGGGAGAGCTCTGCCTGGATGACCTCATGGCGCTCACCGGCCTCCTTGCGAGCGCGCGGGAGGCCGCGAATCGACCCGACGCAAAGTCGATCGAGCTTGCAGAGGTGCTGCACCGGGATGTGCCGACACTGGTCTATGTCACCGCGCGGGAAACCATCACCTACCTCCGCCGCCACCTGCCAGACCGCTGGCTGGCCTGGTGCAGCGGGCAGCGCGCCGGGATCGGCGCCACCACGCTGCCGCGGGAGGAGGTGCTCCGCTGGTTCCGCCCGGACGCCCCGCCTCACCCGCCTGGCGTCCCCGGACGACCGAAGACGCTGGTGACGACCGACGTCACCGCCGAGGGACTCGACCTGCAGGGGGCAGGGCGCGTCGTGCACTATGACTTGCCGTGGACCGACGTCCGCCTCGCCCAGCGCGACGGCCGGGCGATTCGCCGCGGGTCCACGCATGCCGCGGTAGATGTCGTTCGGTTCCTGCCTGACCGCCGTATCGAGCGCCGATTGCGCCAGATGAGCTGCCTGACACGGAAGTCGGCGCTCCCCGCTCAGGTCGGCCTGGGGCCCGGCGGCCGCTCCAAGTGGCTGTGGCGTGGAGAACTCGCCGAATCGCTGACGGGGGTGGCGGTCGAAGGGGTCTGTGCCGTCCGGGCGTCCAGCGCAGGCGCCTTGGCAGGCGTCTCACTGGAGCGCGAGGGCCGGCCGGCGGCATCCGCTGTTTTCGCCAGGACCGAGGGCTCGTCATGGAGGCTGGATGCCGAAGAGATCCGGGCACGCCTCCACGAGGCGGGGGCGGGCATGCCGCTCTCCCCGCCTTCGCGGATGGAACTCGACGAGTGCCTCGCCACGCTTGCCCCGCATATTCGCTCGCTGCTGCGCGGCGCATCCCAAGTGCGGGTCGGTGGTCTGCCCCTTGGGGCAGCGGCGCTGGCGCTGGGCAAGCGACTTCGGCGGTTGGCCGCAGAGGCCGCTCGGCAGCGAGACGCCGATCTCCTCGGCGTGCTTGAGCACGCGCTCGGATTCTGTACCCGAGGTCATACGGCGGGGGAGGCAATGCTCATCGAATCCCTGCTGTCCCTCAGTAGTTCAGCGCTCCTGGCCAGGTTGGAGCACCTGCCGCCCGCGCCGACGCCCGCACCGCCGCTGCGGCCACGATTGACGGGGCTGATCGTATTTCGGAGAACGTAGGTGCTGCAGCGAAGGCGTCCGGTTGCGCCGGCCCTCCCGCGGGTCACGGCCGTCGATGGCGAAGAGTTCGAGTTGACGGATCCCCAGGCGCACAACGACACACTGATCGGCGAGTCGGTGCCGGAGGAGATCTGGACCTACATCGCGCTCACGGATATCACCCGGGTGGCGATCAAGAAGATGGGCGCGCTCCGGACGGCGGGCGCCGCCGCGCTGATGGCCGGGCTGGTCACCGCCATCGTGCTGCTCTGCGACGACCCGGAGCCGTGCACCGACGCGACCGAGGAGTAGTCTCCCCTTCCCACCCCTGCTACCTTCTCCGGATGCCAGCTCTCAAGACCGTCCTGTTCGACCTCGACGGGACCCTCATCGACTCGATTCGCCTGATCATCGACTCCTATCACCACACCCTTGAGGTGCATGGAATCCCGCCCAAGACCGACCAGGAATGGCTCGACGGGATCGGCACCCCGTTGCGGGTGCAGTTTGCCGAATGGGCACACGACGAGGTCCAGATGGAGGCGCTGATCGCCACCTATCGGGACTACAACATCCACCACCACGACAGCCGCGTGACGGTGTATCCAGGCGTCGTGGAAATGGTGCGGGCCGTGCGGGCCGCCGGGTGCCGGACCGGGATCGTCACGAGCAAGAACCGGGTCGGGGCCTATCGAGGCCTGCGGCTGGCGGGACTGGATGAAGCGATGGATGTCGTCGTCGGCGCGGACGATGTGGTCAATCCGAAGCCGCATCGCGAGCCGGTGGATCGTGCCGTGGCCCACCTCGGGGCGGATCCGGCCTCGACTGTGTACGTGGGCGACAGCATCCACGACATGCATTCCGGACGAAGCGCCGGGGTGCGGACCGCCGCCGTCCTCTGGGGGCCGTTCGGCCGGCCTGACCTCGAAGCGGCCGACCCGGACCACTGGCTCCAGCACCCGCACGAATTGGTAACTCTTCTCACCGCTTAGCCTTACACAGCGACCTCCGACACGGCGTGGCCGGCTCATCTTGCGGCGGTCGCCGCCCACCTTATCTTCCGCCCGGGCAGTTCGTTACCAGAACTTTACCGGGATGTTGCAATGCGCCTCCTGCCGCGGGACGAACGATTCTTCGATCTCTTCACCAAGGTCGCCACCCTCAACGTCGAAGCTGCCAAGCAACTCAAGGTCTTGCTGGGCACCGAAATGGACCGGCGACTTCCCATCGTGGAATCGATCAAGCGGCTGGAGCATGAGGCCGACCTGGTCACGCACGAAGTCGTCACCCGCCTCGACCGCTCCTTCATCACCCCCCTCGACCGCGAAGACATTCACACCCTGGCCTCCCGGCTCGACGACGTGATGGACCTGATGGACGGCTGCGCCCGCAAGGTGCAGGTGTTCCACGCCGGCGACGCCCCCAAGGGGGCGATCCTGCTGGCCGAGACGATCGTCGGAGCCACCGAGCAACTGCTGGTCGGGGTCAAGCACCTGGACCGGTCCAAGAACAACGAGGTCCTCGAGGCCTGCATCGCCGTGAAGGGGATGGAGGAAGACGGCGACGCGATCTACCACCACTGGCTCGGGGAGTTGTTCAAGGGGCATCCCGAGCCGCTGCTGGTCATTCGCTGGAAGGAGATCTACGACACGCTGGAGAAGACCCTCGACTATGCCGAGGATGTCGCCAACGTGCTCGAGTCCATCTTCATCAAGCACGCCTGACCATGGAGCCCTCGGTCGGGTTCGTCCTCGCCATCATCGGGGTGGCGCTGGTCTTCGACTTTATCAACGGCTTTCACGACAGCGCCAATTCGATCGCAACGGTCGTCTCTACGCGGGTGCTCTCCCCCGGCGTGGCGGTGGTCTGGGCAGCGTTCTTCAACTTCGCGGCCGCGTTCATCGTCGGCACAGCGGTGGCCAAGACCATCGGCAAGGGGCTGATCGACCCCTCCGTGGTCGATGCCAACGTGGTACTTGCAGCCCTGCTGGGCGCCATCGTCTGGAACCTGATCACCTGGTGGCTGGGGCTTCCCAGCTCGTCGAGCCACGCGCTTCTCGGCGGGTATGGCGGCGCGGCCGTCGCGAAGGGCGGCGCGGGCGCCCTCATCGCGGCGGGGTGGGTCAAGCCCATCCTCTTCATCGTCATCTCGCCGCTGCTGGGCATGGGGCTTGGCCTGGGCCTGACCGTGTTGCTCTCCTGGGTGCTCCGCCACCAGAGCCCGGGTCCGATGGACAAGTTGTTCCGGCGCCTGCAGCTGCTCTCTGCCGCGCTCTACTCGCTCAGCCATGGCGCGAACGACGCCCAGAAGACGATGGGGATTATCGTGGGCCTCCTCGTGGCCACGCAGGCGCTCTTCATGGAGCAGTCCGGGCTGCTCCACATCTTGTATGTGCCCACCGCAGACACCATTCCTCTCTGGGTCGAGATGGCCGCCTACTCCGCCATCGCCCTCGGGACCGCGATGGGCGGCTGGCGGATCGTGAAGACAATGGGCACGCGGATCACGAAGCTTCGCCCGTTCGGGGGATTCTGTGCCGAGACTGCCGGGGGAATTTCCGTGCTGATCGCGTCCTCGATGGGAATCCCGGTCAGCACCACGCACACCATCACCGGGGCGATCGTCGGCGTCGGCTCGGCCAGCCGGCTGAGCGCGGTGCGGTGGGGCGTGGCCGGCACCATCGTCTGGGCCTGGATCCTCACCATCCCGATGAGCGCGGCCATCGCCGGGCTCACCTACCTGGCGCTTCGCTGAGCGGGGCCGCGCAGGATCGCGCGGCTCCCGGCTATTCTTCTGCATGCGTCCGCATGCGCTCCTCCTCGCAGCAGGCTCCTCCACCAGGTTCGGCAGCAACAAGCTGCTGGCGCTCTGGCGCGGGCGGTCGGTGCTCAGCCACGTCATCGCCACCATGACCGCACTTCGCGACCGGGGCGTCGTGTCCGGCGTCACCGCCGTGGTTCAGGACGGCGACGAACGTGTCGCGGGCCTGCTCCGGCAGGCGGGAGTTCGGGTGATCTGGAACGAGCACGCCGATCGGGGGATGGCCGGCTCCCTCCAGCTTGGCCTCCGCGCCCTGACGATTCTCCGCCCACAGCCAGAGGCGGCGCTCATCTTCCTTGCCGACCAGCCCGCCGCGCCTGCCGAGGCGGCCGAGGAGGTTGTCCGCGCCTGGGAACTGGGGGGCAGCGCCGTGATCCGGCCCCGATACGCCGCGGCGCCGGACGAACCCGGTCATCCGGTGCTGCTCGACCGCGACGCCTGGGGGCTCGCCGAACGCCTGACCGGAGACGAGGGCCTCGGGCGCGCTCTGTCGCGGACCCCGGAACTCGTGGTGCACGTGGACGTCGACGGGGCGAACCCCGACGTCGACACGCCCGCGGATCTCTCCCGTCTCGAGTCATCCCAGCAATGATCTTCGAATTTGGCGGCTCGCCCGAGCTCGGCTCCCCGCGGGAGGCGGTCTGGCGGCACCTCCAGGATGGCGACCTGATGGCGGCCTGCACCCCCGGCACCGAATCATTCGAAGTGCGCGGGCCGGGACGGTACACGGTCAAGTGCAGCGTGGGGTCCGGCCTGGTGCGGGTCCATGTCGTCCTCGAGGCCGAATTGCACGACCTCCAGCACCCCGACAGCCTCCGCCTCCGCGCCACGGGCACCGCGCCCGGCTCGACCCTGGATGTCGACACCCTCGTGCGCCTCGAGTCGCTCGATGCGCAACGGACCCGGCTGACCTGGAGTTCGGTGACCGGGGTCCACGGCATGCTCGCCGGATTCGGACGGGGAATGGTCGAAGATGTGCTTCGGCAGTTTACGGAAAAGTTCTGGACCAACGTCGCAGCGCACATCGCGGCCGCCCCTCGCAGCGGCGCCTACCTCCTCGACTCGCCTGCGCTCCGCGCGCTCTCGCCCGACGTGATCGAAGGGGCTGTCCTCCTTGCCTCCTTCCCAGTTGGGGAACGGACGTGGGCAAAGGGCCATCGACTCACCGGCGCCGAGGCCGCCCTGCTGCACGATGCCGCGGGGGCCGGACTTTCCGGGCCAGTGCGCCTGGCCTGGATCGGTGCCCACGAACTCCACGAGGCGGAGGCGGCACGCCTGCTTGCCACCGCCGCAGCCGGGCCCGGCATCGCCGCCAGCCCGGTGCATCAGGGGCGGATCGACCTGGTAGCCACGCATCGGGGCGTCCTGACAATCGTGCTCGAGGGGCTGGAACGGATCAATGCCATCGACCCGCTGGAACTCTTCACCCGCTGGAACCACCAGCCGGTTGAGGTCGGGGAGTTGGTGGCGAGTGTCAAGACAGCCCCCCACATCGTTGCAGCGGACGCCGTCACCGAGGGGGTGCGCCTGGCCGGAGAGCATGGCCCCCTCCTCTCCGTGCGACCGTACACCGGGGTCACCGTCGCCGCCCTCGCGGCGGAATCGCTCCCGGCCGGCGCCCTTGAACGGTTCGTGGCGGCCTCGCGGCTACGGGCGGAATCACTGGGGGGAAGCTTTCTCGGCGTCCGAGCGATCCCGTCGGATGGATCCACGGACGCCGTCGACCACGCTCGGGCCGCCCTGGAAGATTTGGCCGTTCAGCAGCGCACCGGGCTGGTCCTGATTGGCGGCGTCTCGGCCGGTGACCCCCTCGCGCCCTTATTCGAGGCCCTCGAGGGGTTGGGTGGTGAGGTGTTTCGGCACGGCGTGCCGGCGCATCCAGGGTCGATGCTCTGGCTCGGGCGCCTCGGAGCGACCCAGCTGCTCGGGCTTCCCCGGTGCGGCGCCTTCAGCATGGCGACTGCCGCCGACCTCCTCCTCCCGCGCCTCATGGCCGGCGAGCAGTTCACTCTGGCATCGATCGCCTCCCTCGGCCATGGGGGGCTGCTGGGACGTGAGATGCGCTCCCGCTTTCCGGCCTATGCCCGGGAGTTGCCCGAACCCGCCGCCTCTTGACCTCCCCCTCGTGAAGCGGGTTATTAGAGCCTGATGCCGCCTTCCTCCGTCGCCGACGAACCCCGAACCGTCGCCTCCTTCGAGGTGTACCAGACCCTGCCCAGGCAGAGTCTCTTTCGGCGTTTCCTGACGACCCAGCGCCACCTGTTCGGGCTGGTGTTCGGCGCGCTGTCGGTGGACGTCGACAAACGGAGGGGCACGCCGCGGGGACGAGGCCTCGGCTTCTTCCTCGAGCGGATGCTGAATGTCCTCACCCGCCCCTTCCTCGACCGGAAGCTCCGGGATCTTCCCTTTCCGGTGCAGCTCCGTCGCCGGCTCGAAATGCTCGGCCCGACCTACATCAAGCTCGGCCAGATCCTCAGCCTGCGCGAAGACATCCTGCCGAAGTCGATCACCGAAGAACTGAAGCACCTGCTGGCCACCCTTCCGGCGGTTCCCTACCCGGTGTTCTGCGAGTTGATCGTGCGCGGTCTCGGCCGGCCGCTCGACGAGATGTTCCTGAGTATCGACGAGGTCCCGCTCGGGTCGGCGTCCATCGGGCAGGTGCACCGCGCCACCACACGAGACGCCGATCCGGTCATCATCAAGGTCGTCAAACCCGGCATCCCCGCCATCCTGCGGCGCGACGCGAAGTTGCTCGGGATGGCGGGGTGGATGCTGGAACTCGTCTTTCCGCAGTACGGCCCCAGGCGTATCATCCGCGAATTCTCCGAGTACACCCTGCGCGAAGTGGACCTGCGGCGGGAGGCCGACAACGCCGAGACGTTCGCAGCCAACTTCACGGACGAGCGCGACATTGTGTTCCCGAAGATCTACCGGGAGTTCAGCGGCGAGCGCGTCCTGACGATGGAGTTCTTCGACGGGCTCCGGCCCGACTCGCGGAAGGTGCAGGCGATGTCCCTGGAAGACCGCGAGCGCCTGGTGGACCTGGGCGCCGAAGCGATCATTCGGATGATCTACAAGGATGGCTTTTTCCACGCCGACCTTCATCCGGGGAATCTGATCGTGTTGCCGGGACCGCAGGCGGGGTTCATCGACCTCGGCATGGTGGGGCGGATGCACGATGAGCTCCGGCGCACCCTCCTCTATTACTACTACGCGCTCGTCATGGGCGACGCGGAGAACGCGGCACGGTACCTCTCGGCGGCGGCCGAACCGGGCCGCGGCGGGGACCCCGCCGGGTTCCGCCGGGATGTGGCCGAGGTCTCCACACGCTGGCGCCGCAACGCGAACTTTGACAGCTTCTCGCTCGGCCAGCTGATTCTCGAGTCGGTCAGCCGGGGCGCGCAATACCGGATGTTTTTCCCGGTAGAGATGGTGCTGATGGTCAAGGCGCTGGTGACGTTCGAGGGCGTGGGACAAATGCTGCTGCCGGGCTTCGACGTGGCGGAGGTCTCCAAGCGGCACGTTCGGCGCGTCTTCATCCAGCAATTCAGCCCCGTGCGGCTGGCGCAGGAGGGCCTCCGAGGCGCCCCGGACCTGGTGGACGCGCTAGTCAAGATGCCGCTCCTGATCACCGAAGGCCTCCGGGTGATGGAGAAGACGGCCAAGCGGAGCAGCGAGAACCCGTTCGCGGGGCTGCGTGGCACCCTGATCGCCGGATTCTCCCTGGTGGCCGGCGCGATCATTCTTGGGTTCGTCGGCCCCCAGGCGTGGATGCTCTACGTCCCGTTCTTTGTGATCGCCTTGATTCTCGCGGTCCGCAAGGGAAATTGACGACATGCGCCCGCCCATGCCATCGCCCGCCGAGCCGCCGACCGAGCCCCCGGAACCGTGGGAGCCGTTCGAGCCGGAATTCAGCCGGATGATGATGGACGATGTGCTTGGCCCGATGCTGGACCACTATTTCCGGCCCGTCATCTTCGGACGGGAGAACCTCCCGAAAGAGGGGCCGGTGGTCCTCGCCGCGAACCACAGCGGCAACGCCTTCCCCTATGACGCGATCATCCTCGACGCGACGCTCTGGCGGGACGACGGCTACAAGGCCAGCCACAAGCTCCGGTCGGTCTACGAGAAGGAGCTCTCCTACACCTGGTGGATGCGGCCGTTCGGGCTGGACAATTTCTGGCGGCGCGGCGGCGGTGTGGACATGCTCTTCGACAACTTCGACCGCCTGCTCGCGCGCCGGGACCGGATCCTCTACTTCCCGGAGGGAGTCCCCGGGATCGGCAAGGGATTCAACCGCCGGTACCAGCTCCAGCGCTTCAGCACCAGCTTCGTGCTCTTGTCAGCCAGGCACCAGGCTCCCGTCGTTCCGGTCTACATGATCAACGCGGAGTGGATCAATCCGTTCGGGTATGTCTTCCCTCCGCTCGACCGGCTCATGCAGCGCTTCTTCGGGGTCCCGTTCCTGCCGCTGCCCGCCGGGATCCTGGCGATCATCTTCCCGTGGATCTGGTATCTCGCCTTCCCCGCGCGAACGATCTTCGTCCTCGGAGAACCACTCGACATGCGCGAGTATCTCCGGCAGGCCGGGCTGACGAACCTCGAGGAGCCGGATCGACCCACGCTGCAGCGGACGGCGGAGCGGGTCCGGCAGGAGATGCAGGAGCAGCTGGATGCCCTGGTCGAGATACACGGCCGCCGTCCCTTTGACGCGCCGCACCTCTGGGAATCGCTCAAAGCGGGATGGGGGAAGTTGCGGTGGGTGTTGCCGACCGGGTGGCCGATTTCGTTCGTCCGGCGGTCCCGCGATCTGTACCGGCCCCCCGCGCGCAATGCCCTCCACCGGATTCTGCGCGACTGGGACCTGATTGGTTTCTACCTGCCGTTCGGGTGGCCCCTCCTCACGCTGACCCGGATGTTCCGCCGGCCTCCGTACGGCTATCGCGGCATCCCACGGGCAAAGCGGGCGGAACTCCAGGGGGCCTTCATGTGGCGGCTGTCGGACCGGCCGCTACCTCCGCGCCCGCCCGCCTGAGGCGGGTGCCACTGGCATCTCGCTGGTCACCGCGATTTCGAGTTCGTCGAGCGCGGTCGAAAACTGGCTGGTGACCGGGTCCCGCGAGCTGAACTGATCCAGCCCCACGCTCGTCCAGATGTCCCGCGGTTCATCCAGCACATCCTCGCGCAGCGTGATACCATACGGCTTCAGCATTGGCCCGATGGTCTTGCGCCGTGCCCGCAGGTTCCGGCGCGTGGCATCGTACGCCAACTCGCAGACCCGGCGACGGGACCGGAAGCTGAAGATGTTACTGAAAAAGAGATCAAACTCATTCCGGTCAGGCTGGAAGAGCAGGACCTCGGAGTCGGGGAAGCGGGTGGTGTAGGCCGCCATGCCGACTTCCAGGCGTGAATTGATGAGCGTGCGCACCGTCTGGCTCAACACGGTGGCGAGCCCCTTCTTGAGCAGCGCCCCTTCCTTCAATTGCCCCGAGCCCACCGCGTCGCGCAAATCAGCCGGCACGAGCGGATTGACGCAGAGCAGGAGATCGACTCCCTCCTTCAGCGCCACGGAGGCGTGCAGTGTCTTCAGCAGGATGCCGTCGACACAATAGCGCCCCTCGATCTTGACCGGCGGGTAGAACCCCGGCACGGCGGTGCTGGCCTGCACCGCGGTGGAAATCGGGACGTGATCCCAGCCGGGGTTGCCGAAGAGGATCGGACGACCGCTCTCAAGATCGGTCGACACGACGATGAGCCGCTGGCGAAGTTCCCGGAAGTCGTCGCTCCGGCCCTTGATGCTGAAGGTCCGGTGGAGATAGCGGCGAATCGGCTCGTTGTCGAAGAGCCCGACCGGCAGGGCACGGGCCAGTTTGGTCAGTGACTCAAAGAGGGTCTGCTCTTCGGGACCGCGCCGGAATTCGAGCATGGCGTCGGCAAAGAGCCGGGGCAGCATGAGGCTCCGCTTGGCCCACTCGCGATAGTTTGGCGTGAAGAATGTCTGCGGGACGAAGGGGTGTTCCCCTGCTTCGTGCTTGACCAGGGCGCGCACCATTTGCGCCGTGGTCAGGTCGTTGGTGAGCGATGCGGCGATGAACGCCCCGGCGCTCACGCCGACATAGATATCGAGCTCGTGCAGGTTGAGTCCGTCGAGAGCTTCGTCGAGCGCCCGGAGCGCGCCGATTTCATAGACGGCGCCCTCCGGGCCGCCGCCGGCCAGCGCGAGGCCGATCCGGCGGCGTTTCCTGCTGCGCCGTGCCTTGGCGGGCATGGCGCGACCCCTTACTTGGCCGTCCGACGGGTCGCCTTCTTGGCGGCGCGACGCTTGGCCGGCTGCTTCTTGGCCCCCTGGACCGTGCGGGTCAACTCTTCGACCCGGCGGGTCAGCGCCAGGATTTCCTTGCGGGTCGGGATACCGAGCTTGTTCAGCGCGGTCGAGACACCGGCGTCAATCGGCGCGGACACCCGGCCGATGGCGCCTTCCGCATCGCCGCGGAGCGAGCGGGCGCGTCCCTGCGCCTTGGCCAGCACCTTTTCGAGCCGTGCGCGGCCGGTCTTCTCCAGCTTGGCGCCCTTCTCGACGAGATCCTCGAACACCCGGTTGCCCTCTTCGCCGGCAGTGGCCAGCGCGCCGAGACCGGCGAGCCAGATGTGCTGCGCGTTGTCCTTGACCATCAGGGCCGTGTTGCTGCGGTTGTTGCGTGCCATAACTTCCTCCTGAGTTCAGACCGCGGAGCGGTCCGTTGGTTCGTGTGAGATTCTGCCTGCGTACGCTCTATCCTTCAGCCCGGCCACGCCGGGCGCCGTGTCCTGACTTGCGCTTCCTCGCTTTCGGCTTCGCGGCCGGCGCTTCCAGATCCCGGAGCGCCTGCTCGAGTCCGGCGATCCCTTCCCGCAGGGCCTCCATCTCGTCCCGCGCCCCCCGGACCGGCGGGAGATGATCCACCGAGGCCTTTACCAGCCGATCCACGCCCTCCTGCAACTGCTCCACCCTGGCGTGGAGGGCCGCTTCGCCCCGCCGAATGACATCGTGGAAGAGGTCGACCGAAAGCACGGACTTGCCCTGCTTCTCGCCGTCGAGGATAATCTGCGCCAGTACCTGCCGCGTGACATCCTCGCCGCTGCCGCTCTCCAGCACCTGCACCTCCTGGCCCTCGCGCACCCACCCCGCCACCTCCTCGAGCGAGACGTACCGGCTCTCCTCGGTGTCGTAGAGTTTGCGGCTCCCGCCGCCATAGCGCTTGACCAGTCGAACCACGTGTCGCCTCCTGAAGTGACCGGAATATACCGCACTGCGGCACAATGTCAACCCCGTTTTGCCGCACCGCGGCATTGCCGGGCCCCTCGCGCCCGACCGGCCTCCCCATCCCCCCTTCCCCGACCGCCATCGGCGCGTCTGGCGAAGTCGTTGAATTGGTGATAGATACAGGGTGTTCAGCGACCCGTCCCGGCCGGCCCAGACCCTGGAGAAAGCCCCGTATGTTCATCCCGACCCTCCTGCTCAAGAAGCTCTACACCCTCGGCAGCCTGACGAACGTCGAGCAGGGCGTCCGGTTCGGCATCAAGAACCGCCTCAGCAACGTCGAGATCACCGCGGTGCTGTCGGTCTCCATCGACGGGGTGGCCATCCCGCTTGACCAAGTCGCCATTCACCTCCCGGGCGGCCGGATCCTGACCGCCGACAGCATCGCCGGGGGCGCCCCGATCGAGTTCCCGGTCGGGATGATCCTCTCGCTGGTCGCCAGGCACCCGGCGGTCGGGCCCGGCAAGCACACCATCGCCCTGGCGGTCAAGACCAAGGGGTTCGGCAAGCTCAGCTTCGACGTCGAGGACTCGATCCAGGAAGGGGGCCACACCCTCGTCCGCATCCCCCGCGACGCGGAGGACGACTACAGCGAGGCCGCCATCCGGGCCCGGCAGGCCTTCATCGAGAAGGAGACCGGCGCCACGCTGGCCCACATCGGGAAGCACTCCTTCGACCCGCACCTGACCAAGGGCAACTGCGAACATTTCATCGGGGTTGCGCAGGTGCCGATGGGACTGGCCGGGCCGATCACCATCAATGGCGAACACGCCAAGGGCGACTTCCTGGTCCCGATGGCGACCTCCGAGGGCACCCTGGTGGCCTCGTACAACCGCGGCATCAAGGTGATCAACCTGTCCGGCGGCGCGCGGTGCACCGTCGTCGGGGACGCGATGCAGCGCGCCCCGGTTTTTGTTTTCGAGGACGCGCGGTCCGGGCGTGAGTTCGTGAAGTGGGTCGCGGACCAGATGCCGAGGATCCGGGAGGAGGCGGAGGCGACGTCGAGCGTGGCCAAGCTGCAATACGTTGATCCGTACCAGTCCAACAAGTTCGTGTTCCTGCGGTTCAACTACAGCACGGGGGACGCCGCGGGCCAGAACATGGTGGGCCGGGCCACCTTTGCGGCCTGCAGCTGGATCCTGGACAACTATGCCGGGATCGCGCATTTCTACCTTGAGTCGAACTTCGCCACCGACAAGAAGGCGTCGCAGATCAACGTGATGCGCACCCGGGGCAAGCGCGTCACCGCGGAAGTCACCGTCCCGCGCGATGTCCTGATCCAGCAGATGCGGGTGGAACCGGAGAGTTTGGTGTACCACCACGGCGTCGCCAACGTGGGCGCCTTCATCAGCGGGGCCAACAACAACGGCGCCCATTCCGCCAACGGCATCACCGCGCTCTTCATCGCCACCGGCCAGGACGTGGCCAACGTTGCCGAATCCTCCGCTGCCATCCTCTACGCGGAACTGACGAAGAACCGCGACATGTACCTCTCCATCACCATCCCGTCGCTGATCATCGCCACGCACGGCGGCGGCACAGGCCTGCCGACCCAGGCGGAATCGCTGGAGATCCTGGGCTGCCGTGGACGGGGGAAGGTGAACAAGCTCGCGGAGATCATCGCGGGGGTCGTGCTGGCCGGCGAGATCTCACTCGCCTCGGCCATCTCGTCCTCGGACTGGGTGTCCAGTCACGAGCAGTACGGCCGGAATCGCTAGCGGCGGGATGCGGGCCCTCCTGGAGGCGTACGCACAGATGCAGGCGGGCGGCCCGGTCGGCCGCGCGGTGGTTGTCTCGGTCTGGGGCTCCGCGCCCCAGGCCGAGGGGGCCACGATGCTGGTCGACGGCCGTGGCGCGATGGCGGGGTCGGTCTCGGGAGGGTGCGTCGAGACGGCGGCCGCTGAGGAGGTGCGGGCCGCGATGGAGCGCGGCGCACCCAAGCTCGTCCGCTACGGCATCAGCGACGCGCGCGCCTGGGAAGTCGGGCTCTCCTGCGGCGGCACGCTGGAACTGCTGATCGAGCCGGCGGTGCCGGAGGAGGTACTGGCGGCGGCGAAGGGAGCCGGTGGCGTCGTGGTCGCCACGGTGCTGGATGGCCCCGAGTTCGGCCGCCGGTTCACCGTCGACGACACCGCCGGGGCGGGGGCTTCCCCGCTCTCCCGCGCGGCCGCCGAGGCGCTCCGGAGCGGGCGCTCGCGAAAGGCAGCGCTGCAGCTCCCCGGCGGGGACGCGGTCGTCTTCCTGGAGGTGTTTCCACGCCCACCGCGACTGGTGATTTTCGGGGGCGTGCACGTGGCCGCCGAACTGGTGCCGCTGGCCCGTGCCCTCGGATACCGAACGATCGTGGCGGATGGCCGCCCGGCATTCCTCACCCGGGAGCGGTTCCCCACCGCCGACGAGCTGATCCTCGGGTGGCCGGACGTGGCGCTCGCCCAGGCGGGCATCGACGCCGCGACCGCGGTTGCCGTACTGACCCACGATCCCAAGTTCGACGATCCCGCGCTCCTGATCGCGCTCCGGTCCCCGGCCATGTATGTCGGGGCCATCGGGTCGAAGAAGACACAGGGGGCGCGCCGGGAGCGGTTGCGCGCGGCCGGGCTGACTGAGGCCGAGTTGGGGAGGCTGTTCGGGCCGATCGGGCTGGACTTGGGGGGGCGGTCGCCGGCGGAAACGGCGCTGGCGATCCTCGCGGAGATCACCGCGGTCCGCTACGGGGGCGGCGTCACACGACCCACGGAGTGACGCGTCAACTCTGGGCGATCAGGAACTCCTTGGCCGCCTCGAGGTCACTGAACGCAGGGATGTTTCGCTTGGAAAACCGCATGACGGTCGTATAGACCACTTTCTGCAGCCCTGACAGTCCCACCACCGCCCCGGCAATGACGTAGGGCCTGTTGTTCACGGCCAGCCGCTTGATCGCTTCCAGCACTTCACCGTTGAACCGACTCCCCGCCACATAGGTCAGCGTACGAACGCTTCGAAAGGGCTGTGCCTGCACCAGCTGCGCCGCCTCCTCGATGGCCGTCAGCGCCTCCTCGGTGGACTGTACATTGGCAAAGTCAAGAAACGCGATCTGGACTCCTTTGTGATCGATAAACGTCGTGCTGGCCATGGGAGCTCCGGTCGATAGCGCAATCGGCGTTCAGGGCAGTGCGGCAACCTTACGAAGTTCGCGCAGGACCGCTCGCTGGGCGGCGGCGTCCCGCACTGCCACAAAGATAGTATCGTCCCCGGCGATCGTCCCGACCACACCGGCCCAGGAGAGCCGGTCGAGCGCCGCGCCGACGGGGCTCGCCTCGCCTGGCGGTGTCCGCAGGACCACCAGCGCGTCCCCAGCGGTCTCCACCCCGATGAGGGCCTCGGCGATGCGCCGGAGGTCGGGATCGTCGACCGGCTTGGCGACCACCACGGGCCGGCGATAGACGCCGTTCACCTTGACGAGCCGCAGTGCGGCGATATCCCGGCTCACCGACGACTGGGTGACGGACCACCCCTCGCCCGCCAGCGCCGCCGCCACCTCTTCCTGCGTGCGCAGCGACTGCGTGCTGATCAGTTCGAGGATCTTCATGTGACGCTTCCGACGATCGGTGCTCACAATTTCCTCTCCGGGCCCCGGCCGGCCAGCCGCCGAAGCGCCTGCTCAAATCGTTGCCGCTCGCGTCGGCTCCATTGACGCCGTGCCCGGACACGGGCGCGCACCACCGACAGCCCAAGATTCCCGAGGCCCCCTGTGGAACCGCGGCGGGCGAGGATCTGCCGGCGGGTTGGCGGCGGGAAGTGCCCGCCGGCCTTGAGCTCCGCGGCCACCTCCCGGTACGCGCGCCGGAACCGCACCCCCTCCTCCACCCTGCGCATCACCTCGTCGGTGGCGAGGGCGTCACCCGCAATGGCTTCGGTGCAACGCGTCGCGTTGACACCGAGCGACGGGATGGCCACCGTCAGCATCGCGAGCATCTCGCGCGTCCGCTGCAGGCCGCGGAAGAGCGGTTCCTTCAGCAACTGAAAATCGCGATGGTACCCGCCGGTCAGGCGGGAGGCCACGTGGAGGAGCGCGGCATGGTCGCCGTTCACGGTGGCGGCGCGGGCGCGCGTCAGCTCGAAGAGATCCGGATTTCGTTTGTGCGGCATGATGCTGGAGCCGGTGGCGAGCCGCGCCGGGAGTACGAGATAGCCGTATTCCTCCGCGCTGAACAGGATCACGTCAGAGCTGAAACGGGCGAGGTCGTGGCCCAGTTCTCCGCACCAGGCGAGCACGGCCGCCTCAAGCTTGCCTCGACCCAGCTGCACCGCCGCCACGTTGTGCTCCACGGCGGCGAATCCGAGCGCCCGCGCCGTCGCCTCCCGGTCGAGCGGCAGCGGGACCCCGTACCCGGCGGCGCTCCCGAGCGGGGAGCGGTCCACGCGCGCCCAAAGCGCGGGCAGGGACTCCAGGGTATCGAGCAGCCCCTCGGCATACGCGGCAGCCCAGAGTCCAATCGACGACGGCATCGCCTTCCGGGAATGCGTGTATCCCGGCCACAGCTGGTCGCGATGGCGCGCGGCAAAGTCGAGGAGCGCCATGGCCACGTCCTCGGCGGCCTCGTGCAGCTCGAGCAGCTGGTTCTTCAAGTAGAGCCGGAGGTCGCAGGCCACCTGGTCGTTGCGCGACCGACCGGTATGCAACTGCTCGCCGGCCGCACCGTGCCGCCGGGTGATCCAGTCCTCCACCGCACTGTGCACGTCCTCGTGCACCAGATCGATCACCAGCACCCCGTCCTCGACTTCGCGCAAGGCGCGGCGGAGCACCGTCCGCAGTTTGCGGTGGGCATTGGCCGACAGGAGCTTTGACGCGCGCAATCCCTCCACGTGCCCCAGGCTTCCATACACGTCCCATGGCAGGAGGCGCATGTCCCAGAGCCGGTCCTCACCGATGGTGTAGTCGAGCATGAGACGATCGGGATCGTCGGCGGGCGACCAGAGGGTTTGTGGGGATGAGCGACGAGGGGTCATTGCAAATACTCCCCTGCGAGATCGGCGTAGAATCGACGGGCGGCAGACACCTGATCCAAATCTACGCATTCGTCCGCGGTGTGCGACCGCCGGCTGCTGCCGGGTCCGCACTTGACCGCGTCGAGGTGCCGGAGGAAGACCCAGTCGCTGCAGGTCGGGCTCCCATACCGGGTGGCCGCGGGACGTACCGATGCGCAGGCCGCCAGCAATGCCGACCCCGGCGGGGTTTCGCAGGGCACCAGTCGATCCGAGGTGACGACCACCTCGCTGGCGAGCGCAGCCCTGAGGCCGTCGGCGAGTTCCTCGTGCGTCCAGGCCGGCGTGCTCCTGACGTCCAGTACCGCCTTGGCCGACGGCGGCGTGACGTTTCGGCTCACACCCGCCGTGACCATCGTCGCGGTGACGGTGGGATGCCCGAGGATCGGGTGCGGCCGATCCGTGAAGAGGGTTTCGAGCTTGATGAGATCCCGCGCCAGCGCCGTGAGCGCGTTGGTAAACGCACCATCTTCGTTGACCCGACCGGCGTGGCGCTGGTCGCCGCGGGCTATCAGGTCCACCATCATGAGCCCGCGCTGGGCGACGGCAAAGTCGAGATCGGTCGGCTCGCCCACGATGGCGGCGTCGACCGGACCGGCGCGACCCACCAGGTCGGGCATCGAGGTGTTGCGGGTCTCCTCACCCAGCCCCAGGAGGACCAGCAGATCGCCCCGCGCCGGACCACCGGCGGTCGCAATATCGTGCGCGGCGCAGAGCATCGCCGCGACGGAGGCCTTTGCGTCGCCCGAGCCCCGCCCGAAGAGCCGGCCCGCTTCAATGACAGGGGTGAACGGGTCGCGAGTCCAGCCGGACCCGGGCGGCACCACGTCGAGATGCGACACAAGGGCAAGCGTCGGTCCGGGCGCCTTGCCGGAGACGCGCACAGACACGCCCGCTGCGTCCCGGAGGACGGGGAGCCCCCAGCGCCGCGCGGTCTCCTCGACCAGACTCGCCACCGCCGCCTCCTCACCACTGACGGAGGGGATAGCGACGAGCTCGCGGAGGAGCTCGACTTCAGTCGGCCAGGTCGACGCCGAGATAGGTCGCCTTTTCCTTTCGACCGACGATCATGGTGCCGCATCCGGCACCGGTGAAGACCTCGAGGAGAAGCGCGTCCGCCACACGACCGTCGATAATGTGGGTCCGCTCGACACCGCCGGTGGCCGCACGGATGCACGCCTCCACCTTGGGGCGCATCCCGCCGGCTACCGCCCCGCTCGCGAGCAGACCGGCCAGGTCATCCGGATCGGCAAACGCGATCAGGCTCGACGGATCCTCCCGGTCACGGAGCACGCCGGGTGCGCCAGTCAGGAAGATCAGCTTCTGCGCCCGCAGTGCCACGGCCAGCGCTTCCGCCACCGTATCGGCGTTGACGTTGAAGACGTTTCCGTCTCCGTCCCCGGCCAGGCTCGCCACCACCGGCACGAACCGCGCATCGAGGAGCGTGCGCAGCACCCGGGGGTCCACGCGGTCGAGATCACCGACATGCCCGTAGTCCACGGTCTGCGACCTGCCGTCGTCGTCCACCACCTTGACCGGGGGCCGGCGGTGGGCAGTGATGAGATCGGCGTCCACGCCGCTCAGTCCCACGCCTTGCGCCTCGTGCGCGCGGAGGGAGGCGAGGAGGTCGACGTTGAGCTGCCCGGCGTACACCATCTTCGCCACGGCCAGCGCGTCGTCATCGGTGACGCGGCGGCCGGCCACGATCCGGGGCTCGGCTCCCATGCGCCGGCTGAGTGCCGTGGCCTGGGGTCCGCCCCCGTGCACCACAACCAACTGGATGCCAAGGCTGTTGAGGAGCGACACCTGCGCCGCGATGCCGTCCACGGCTCGCGGGTCGGCGAGGACCTCGCCCCCCAGCTTGACCACGAAGACCTGGTCCCGATAGGCGCGCACGTACCGCAGGGCACCCTTGAGGCCCGCGATTCCCTTCGACGTATCAATGCTCACTGCGTGCTCCCGATCATCGTGAGAAGGAGCGCCCGCTGCACATGCAGCCGGTTCTCCGCCTCGTCCACCACCACTGAGTGCGGGCCGTCGAGCACGGCATCATCGATTTCGACGTTGCGGCGCACTGGCAGGCAGTGCATCGCGATGCCCTTGCCGTTTCGCGTCGTCGACATCTGCTCCGCCGTGAGCCGCCAGTCGCGGTACCGGTCGAACCAGGGCCGCTGCACGTCGGCAGATCCGTACATCGATACCGGGCCCCAGGACTTGGCGTAGACCGCGTCGGCTCCGGCGATGGCGGCGCCCTGATCGTGCGCGAATGCCAGCTGGCCGCCGCCGGCCTCCGCCCCCAGTTCGCGAATGCGCCGCACATCCTCGGGGTCGAGGTCGCAGCCCTCGGGCGCGGCAATCGTGACGTCCATGCCCATGCGTGCCGCCGCCAGGGCGGCGCTTACCGGTACCGCCGTCGGGAGCGCCTTGGGATGCCAGGCCCAGGTCAGCACGAACTTCTTTCCCCTGGTCTCGCCAAGCTTTTCCCTGAGCGTGAACGCATCCGCCAGCTCCTGGCAGGGATGACGACGCGACGACTCGAGATTGATGACCGGCTTCTCGCAGTGTCGGGCAAACTGCCGCAGGATCGTGTCCTGGCGCGCGGTGGCCCATTCACTTCCACGGGGAAAGGAGCGAACCGCCAGTGCGTCGGCGTACCGGCCGAGGACTCGGGCGGCCTCGGTGACGTGCTCCACGGTGTCCCGATCCATCACGATGCCTTCTTCCGTCTCCAGTGCCCAGCTGCCCTTGCCCGGCTCGAGGACGACGGCGTGCCCCCCATGGAGAAACATCCCCGTCTCGAAGCTGGTGCGGGTGCGGAGGCTCGGGTCGAGGAAGACCATCGCGAGCACCTTGCGCTCGAGTCCCCCGAGGATCTGGCCACGCTTGACCCGGGTGGCCAGCGCCAGCACCGACTCGATCTCGGCAAAGGACCAGTCTTCCACGGCGAGAAAATCGCGTTTGGTCACGTCAGCACCTCGCGGAGTCCGGCCAGGAGCACGTCGGCTTCCTGAACCGTGAGGGTGAGCGGCGGCATGATGCGCAGGATGCGGGGATCGGAGGAGGTGCCGGTCAGGATCCGGCGGGCAAAGAGGGCCTGCTGGAGTTCCCTGGCCGGACGCCCGAAGTCGAGGCCCCGCAGCAATCCCCGCCCCCAAACCTTCTGTGCGCCAAGCGCGCGGGCCCCCGCCTCGATGTGCGCACCGACCCGCGCCGCATTTCCCGCCAGGTCTTCGTCGGTGATGACGGCCAGCGTCGCCAGGCCGGCCGCGCAGGCGAGGGGACCGCCCCCGAAGGTGCTGCCCAAGTCGCCAACGCCGACGCCATCGGCCAGCATCGGTCCGGCGACGACGGCCCCGAGCGGGTAGCCCGAGCCGAGTCCCTTGGCCATGGTGAGCCCGTCCGGCACCACACCGTAGCTCTCCGCCGCGGTGAAGGTCCCGCTCCGTCCTACCCCGCACTGCACCTCATCAAACAGAAGCGCGATGCCCCGTTCGGTGCAGATCCGGCGCGCCTCCCCGAGGAACTCGACGCTGCAATCCCGCGCCCCCGCCATGCCCTGCACCGGCTCGACGAGGAGCGCGGCCATCGAGTCGTCGAGGACCGCGTCGAGGGAGGCCAGGTCGTTGAAGGTGACCCGCGAGGAGAGCGCCATGCCGGCCCGGAGCGCCCCGGCTTCATACGAGGCGCCGTCGCAGCAGGCGAGCGTGGCCACCGTGCGGCCGTGCCAGCCACCGGTCACGGAGGCGACGCCTGACCGCCCCGTCGCTTTCCGCGCGAGGTGCAGCGCGTTCTCGTTGGCCTCCGCGCCGGAATTGCAGAAGAAGACCCGCCCGAGGTTGCCCGGGCAGCGGGCGGCGAGTTCGGCCGCCAGCTCAAGGCGCAGGGGATACGGCACGGCCGTGGAGTAGAAGACCAGGCGTTTGGCCTGCGTGGCGATCGCCTCGACCACGCGCGGATGACTGTGCCCGGTCGACGCCACCGCATGCCCACCATAGGCGTCGAGCCATTCCGCGCCATCCTCGTCCACCAGCCAGGCGCCCCGGCCGGAGACCGGCCGGATCGGCATCTGCGCATAGACCGGGAGGAGGGCCTGCTCGCCGGCGCTCAGCATGGGAAGGGCGCCGCCAGCCGAAGGCCGGCAGCCTCGTCGAGTCCGAGCGCGAGGTTCATCCCCTGCACCGCCTGTCCTCCCGCCCCCTTGATGAGATTGTCGAGCACCACCATCGCCTGCACCTCGCCGGTGTCAGCGTTCCCGACGGCATGGATCAGCGCCTGGTTGGTGCCGACGACGTGGGTGAGCTGAGGAGGCGCGTCGACGACCCGGACAAACGGGCGTCCAGCATAGGCGGTCGAAAAGAGGCTGTCGATGCGCGCCGCGTCCCCGGGCGCCACCGTGGCGTGCAGGGTCAGATGAATCCCCCGCACGAAGGGGCCGGAGTGGGTCATCAGGCGGGCCGTCGCCGTGGGGGATTCCATCCAACCCCGCCACGCCTGCAGCACCTCGGCGTCGTGCCGATGGTTCAGCACGGAATAGGCGAAGAGGTTGTTGGCGCGGGCCGGATGGTGCGTCGTCGGCTTCGGATGCACGCCGGCGCCGCTCGATCCGGTCACCCCGAAGAGCGCGGGAATGCCGACGACGCCGAGCGACCGCAGGGGATAGAGGGCCAGCTGCGCCGCCGTCGCAAAACAGCCCGGCGCAGCGAGTGCCTCGGCGCCGCGAAGTTCGGAGCCGCGCACGTCCGCCAGGCCGTAGGTGAACCGCGTCACCAGCTCCGGGGCCGGATGCGTGCCGTAGTACTGCTCGTAGAGTCGAAGGTCGCGCACCCGGAAATCTGCCGCGAGATCAACCACCAGCCCGGGGCCTGCGTCGAAGACCTCCCCGGCCACCTTGGACGATTCCCCGTGCTCCAGCGAGAGGAAGACGACGTCCTGCCCGCGCGCGGCCTCACCGGCCGTCAGCCCGGCAAACCGCGCCTCCGTGAGCGGGGCGAGCGCGGGGTGCACCTCCGCGATCGGTCGGCCGGCCTGGCTCCGGCTGGTTGCCACCACCTCCGAGACGTCCGGGTGCTGGAGCACGAGCCGCAGCAATTCGCCCCCGACGTACCCGGCGGCCCCGACGACCGCGACCTTCACTGCGACTCCAACGCCGTGGTGACCACGGTGAGCAGTCCATCGGCGTCGCGCAGCGCATTGTGCGCCGGAATGCCGAGCGAGGCGCTGATGTAGTCGCGGCCAACCTGGTTGTCGGTGGCCGGCCCGGTCAGCACCGTGATGGGGAGCCCGTAGGTTCCCCGCATGAGCTGATCGGCGCCCCAGCAGCCCACCGGATCGGGGGCGGCCATGACCCAGGCGCGCCCAGCGCCCGCCAACTCGGGATCCCGGAGGATGTCCTGCACCCCGTACTCCCCGAGGATGCCGTCGCCGAGTTCCGCGACGATCACATCGGGCCGGACGGTCTGCTGCAGGTGGTTGAAGAGTCCCTTGGCCACGGCGACGGTCATGCCGGCATGGGTGCTCGCGGCGCCGGCGTCATTGAACGTGACCGCCGCCACGGCGCCTGCGTCCTGCATGGCCAGGGTATCGCGCATCAGGCTGACGCCGGTGAGCTTGGACGCCGCGACGCGCAGCCCGCGACGCGAGAGCCCGCGCACCAGTTCGGTGGCGGCCACCGTTTTCCCCGCGTTCATGCAGGTGCCTGCGATGTAGACGACCGGCGCCTCGAGCTCGAGGGAATCGCTGGTGGGAATGGCCCCGTCCCGGATGTGCGCCGGCCGCCCGACCCGGTCGCCGAGGGCCGGAAAGGCGAGCACGGCGCCGAGCACCTCCGCCGCGAACGGT